>NZ_QREH01000001.1:2560517-2880581 GCF_003386075.1 Citricoccus muralis
GTTCGGCGACGAGCCGACCGGCAACCTCGACTCCGCCACCGGCGCCGAGGTGCTCTCCCTGCTGCGCCGCTCCTCCCGCGAGATGGGCCAGACCATCATCATGGTCACCCACGATCCGGCCGCCGCCGCCTACGCCGACCGCGTGGTCCTGCTGGCGGACGGCCAGCTCGCCGGCGAGATCACGGACCCCACCCCGGACAACGTGCTGGCCTCACTCGCGAAGCTGGGGGTGGCCTGAGCCATGCTGAAGCTCGCCCTGTCCCAACTGAGGGACCAGCCGCGCCGCTACATCTCGGTGCTGCTGGCCATTACCATCGGCGTGACGTTCCTGGCCTCCGCCCTGCTCGTGGGCTCCTCCTCCACGGCCAGCCTGCGCAACTCCATCGGTGCCACCTACTCCAAGGCCGACCTGGTGGTCGGCCCGTCCTCCGGTTCCGGTGACACCTTCGGCGCCATGACCTCGATGGCCGAGGTGGCCGGCACCTCCTCCGAGCCCGGCCCCCTGCAGGACGTGGAGGACGTGAAGGACGCCTACGCCCATGTGGTCACCACGGTGGGCGTCCAGCGCCCCGCCGACGCCCAGGGCGAGGGCACCTGGAGCCCCGACTCCGACTTCGCCCTGGCCTCCACCGTCCCCGAGGACACCTCCCTGGTGGCCGAGCCGCTCACGGCCGGCGAGTACCCGGCCGCCGGCTCCACCACCGAGATCGCCCTGGATGAGCGCACCGCCGAGAACTTCGGGCTCGACGTCGGCTCCTCCACCTTCCTGATGTCCGGCATGTCCGCTGACGCGGCCGGCCGCAAGGTCACTGTGTCCGGGCTGACCGAGGTCTCGCAGGACCCCAATGCGATCGGCGCGATCCAGCTGAAGGTGGACGACGCGCTGGCCGAGGCCCTGAAGCTCGACGCCGCCCAGGCGATGACCACCAGTGCCGGTGCCGCTGCCGGCGAGGAGGCGGTCGACCTGGATGAGGTCCTCGGTCAGGACTACGCCGAGTACGTCCTGATCAGCCTCGAGGAGGGGGCCGACCTGGCCGCAGTCCAGACTGCCCTGCAGGAGTTCGCCGAGACCGAGGGGATGGAGGTCACGGTCGCCACCCCGGATGTGCAGGCCCAGGAGCAGGTCGCTCAGATGACCGGTTCCAACGTCTTCGTGTGGGTGCTCGGTGCCTTCGCCGTGATCGCCCTGCTCGTCACCGCGCTGGTCATCTCCAACACCTTCTCCGTGCTGGTGGCCCAGCGGTCCCGCGACCTGGCCCTGCAGCGGGCCCTGGGCGCCTCCCGCCGGCAGGTGCGCGGATCCGTGCTGGTCGAGGCCGGCGTCATCGGCATCCTCGGTGCGATCATCGGTTCGGCCCTGGCCAGCGGCATCGTGGCGGCCCTCGTCCTCTGGGGATCCACGAACGAGGGCTTCGGCTTCTTGACCTTCGAGGCCAACCTCCGCGACCTGATCGCCTGTGTGGCCGTGGGCATGGTCATGACGATCATCGCCTCGATGTCCGCCGCCCTGGCGGCCACGCGCGTCTCCCCGCTGGAGGCCATGCGCCCCCGCGAGGACGCCGCCGTCGGCAACCGGGCCGGTGTGCTGCGCCTGGTCTTCGGCACTCTGTTCCTCGCGGCCGGCGTGGCCGGGCTGGTCTGGGGCGCAGCAGAGGCCGACCTCGCGATCGCCGTGGCTGGCGGCGCACTGTCCTTCGTGGGCGTGCTCATGCTCGCCGTGCTGTTCGTGCCCGCGGTCGTCTCCGTGGCCGGACTGGCGGCCCGCCCTGCCGGAGTGCCCGGCCGGATGGCCCGCCTCAACGCCACCCGCAATCCGGGCCGGACCGCCTCCACGGCCGCGGCCCTGCTGATCGGCACCACCCTGGTGGCCATGATGCTCACGGGCGGGCGCACCGCCCAGCAGCAGATGGACACCATCTTCGCCGCGGAGTTCCCCGTGGACCTGCAGGTGGAGCTCATGCCCGGCAACGGCACCGAATCCGCCCTGGACGCCGCCTCACAGTCCGGTGACGGTTCCGCTGCCGGGCCTGGCGAGGGGTCCGCCGCGGCCGGCGTCGCGGGCCTGAGTGCCGCCGAGGCCCAGACGGCCCGGGACGACGTGGCGCAGGTGGAGGGGATCGACTCCGCAGCCCTGCTGCTGCCGGCCGGTGTGACCGAGCCGGCAGCAGGCGACGCTTCGGCTTCGGGCGGCGGCTCCGACTCCGGCACGCCCGTCTACGCCGCCGATCCCGCGGAACTGCGGTCCGTCGTCTCCGGCCTGCCCCAAGGCGCGGGCGCCGACCGGCTCGGCGAACCCGGGACCATCCTGATGCCCAACACCGTCGAAACTGACACCGTGACCGTCACCGGCACCAGCGGTTCCCTCGAACTCGAGGTCATCCAGAGCGCCTCTTCCGCCGTGCGGCCCGTGATCACCCTCGAGGATGCGCGGTCGATCGGACTGGCGGACAACGCCGGCAGCAGTGCCGGGCAGGGAGCCGGGGACGGCGCAGGAGCGGGCAATGCTGCTGCTGCAGCCGTGGCCGTCACGGCACCGCAGCTCTGGCTCAACGCCTCGGACACCGTCTCCATGGACGGCCTGCAGGAGCTGAACACCGGCATCGCCCAGGCGGCCGGGGTGTCCCAGGACAAGATCTCCGGGGATCTCAGCATCCGTCTGATGTTCTCCGTGGTGATTGACGGCATGCTCATGGTGGTCACGGCCCTGCTCGCCGTGTCGGTGCTGATCGCCCTGATCGGCGTGGCCAACACCCTGTCCCTGTCCGCCATCGAGCGCTCACGGGAGAACTCGCTGATGCGGGCCCTGGGCCTGACCCGGCGCGGGCTCCGCGGCATGCTGGCCCTGGAGGCCGTGTTGATCTCGGGGGTGGCGGCACTGATCGGCTGCGCCCTGGGGACCGTCTACGGCGGCCTGGGCGCCCACACGGTCTTCGGGCCGATGGCGGCCGGAATCGGTCAGTCGATCGTCTGGCCGGTGGTCCCCTGGTGGGAGTTGGCCGTGATCGTGGGGGTGTCTGTGCTGGCCGGACTGCTCGCCTCGGTGGCACCCTCGCAACGGGCGGCCAAGTTGGCCCCGGTCCAGGGGCTCGCCCTGGCCTGATCCGGGCTGGTTCCACCTTCCACAAGGAACCGAGAGGCGGACGTGATGGCCGCCGGGGACGCACCCTGGCGGTCATCACTCTGGCATGATGGGCCCGATGTTGGCGCTCGCCTCCGCCGTGGTCTACGGCCTGGTCGATTACGCCGGCGGGATCCTGTCCCGCCGGCTCCACTACGCCTTCGTCGCCTGGGTGGGCCAGGTGGGCGGACTGCTCTTCGCGCTGCTGGCCGCGATGGCAGTCCCCTCCGAACATGTCGGTCTCATCGATCTGGGGTTCGGTGCACTCTCCGGGGTCGGCAGCGCCGTCACCATGCTGTACCTGAACCGCGCACTGGCCCGCGGGGACATGAGCGTGGTCCTGCCCATCAGCGCCGTCACCGGCGTGGCCCTGTCCGTGCTGTGCGGGGTCTGGTTCCTCGCGGAGCAGCCCACGCCGGCGGCTTGGGTAGGCATCGCGATGATGTTGCCGGCCTTGTGGCTCGTCTCCAGTGGCAGGAGGGGACTCCACGGCTCGTCGGCGATCCGGGACGGCCTCATCGCCAGCGTTGGCGTGGCGGTCCAATATATCGGGCTGGGCCTGGCCACGGACGGCAGCGGGCTCTGGGCTGTGGTCGCCGGCCGTGCGGCCGCAGTCCTGGTCCTCGCCCCGGTGTTCGCCACCGCCCGGAACGCCTGGCCAGTCAGCCGGACAGACATTGCCAAGGCCCTGGCCATCGGTGCTGGTGCCGCACTCGGACTCGCCTTGTATTTGCTGGCCACGCGGCAGCAACTGCTGGCCATCGCCGTCGCCCTGGCATCGCTCTACCCGGTGATCCCGGTCCTGCTCGGGGTCTTCGTCTTGCATGAACATGTCACCCACCGGCGGGTCATCGGTCTGGTGGCCGCCGGCATCGCGGTGGTCCTGCTCAGCCTCGGGTAATCGGTCCTGCCAAACCTCGACCTCAAGAGTCCGCTCGGCCTGTCTCGTCTCGTCTCGTCTCGGAAGCCGACCATGGCCCGTGGCGAAGTCGGGCTGCGCAGGAATGGAGTCGGCCCTGGGATCACACGGTCCTAAGGTCGATTCCATGAACCAGACCAGCACGGGCATCGGCACGAACATCTACGTCAACCTGCCCATCCAGGACGTTGCGGCCGCGAGGACGTTCTGGACCTCGGTGGGAGTGCGCATCTCAGAGGACTACTCCGATGAGAACGCGCTCTCGCTCTCCTTCAGCCCGCATGTGACCGTGATGCTGCTGACCCGGGACTTCTACGCCAGCTTCCTCGACGGCAAGCCGGTGGCGGACACCCAGGCCGCCAACGGCGCGATCATCGCCCTGGACGCAGCGGCCCAAGAGAACGTGGACCCCTTCGTGGACGCCGCCCTGGCCGCCGGGGCCACCGAGGTCCCGCCCAGTGACCCGAACCCCGCGCAGGAGATGGTGGATGCCGGCCTGATGTACGGGCGGACCTTCACGGACCCGGACGGCCACCAGTGGGAGATCCTCTGGATGTCCTCGGAGATGCCCGCCGGCTGAACAGCCGCTCGGGCCACGCCGGATTCGGAGCACATGACATGATGACAGCAACCGAGGCCCGCCACCACACTAGGTTCGTGAAAGACCAGCGTGGAGAGCACGAGGCCGCGGCGCAGCGGGCCGCCCGGTTCATTGCGGACCACGCCACCGAATCCATCACGGTCGCGGACATGGCCGATGCCGCCGGCTACAGCCAGTTCCACTTCACCCGGATGTTCGCCCAGCGGTTGCGTGTCACCCCCAACCGCTTCCTCGCCGGAGTCCGGTTCCACCGGGCCAAGGAACTGCTCCTGACGGAGGACCACTCCGTGGTGGACATCTGCCACGAGGTGGGATTCTCCTCCCCTGGTACGTTCACCCGCCGCTTCCGTGATGCCGTCGGCGTGGCCCCCTCCGAGCTGCGCCGCCTCGCGGACACCCTCACCACCACCACGTTGGCCCCTTTCGCCGTGCTCCCGCCCGGCGTCACGGAGGCCGACCTGACCGCAGGGGTCCCGAATCCCGCCACCGGTCAGCTCGGGACTGTCCACGGCACCGTCCGCCTGCCGCCTCACCTGCGCGGCGGTCCCGGACTGGAGGCCTTGGTCTGGATCGGCTTCTACCCGGCTCCGTCCCCTGCCGGCCTGCCGGTGACCGGCGTCCTCCGCCTCGGCGAGGGCTCCTTCCGGTTGCCCCTGGTCGCCTCCGCACCGTGGCTGCTGGCCACGGCCGTGCCGGCCACCGCGGAACCGATGGAGCACCTGGCCAACCCGCGCCCCGCCGTCGGCGTCCATCCCCAACCGCTCACGGCCTCGGCCACCGTGGCGCTGAGCCTGGACTTCGCGGCCCCGTGGCAGTTCCCGATGCTCAGCGCGCTGCCGTCGATGATGCCCCGGTACCGCCCACCGGTCTGATCCATCCGAACCCGGCGTGGCCAACCGACCCCGCCACCCTGCGCCGACACCCTGCGCTGACACCAGGAGACCGCCATGACCGAGAACACCAGCCCCGCCGCCAGGACCACTCACACCCCCATCACCGCCGGGTCACCCGTCTGGGTGGACCTCGGTGTCCCGGACCTCGGCGCCGTCCAGGGCTTCTATCAGTCACTGTTCGGCTGGGAGTTCGAGGACATGGGCCCTGACTTCGCCAACTATCACATGATCACCCGCCACGGTGCGTCCGTGGGCGGCGCCATGTCCCAGATGGAGTCCGACGCCGATCAGCCCGCCGCGTGGACCGTCTACCTCAAGAGCGACGACATCGAGAAGTCCCTGACGGATACCGCCGCGGCAGGCGGCGACGTGATCGTCCCCGCCATGCCGATGCCCGGGCTCGGTTCGATGGGCGTGGTGATCACCCCCGGCGGGGAGGGTATGGGTATCTGGCAGGCGGACGGCTTCGAGGGGTTCGTCCTGGACGGCACCGTCGGCGCCCCGGTCTGGTTCGAGGTCATGAGCTTCGACTATGACGCCGATGCCGAGTACTACCGGACGGTCTGGGGATGGGAGCCGACCCTCCTCGGCGAGAACGGCGAAGAGGCCGGCGCGGACGCCGGTGCCGATCCTAGCGAGCAGTCGGGCGAGGCCGAGGAGGGTGGCGAGGGCGGACGCTACGCCAACAACCACCCGGGAGAGGCCGCAACGGCCGGGCTGTGCGATGCCCCACGCGACTGGTTCCCCGAGGGCACCGACTCCTACTGGCGCCCATACTTCATCGTCGAGAACGCCGATGCCGCCGCGGACCTGGTCCGGGCGCAGGGCGGAATCGTGCTGGACGGCCCGATGGACACGCCCTTCGGACGTCTGGCCACCGTGGCCGATCCCGCCGGGGCCACATTCCAGATCTCGGAGCTACCCGCCGGGTAGCGGACTCACGTGGTGGGGGTGTTCGGGAGTGTGTCCGGCGCGTCCGCCGCGATCTGCCGCAGCCGCTCGGTGTAACCGTCCCACCAGTCCTCCGGGGCACCGTCTTCCTCGCCGGGGAGGTTGGAGTTGCCGGGGGCCAGGCCCGCGGCGCCGTCGAGCAGTTCCCGCAGGATGTCCACGTGCCCCAGGTGCCGCTGGTACTCGGCCACCATGTGTACTAGCAGCCGGCCGAGCGTCACCGTCCCGTTCCTCCACCACGGCACGGTCCCGACGGCGGCCAGGTCCAGCCCGTCGATCGCCGCATCAGACGCTGCGGCGCAGCGGTCCGCGAGCGCGAAGACCCACTCCACCGATTCCTCGGCGGTGGCATACATGTCCGCATTGGGCTCGGAATCGTCCTCGAACCACGGCATCTCGATCCCCGAGGGCCGGCCGAAGCAGCCGGTGAAGTACTCGACCTCCACCGAGGAGACGTGCTTGAAGATCCCCAGCAGGTTCGAACCGGTAGGGGTCATGGGGGTGCGGAGCTGCCGCTCCGTGAGCCCTTCCAGCTTCCAGCGCAGGTCACGCCGGGCGGTCCTCAGGTAGTGGTGGAGGACGGCCTTCACGCTGCCGTCCTCCGCGGAGCCGCTGGGCGGGCGGGCGTCGATCGGGGTGGCGTCGGTCGGGGTGGCGGCAGGTTCGCTGGGCATGCCGGCCATGGTGGCATCCCCACGGGGCCGGCCACTATCCCCGGTGAGCGGTGCGTGTGGCGTGCGCCAGGACGGCATGACGCCGGATGAATCCGCCGGGGGCGGCTCAACTACGATTGACGTGTCAAGCTCGAGTGAAGGTGCATATCCCTATGGCCGAAGACCGGCTGTCCCCCGTTTCCCCCCGACGCGGAGCCCGCCTGGCCACAGGCGCGGCGGTGCTCACGCTCCTGCTCACGGCCTGCAGCGGCGGTGAGAGCGGCTCCGGAAACGGTGATGCCGGTGCGGGAGAACCCGTGGAGGGCGGCACCCTCGTCTACGCCACCGGGGACGCCGAGCCGACCTGCCTGGACCCGCACGTGGGTGGCAACTACCCGCAGGCGCTGCTCAGCACGCAGTACCTCGAGCCGCTCGTCGGGCGGGACGCGGAGGGACAGATCCAGCCCTGGCTGGCCACGGACTGGGAAGTCAGCGAGGACGGCCTCACCTGGGGCCTGACCCTGGCCGAGGACATCACCTTCACCGACGGCACGCCGCTGGATGCCGAGGCCGTGAAGGCGAACATCGAGCACCTGCAGGACCCGGACACCGCCTCCTCCACCGGTTTCCTCGCCGTGCAGAAGATTGCCGAGGTCGAACCGGTGGACGCCACCCACGTGCGCTTCCACCTCAGCGAACCCGACTCCGCGCTACTGGAGTCGCTGAGCATGCAGTGGACCGCCATGCAGTCCCCGGCCGGCATCGAACGCGGCATGGAGGAGAACTGCGCGGCCCCGATCGGCACCGGCCCCTTCACCGTGAGCGAGTGGGTCCCCCAACAGCACGTCATCCTCGAGCGCAACGAGGAGTACACCTCCCACGGACCGGAGGCGGAGCACGACGGCGCCGCGCACCTCGAGCGTATCGAGTGGCGGTTCCTGCCGGACCCTGCCACCCGCTGGGCGGCCCTGCAGTCCGGTGAGGTCCACGTCATGGACAACCCCGAGCCGGAGGCGATCGTGGCCGCCGAGAACGGTGCGGCCGGCGACCAGTTCAGCCACCTGGACGCGCCCCGTCCCGGCTCCGTGAACCGGATCGAGCTCAACTCCGGGCAGGCTCCCTTCGACGACGAGCGGGTGCGCGAGGCGTTCATCCGTTCCGCGGATGTGGACCCGGGGATCGAGGCGCTCTACCAGGGCGTGGCCACCCGGTCCCACTCGCCACTGTCCAGCGCCGAGCCGATGGCGTACAGCGACCCCGCCCTCTTCGGCACCGACCGGGAGGCCGCGGAGCGGCTCCTGGACGAGGCTGGCTGGGACGAGACCGACTCCGAGGGCTACCGCGTCAAGGACGGCGAGCGCCTGACCGTGCGCTTCCCGGTGAGCACCAACCAGTCGGTGGCCGCCGAGCAGGCGCTCTTCGAGCAGATTCAGGCCAACACCCGCGAGGTGGGCTTCGAGGTCATCCTCACCCCGCTCGACCTCTCGGCCTGGTACGGCGCCCTGGCCGCGCCCGAGGACGGTGGCGACAACGATTACGAGGCGGTCAGCGCTCCGTACACCAAGGTCGGTCCGGACGTGCTGAGGACCCTCTACCACTCCGCCGGCACCGAGCCCGCGCCCAGCGGCTACTTCGCCAACCTCTCCCAGGTCACGGACGAGGAGCTGGACGCCACGCTGGAGGAGGCCGCCCGGATCACCGATCCGGACCAGCGCGCCGCGCTGTACGAACAGGCGCAGCGGACGGTGCTGGAGGGCTACTACATCCTGCCGCTGTACGACCAGCAGAACCACTTCCTCACCCGCGGGGTGACCGGCGTGACGACCCTCGGCACGGTGGCCACGCCCACCTTCATCAACGCCCAGCTGACACAGCCGTGATCCCGTGAGGCGGGGCCGGACGGACGCGGCATGAGGGCCGTGCTGCGCTGGCTGATCGGCCGCCTGGCCGCGGTGGCCCTCGTGGCCTGGGTGGTTGCCACCGTGGTGTTCTTCGCGCTGAGGGCCGCGGGCGGCGATCCTTCCGAGGCGATCCTCGGAGGCCCCGGCTCCCAGGCGAGCGAGGAGTCGATGGCCCGGGTGCGGCAGGAGTACTCCCTCGACGAGCCACTCCTGGTGCAGTACCTGCTGCAGCTGGCCCGCACCGTCACGTTCCAGCTCGGTGACTCCTACGCGCGGCGCCAGCCCGTGGCCGAGCTCATCGGGGACCAGCTGCCCGGGACGCTCGCCCTGGCCGGCCTCGGGCTCGTGCTCGCCTGGGCGCTCGCGCTGGCGGTCGCGACCCTGGCGGTGCGCGCCCGCGGCCCGCTCGCCCGCCGCGCGATGGGCCTGCTGCGCGGCGGCGAGGTGGTCGCCTCCGTCATGCCGCACTTCTGGCTGGGCGCCGTGCTGATCTCGGTCTTCGCCGGCGGGCTCGGCTGGCTGCCGGCCACGAGCAGTGACAACTCCCTGCGGTCACTCATCCTGCCGGCCCTCACGCTCGCCGTCCCCGTGGCCGGCTTCCTCGGTCAGGTCATGCGGGACGGCCTGGAGGAGGCGCATACGGCCCCCTTCGCGACGACGGCCCGCACCCGGGGTGCCTCGGAGCGGTGGGTGCTGTGGGTCCACTCGCTGCGGCACGCCGCGCTGCCGGCGATCGCGCTGTCCGGGTGGGCGTTCGGCTCGCTGCTCTCCGGGGCCGTGGTGGTCGAGACCCTGTTCGGCCGGCCGGGCCTGGGCCGTCTGCTGATCGACGCCACGCATGCTCGGGACGTGCCGCTCGTGATCGGCGTGGTGCTCGTCATCGCCCTGGGCTACGTAGTGGTCATGTCCGTGGCCGACCTACTCGAGCGCGTCGTCGATCCCCGGCTGCGCGGCCGGGTCGAGGCCGTGCGGAAGGCACCCGCGGGCGAGGTGGTCTCGTGAGGGGGCAGCAAACGGCCAGCCGGTCGCAGGGCCGGGCCGCCGCCGTGGGTGGGTGGGCAAGACGCTGGGCCGCGAACCTGGGGCCGGGCGGGATGGTGAGCGCCGGCGTCGTGCTCCTGGTGGTGCTGGCCGCGCTGCTCCCGGGGCTGCTCGCCCCCGGTGACCCCACGGCGGTCGCTCCGGCGCAGGCCTACCAGCCGCCGGGGCCGGGCGCGGTCTTCGGCACGGACGCCTCCGGGCGGGACGTCTACACGCGCGTGGTGCACGGGGCGGGCCAATCGCTGGGCGTCGGAGCGGCCGCCACGACGATCGGGCTGGGTCTCGGGCTGCTGCTCGGCTTCGGCGCCGCCCTCGGCCCGCGTTGGCTCGACGGTGCGCTCAGCCGGGTCATCGAGGTGCTCTTCGCGCTGCCCAGCCTCGTCCTCGCCCTGCTGCTGGTCTCGGTGCTCGGCGCGGGCGTGGGTCCCTCGGTGCTCGCCGTGGGCCTGGCCACCGCCCCCGGCTACGCCCGGATCCTGCGCGCTCGCGCCCGCTCGGTGGTGCACAGCCCCTACGTCACCGCCGCCCGGCTGGAGGGGGCGTCCGCGCCCGAAGCGTTCCTCCGCCACGTGGTGCCGAACACCCTGTGGCCGCTGATCGCTGTGGGGACCCTGGGGATCGGGCAGGCGATCGTGTGGGTCTCCGCCCTGAGCTACCTGGGTCTCGGCGCGCTACCGCCCTCCCCGGAGTGGGGGGCCATGCTCAACGCCGGCCGGCTGCACATCACCAGCTCTTGGTGGCTCACCGTGGCGCCGGGGCTGGCGATCACGGCGGCCGCCGCCGCGCTGACGATGCTCGGCCGGCGGCTCAGCGCGGTGGCGCCGGCATGAGCGGCGCAGGCGTGACCCCGGTCCTCGACGTCGCCGGACTCACCGTCTCCTTCCCGGGCGTCGGGGAGGTGCTGCGGGACGTGGACCTCTGGTTGGAGCCCGGGCGCTGCCTGGCCGTGGTCGGCGGGTCCGGGGCCGGCAAGTCCGTGTTGGCGCGCAGCCTCGTCGGGCTCGCCGGGGAGGGCGGAGCGCCGGCCAGGGTCTCTACCGAGCGGTTCACGGTGGCCGGTCAGGACGTCACGGGGGCGGACGCCCGGCGGTGGCGAAAACTGCGCGGC
This sequence comes from Citricoccus muralis, assembly GCF_003386075.1. Taxonomy (GTDB): domain Bacteria; phylum Actinomycetota; class Actinomycetes; order Actinomycetales; family Micrococcaceae; genus Citricoccus; species Citricoccus muralis. The sequence goes on from NZ_QREH01000001.1 coordinate 2,571,703, forward strand.
TCCGAGATCGGCTTCGTGCTGCAGGACGCCCTGCAGTCGCTCGACCCGTTGCGCACCGTGGGCGCCGAGGTGGGCGAGTCGCTCCAGTTGCGCGGGGCCCGCCGGCCGGAACGCAGCCGCCGGGTGCTGCAGGCCCTGGCCCACGCTGGCCTGGACGAGCCGGAGACGCGGGCCGCCCAGCGATCTGGGGAGCTGTCCGGCGGGATGCGGCAGCGCGCTCTCATCGCCTCGGCGATCGTCTCCGAGCCGCAGTTGCTGGTCGCCGACGAGCCGACCACCGCCCTGGATGCCACGGTGGCCCGGGGCGTGCTCGAGCTGCTCGGGCGGCTGCGGGACGAGGGGACGGCCGTGCTGCTCGTGACCCACGACCTCGGCGCGGTGGCGCGGCTGGCCGACGACGTGGTGGTGCTGGACGGCGGCCGCGTGGTCGAGTCCGGCAGTGCCGGGCAGGTGCTGCACCGGCCGGCACACCCCGTCACCCGGGCCCTCGTGGCCTCCGTCCCGCGGGGCTCTGGGCAGCGGCCACCTGTCCCGGAGCAGGCCCCGGAGGTGCTGCGTGCCAGGGGACTGCATCGGAGCTACCGGTTGCCCGGCGGTGGCACGGTGGACGCCCTCGACGGCGTGGACCTGACCGTGCGCCGCGGCCAGGCGCTCGGGGTGGTCGGGGAGTCCGGCAGCGGGAAGTCCACGCTGGCGCGGATCCTCGTGGCCGCCGAACGGGCGGACGCCGGCCGTGTGGAGCTGGCCGGCGAGCCGTGGAGCGAGCTGCCCGAACGGCACCGCCGGCCCCGGCGCCACCTGGTCCGGCTGGTCCCCCAGGACCCGCTGGGCTCCTTCGACCCGCGCTGGGACGGTGGGAGAATCCTGCGCACGGCGCTGCGCCTGTCCGGCAGCGCGCGCACGCCTACGGAGCTGCTGGAACTGGTCCGGCTGCCGGCCTCCGTCCTGCACCGCAGCCCCCGTTCGCTCTCCGGCGGTCAGCGGCAGCGGCTGGCGATCGCCCGGGCCCTGGCCGCCGAGCCCGCCGTGCTCGTGCTGGACGAGCCGGTCTCCGCCCTGGACGTCACGGTGCAGGCCTCGATCCTGGAGACGCTGGCCGACTTGCAGGACCGCACCGGCACGGCCCTGGTGCTGATCTCCCATGATCTCGCGGTCATCCGCCAGGTCTGTGACACGGTCGCCGTCATGCACAGCGGGCGGGTCGTGGAGCACGGACCCGTGGAACAGGTCTGGGCCCAGCCGAGCGCCCCGTTCACCCGCGCACTGCTGGAGGCACGGCCACCCCTGCCGTGAGACAGGTCGACGCCCCCGAGTCGGTAGACTCAGGGGCCGTCCGGCCGTCATGCGGCCTACAGCCACCCCCGGAGGTCCACCGCTTCATGTCCAGTGCCGAATCCCCTGCCGGTCCCACCGCCGGCTCCCCCGCGATGAACCGGGCCGGCGACCCAGCCGACCACCCGGCCCCAGACTCCGGCGGGCCGGCAGTCCCGGCCGAGCGGCCGACGTCGTTGCTGGGCAACCTGGTCCGCGGGGCGCTGATCGGCGCGGTGGAGACCGTCCCGGGCGTCTCCGGCGGCACCGTGGCGCTCGTGGTGGGGATCTACCACCACATCATCGACTCCGCGGCGCACGTGATCTCCGCCGTGCGCCGGCTCATCACCGGGCCTGACCGCCGGGCTGGTGCCGCCGGTCACCTGCGCCTGGTGCACTGGAAGGTCGTCCTTCCCGTGGCCCTCGGCATGCTGGTCGCCGTGTTCACGGTGGCCGGCCCCATGGCGGATGCCATGGAGAACCACCCGGTGCTGATGCGCGCGCTGTTCTTCGGCATGGTGCTGGCCTCCGTGGCCGTGCCGTTCCGGATGATGCTGCAGGGCCTGGCCACCGAGCGGTTCCGGCGCGTCGCGGTGGGCAGGGACCCCGGGGACGTCCGCCTGCGGCCAGTCCACCTGATCGGCGGGCTGGCCGCCGCCGCGGCCACCTTCCTGCTGGTCTCCCTGCCGCCGGCCTCGGTCGAGGCGCACCCGCTGGTGCTGGTGCCCGCGGCCATGGTGGCCGTCTCCGCCCTCGTGCTGCCGGGACTCTCCGGCTCATTTCTGCTGCTGACGTTCGGCCTCTACGAGCCCACGCTGCGCGCCGTGGACGAGCTCGACCTCGCCTACCTGGGCGTCTTCGCCCTCGGCATGGCGCTGGGCATGGTGGTGGTGGTGAAGCTGCTGAAGTGGTTGCTGGACCACCACCACACCATCACCCTGGCGATCCTGACCGGTGTCATGATCGGCGGGCTGCGGACCTTGTGGCCCTGGCAGGATGAGGCTCGGGGGCTCTTCACCCCCGGGGACGACGCCGGCCCGGCCACCCTACTGGCCTTGGCCGGTTTCGCGGTGGTCGCCCTCCTGCTGGTGGTGGACGCCCGGGTGCAGCGGCGGTTCCTGCGCGAGCACGACGCGCACACCGGCGCCGTGAGGGGCTGAGCCGGGGGCGACCGCCAGCTGCGTACAACCGCGGTCAGAACGGGCGGCTCAGAACCGGCTCAAAACGGGCGGCAACGCGCCAGATCCGGGAAGACTGCCCGCAGCAGCGGCGCGATGCCGTGGCCGGCCGGGGCCTCCGGGGCGGCCGGGTCCATCCAAACCAGTTCCTCGATCTCGGCGTTGGCCTCCGGGACCTCGTTACGGGCCAGCGGACGCAGGAGGACGAAGACCTCCGAGTGGAGCTGGTGCCCGTTCTCATTGGCGGCCGGGGTGTCCCAGGCACCGATGTGCTCCAGGTCCTCCGGGGGCACGGCCAGACTCGTCTCCTCCGCCAGCTCGCGGATCGCGGTGTCCAACGGGGCCTCGTCGTCCTGGTGTTTGCCCCCGGGGAACATGAACATGGTGGTGCCGGCCTTGCGCACCGTCAGCACCTTGCCGTCCGGACGGTACAGGACCACCGCGGCAACCTCGATCGGCTGGGTGGCGCTGGATCCGTCCGGAACTGAGTTCTGCATCCCCCCATCTTCTCGCGGCCGCCGCGAAAAGGTTGAAAATGTCAGCGAGGGCGTGTTGTACCCGGCGGTAGGCGCTCCGGGACGGTGGCGCGGACAGGGCGGGACGAGCTCTGCCGCCGAGGGCCGCGGAGTGTCAGGCCTCGTCGTAGAGGCGGAACGCCATGGTCCCGTGGGTGACCGCCGCGCCCGCTCCCAGGGCGGCGGCGATCATGCTCGCCTCGGCGACCTGAGCCTTGGTGGCGCCGGCCTTCTTCGCCTGAGTGACGTGGACCTGGATGCAGTACGGGCACTGGGAGGAGATCGCGACACCCACGGCGATGAGCTCACGGTTCAGCAGGTCGATCGCCCCGCCCTCCCGGCCGATGCTTCCATCGAACTTGGCATAGGCGGCGAACTCGGGGCCGGCCAGTTCCTTGTACTCGCTCAGCCGGTCGAGGTCTTCTGGGGAGTGGTAATGGGTCGTCATGGGGATGGTCCTTCCGATCTGTTGAGGGGTAGGTCCCGGTGGGCGTCATGCTCTCATGGGCCGGGGAGCGCGGTCTACCGGCTGGTCTACATCCGGACCGTGCCGTCGAGCACCGTGACGCAGTCCCCGCCCACCCAGATGGTCTCCGGGTCCGTGGCGTCCTGCTCCACGTGGACCCGTCCGGCGCGCGCCAGGGCCGTGCCCTGCGCGGCCACGTACCGCGCTGGCAGCCGCCCCGCACCGATGAGCCACTGGGCCAGCCCCGCGTTGAGGCTGCCGGTCACCGGGTCCTCCGGGATCCCCAGGCCGGGGACGAAGGCACGGACCTCGACGTCGGCCGGGGCCGCCACGGACCGGTGCGGTCCCACGAGGCCGATCTTCAGTTCCGACCCGGCCTGCGAGGCGGCGCGGAGCACGGCCTCGGCATCCGTGAGCAGCAGGCCCATCCAGCCGGGGCCGTTGTCCACCCAGGCCGCGTCCACCAGGTCGGTCTGTTCCAGCCCCACCTCGGTCAGGGCGCGGTCCACGTCGGCGGGGTCTACTGGACCGGAGCGCGCCAGGGGCGGGGCGGCGAAGGCGAGCCGGCCGGCGTCGTGGGCTCGTCCGTCCCCCTGCTCCAGGCGCAGTGTGATCAGGCCCGCCGCACACTCCTGCGCTACCCGCCCCTCCGTCGCCGGGCGGCCGCCGGCGACTAGCCAGGCGTGCGCCGAGCCGAGCGTCGGATGGCCGGCGAAGGGCAGCTCGCCACCCGGGGTGAAGATGCGCAGCCGGTAGTCGGCGGCGGGATCCGTGGGGGTGAGCAGGAAGGTGGTCTCGGAGAGGTTGGTCCACCGGGCGAAGGCCGCCATCTGTTCCTCGGCCACCCCGTCCGCCGCGTGCACCACGGCCACCGGGTTACCGGCCAGCGGCTCCGCGGAGAACACGTTGACCTGGGAGAAGGGGCGCGTGGTGAGGCGTGGCGCGGGGGCCGCGGGCTGGTCCATGCGCCGAGTGTAGCTTCGGCCCGGATGACGCCGTGCCCTGTGGCCTAAGGTGGGACCGTGAACCACCTCTGGGAACTCATCCACACCGAACGCGCGGCACTCGCGGACGACCTGGCGGGCCTAGACGAGGAGCAGTGGCAGTTGCACACCCTGTCCACAGCGTGGACGGTGGAGCAGGCCGTGGCGCACCTGACGGCGGGGGCCTCGACCGGTTTCTGGGCGTGGATCCGCAGCATCGTGGGGGCGGGGTTCAATGCGGATAGGCACAACCAGCGGCGGCTCGAGGAACGGCTGGGCGCCACGCCGGCAGGGACGCTGGAGCAGTTCCGCGCCACCATTGACTCCACCGTCTCGCCGAACGGGACCCTGCAGGCCTGGCTGGGCGAGGTGGTCATCCACGGCGAGGACATCCGCGTGCCACTGGGCCTGCGCCGGACCTACCCGGACGAGGTCCTGGTGACGCTGCTCGACTTCTTCGAGTCCTCGAACTTCACGGTCCCCTCGAAGGCCCGCGCCCGGGGGCTAACCCTGGTGGCCCGGGACGTGCACCACTGGGTGGGTGCCGGCCCGGAGGTGGAGGGCACCGCCCTGGACCTCATCATGGCCATGGCCGGGCGACCGGTTCCCGCCGAGCGGTTCCGCGGGGCGGGAGCGCTCGACTTCGACGCCCGCGGCCACGAACCCTCCCAGCGCCGCTGAGGGGTCAGGCGTCCGAGACCGTGAACCGGGTGTTGCGGTAGGACGGATTCTGCAGTTCGTCGAGGATGCCCACGGCCATGGTGCCGGCGGTGGTGTGGGATCCCCCGTCCGCGGCGGTCAGCAGGGAGTCCTGGCCCACCTGCGGCGTGGTGGCCTCGCCGGGGGTGAACATCATCTGCGGGGAGACCCCCACCCAGTCCACCGAGTCCACGGCGCGCAGGTACTCCAGCTGCTCCAGGGCCGCCTCGGGGATGCTGATCCAGGCCTCGGAGCCAGGAGCCTTCCGGATGTCCTCGATCGCGAGCCGGCCGGTCTCCGGATTGGTCAGGGAACCGGCACCGAGGATGAACAGCAGCCGCGGGGACGCCTGATCCGAGGCTGGCGCCGCCTGTACCAGCTGGCGCGTCAGGTCGTTGTGGGTGTGGGCCTGGTCCGGCGAGGTGCCGAAGGCATCCACCACCGCGTCGAAGCCGGCCAGGTCCGCGGCGGTCAGGTCGAAGGCGTCCTTCTCCACGACGGCGGCCTCGGCCCCCAGCAGTTCCCTCGCCTTGGCGGCGTCGCGGACGATCGCCACGGCCTCCTCGCCGCGGCGCGCGGCCTCGCGGTAGATCTCCTGTCCGGCCATGCCGGTGGCCCCGATGATGCCGATCTTCATGCTGTGCTCCTGTTCGACGACGTGTCCATTCTTAGGGGGAACAGCGCGGGGACGGGGGAACAGCGCGGGGACGAGGTCTCTTCCCACCACACGGAAAACGGTGCGGGATCACCCGAAGGCCAGCGACCCGGCAATGAAGACCATGACCGAGCCGACCACGATGTCCACCATCTTCCACGTCCGTGGGGTGTCCAGCAGCGGGGCCAAGGCGCGGACGCCGAAGCCCAGGGTGAGGAACCAGATCGCCGAGCCGGTCAGGGCGCCGCCGGCGAAGATCCACTTCTCGGCCCCGTAGGAGTTGGCCAGGGTGCCCAGCATGACCACCGTGTCCAGGATCGCGTGCGGGTTCAGCAGGGACACGGACAGTGCCGTCAGCACCACGGTCCACACCGGCGTCAGCGCCCGCTGCCGCCCGCCGGAGCGGTCCATCCGCACGGACAGCCGCTGCCGGTCCGAGACCACGGACAGCGTGCCGGTCGCCGGCCCTCCGGCGGCCCCTGTCCCGCGCCCGACGCCGGCTCCGGCCCCCACCAGCGCGGGCTCGCCCCCGGGTGCGCACCCCTCCCCCGCGTCGTCGGCGACGGCGGCGCCCGGCCGTGCACCGCCGACGTGCTCTGCGTCTGCCTCATCCCCGTCATCCGCGCTCACCGCCATGGACCGCCGCGCGCCGAAGGCGGAGCGGAAGGATGAGTACGCGAACCAGAGCAGGTAGGCCACGCCGCCCCACTTGAGGACCTCCAGCAGCCACGGGGCGTTCTCGGTGATCACGCCGACACCGGCCGTCCCGGCCGTGATCAGCACGATGTCTCCCACCAGACAGACGGCGAGTGCCAGCAGGAGCCGGTCGCGTCGGATGGCCTGGCGCATGATGAACAGGCTCTGGGCACCGATGGCCACAATGAGGGCGAGGCAGGTCAGCAGACCAGTCAGGAAGATCGTCACGCAGCCACGTTAGGGGCGCCGAGACATCCGTTCCACCTACATATCCTTCAGGGTATTAAGCTTTACTTCATGAATACCGAGCACCTGCGGGCCCTCGCCGCCGCCGTGGACGAGGGGACCTTCGACGCCGCCGCCGCGCTCCTGCGCATCTCCGGATCGGCCTTCTCCCAGCGCATCAAGGCCCTGGAGAGGGACGCCGGCCAGGTCCTGCTCACGCGCACCGTCCCGGTCGGCACCACGGCCGCCGGGGACCGGATGCTGCGCCTCGCCCGGCAGGTGACAGTGCTGGAGGATGAGACGAGGCGCTCCCTCGGCCAGGGCACCGGCGGGCGCACGGTGCTGTCCGTGGCGGTCAACGCCGACTCGATGGCGACCTGGTTCGTGGAGGTGCTGCGGCAGGCCGCCACCTGGGATGACGCCGTGCTGCAACTGCACCTTGAGGACCAGGAGCACACCCACGAGCTGTTGCGCTCCGGCACGGTCATCGCGGCCATCACGGAGGACCCCTCCCCCGTCTCCGGCTGCCTCTCCATGGAGCTCGGTGCCATGGACTACCACGCGGTGGCGGCGTCCGCCCTGCTGGACCGGTACCGGCGCGAGGACGGATCCGTGGATTTCGATGCCGTTCCCGTGCAGGAGTTCGGCACCCGGGACAATCTGCAGCGCAGTCGGCTGGCCGCCTGGCGCGCCGACCAGGCCAGCCGAGGATCCTCCGTGACCGGAGGGGGCAGCAGGGGCACGCGCGGCGACCAGAGGGGCAGTCAGAGCGGCGGCCGGAGCGGCGACGATGGGATGAGTGAGGCCGGACCCCCGCGCCATCAGGTCCCCACCGTCGGTGGGTTCAACGCGGCAGTGGCCGCGGGACTGGGCTGGGGCATGATCCCTGCCGGACAGCTGCCGGAGGGGGTCCTGGAGGGCACTCACTCGGACCTGGTGGCCATCCCTGAGCTGGGCCAGTCACGGGTGGCCCTGCACTGGCAGCGCTGGACCGCCGGGACTGAGGCGCTGGACCGGCTCACCGCCGCGGTGCAGCAGGCGGCACGCCACATGGCGTGAACGCGCAGCCGACGGCCCGTCGCGCGGTCGCCTGAGCCCGGCCCGGCGGGACGCAACATGGCCTGAGTGCTCGAGGCGATGGTGTGGACTGGGAACCCGGACGGCCCTCAGGCCGGCCCAGATCTTCCCCTCTGATCTCACACCTCACTTGCGAAGGACTCCGCATGTCCCAGACCGTTCGGTCCTCCCCCGCCCGCGTGCTCCTTCTGGGTTTTGGCGCCATCGGCCGCCACGTCGCCACCCTGCTGGCACCGGAGCGGGACGCCGGCCTACTCCAGCTGCGGGCGGCCGAGCGCGATGTGGCCGCTCACGGGCACCGGGCCGTCCCGGGAGTCGAGCTGGTCACCACCGGCCAGGACACCGACTGCCCCACCTGGCCCGAGGCATTGGCGGAGGCCGACCTGGTGGTGGAGTGCGCCGGCGTCACCGCCGCAGGCGAGTACGGCCCCGAGATCATCGCCGCGGGGACCGACCTGGTCCTGACCAGCGTCGGGGCCCTCGCCGATGCGGACCTGGCCCGGACGCTGCTGGCCGGCCCCGGGCGACTCTGGGTCACCAGCGGGGCCATCGGTGGCTTCGACGTCCTCGCCGCGGCAGCCGATGCGGACGGCCTGGACTCGGTCCGCATCCGCACCTCCAAACTCCCCACGTCCCTGATCCGGCCGTGGATGACTCCGGCTGAGCAGGACCGCCTGCACGCGCTGCGGCCCGAGGACGGCCCTGTGACGGTTTTCGCCGGCGGTCCCGCCGAGGCCATCGAGCGGTTCCCGGCCAACGTCAACGTCGCCGTCGGACTGGCATGGGCCACGCGCGGGAGGGCGGGGGCCGGCGTCGGGATGACCGGTGGTGGCGTCGGAGTTGGCTGTGTTGACATGCCGGAGGACGTGGCCCTGCTGCGTCGGTCCCTGGGGCGGGTCCGGGTGGAGCTCGTGGCCGATGCGGCCGCCGTCCGCAGCCGTCACGAGATCCTGGCCACCGGTCCTGCCGGTCGGATCGAGCTCACCTTCGAGTCGGCGCCCAGTCCGGAGAACCCCAAGACGTCCGGCATGACGGCCCTCTCGGTGACCCGCACGATCCGTGAGGCCCTCGCCCGGCGCGGCTAGGGGATGCGGGAATCCGCCGGGATCGCGTACTCGGTGCCCGTCGCGGTGCGCTCCAGCAGGGACGCGTCCACGAGGTAGCGGCGCAGCATCGCCACGTCCGGGTGGAACACGTGCAACCGCTGGTTCAGTTGCGGTTCGGTGAGGACCTCGTCCGGCCCCAAGGCGTGATCGCGCACCCACCGCAGCACCTCGGTGCGCTCGGCCGCCGAGGCCGGCATCGCCTCGATCCGGGGTCCGCGCCCGTCCACCAGGAACTTCCCGACGCCGCCCCTCGCCTCCCGCTGCCCACCACGGGCGCTCACGGTGAGGGGCGCCCGCAGGGCGTTGCCGTCCACGGTGACGGAACCGATGTCATCCTCCATCAGGATGCCGAGCTTCAGCCAGCCCTCCACGGACTTCTGCTCCTTGGTGGTCAGGTCGCCGCGGGCCACGGGGTCGAGGATGTTGAGGGCAGCCCGGGCGAAGACCGTGCGGGCGGCCTCGTTGCCCAGGGCGGCGAGGATCGGCTTCCAGTCGGGGGCGGCGTCGGAGGGGTGCGGGGACGGGGCGGCGGGAGTGTTGGCTGGATCACTCATGAGTCCAGTATTGCCCACACCCGGGACAACAGACAGGGTCTTCCATGCTTGCCCCTGTCCCCGCGGTCCGGCACAGTGCAGGGACAGGACCTCATGCCGCCCGCACCCCGAAGGGACCCCACCCATGGACCGTGAGACGGACCTGGATCCGGAAGCCCGGCCGACGACACTGCAGGATGACCGGGTGGTCAGCCGTCCGGGCACCGGGCCGGACGCAGATCCGGGCGCCGATGCCGCAATCCGGGAGCTCGAGCAGCAGCTGCGCGGTGAGGTGCACACCTCCACGCTCCGCCGCGCCCTGTACAGCTCGGACGCCTCCAACTACCGGATCGCCCCACGGGTGGTGGTCTGCCCGCTGGACGAGGCCGACGTCGTGACCGCCGTCCGGATCGCGGCCCGGCACGGGCTGCCCGTGACCGTGCGGGGCGGGGGCACCTCCATCGCGGGCAACGCCGTCGGCCCCGGGCTGATCCTGGATGTGGGGAAGCACCTGCATCGGATCGTGGGGATCGACGCTCAGGCCCGCTCCGCCGTCGTGCAGCCGGGGGTGGTGCTGACCGATCTACAGGCCGCCGCGGCGCCGCACGGACTGCGGTTCGGGCCGGACCCGTCCTCGGCGAGCCGCTGCACCATCGGCGGGATGATCGGCAACAACGCGTGTGGCCCCCACGGACTCGCCTACGGTCGGACCGCGGACAATGTCCGCCGCCTGCGCTGGCTGCTGCCGAACGGGCGGATCCTGGACGTGGTGCCGGGGCGCGATGCTGTGGATCAGGTGCCCGGGCTGGAATCCTTCATCCAACGGCACCTCGAGCTGCTGCGCACCGAGCTGGGCCGGTTCAACCGCCAGATCTCCGGCTACAGCCTCGAACACCTGTTGCCGGAGAACGGCCGCAACCTGGCCGCCGCCCTCGCCGGGACGGAGGGCACGTGCGGGGTGCTGCTCGAGGCAGAGGTGGACCTGGTGCCCCGGGCGCCGGCGCCGGCGCTGGCGGTCATCGGCTACCCGGACATGCCCGCGGCGGCCGACGACGTCCCCTCCCTGCTGCCCCATCGGCCGCTGGCGCTGGAGGGCCTGTCCGGCGAGATGGTCGAGGTGGTGCGGCGGTCCCCCGGCGGTGACGATGTGCCGGAGTTGCCGGCCGGCGGCGGCTGGCTGATGGTCGAGGTCGGCGGGGCGGACACGGCCGAGGCGGTGGCCGCCGCGGAGGCGATGGTCCGTGCCGCCCACGGCCTGGAAGCGGTGGTGCTGCCCTCCGGTCCGGAGGCCGCCCGGCTGTGGCAGATCCGCGCGGACGGCTCCGGGCTGGCGGTGCGGACGGCCACGGGCGCCCACGCGTGGCCCGGCTGGGAGGACGCCGCCGTGCCGCCGGAGCACCTCGGGTCCTACTTGCGGGACCTGAAGGAGCTCATGGACGATCGCGGCCTCTCCGGCCTGGCCTACGGGCACTTCGGCGACGGCTGCATCCACATGCGCATCGACTTCCCCTTCGCCTCCGGCTCCTCCGAGTTCCGGGAGTTCATGGAGTCCGCCGCGCAGCTGGTGGCCCGCTACGGCGGGTCCCTGGCCGGTGAGCACGGAGACGGGCGGGCGCGCAGCGAACTGTTGCCGGCCATGTACTCGCCGCAGGCCCTGGACGCCTTTGCCCAGTTCAAGGCCCTGCTCGACCCGGCGGGGCTAATGAACCCGGGGGTGCTGGTGGACCCGGATCCGATCGACGCGGCCCTGCGCCGCCCCGCCTCCTCCGAGCAGCGGGCCGCGGACGGCTTCGCCTTCGCCGACGACGACGGCTCGGTCGCCGACGCCGTGCACCGCTGCGTGGGTATCGGCAAGTGCCGGGCGGACCTGCGCGAGCAGGGCACCTTCATGTGCCCGTCCTACCTGGCGACCGGGGATGACAAGGACTCGACGCGCGGGCGGGCCCGGGTGCTGCAGGAGATGCTCAACGGCGGGGTGGTCACGCTCGGGTGGGAGTCCCCCGAGGTCCATGAGGCTCTGGACCTGTGCCTGTCCTGCAAGGCCTGCGCCAGCGACTGCCCCACCGGCGTGGACATGGCCACCTACAAGTCCGAGACCCTGCACCGGACCTACCGCGGGAAAGTCCGTCCGCTGGCCCACTACACCCTGGGGCGCCTGCCCTTCTGGCTGCGGCTCGCAGCACCCATGGCACCGCTGGTCAACGCTGCCGGCCGGGTACCGGTGCTGCGCCGGACCATGATGGCGCTGATGGGGGCGGACGCCCGGCGGTCCCTGCCCCAGCTGCCGCGGGCGCCCTTCCGCTGGTCCGCGGCGGCTCGGTCGGCCTCGGGGCACGGCGCCGGCGGGGCGCCCGCCGCTGATGGTCCGGTGGCGACGTCGGGGCACACGGCGGCGACGCTCGCGCCGGACGGCACCGGCCGGCGTCGGGTGGTGCTGTGGGTGGACTCCTTCTCGGACGCCCTGTCTCCGGAGATCCCCGCGGATGCCCTCGAGGTGCTGGACGCCGCCGGGTGCGATGTGCAGGTGGTCGGGCAGTCCACCGGTGAGCAGGCCTGCTGCGGGCTGACGCTGATCTCGACCGGACAGCTCACGGCGGCCAAGGAGAAGCTGCGCCGGACCGTGGAGATCTTGCTGCCGCACGTGCGGGCCGGGCGGGCCGTCGTCGGGCTGGAGCCCAGCTGCACTGCCACGCTGCGCTCGGACCTCGTGGAACTGCTGCCCGAGCACCCCGGCGCACGAGAGGTGGCGACGGCCGTGCGGACGGTGGCCGAGCTGCTGACCGAACTCGACTGGACGCCACCCCGGGCCCAGGGTGCGGACGGGAGGCTCCTGGTCCAGTCGCACTGCCACCACCATGCGGTCATGGGCTATTCGGCCGACGAGGCGATCCTGGACGCCATGGGCTGCGACGTGGAGACCTCCAACGGCTGCTGTGGCCTGGCCGGGAACTTCGGCATGGAGCAGGGACACTACGAGATCTCGGAGACGATCGCCCGCCAGGGCATCTTGGCGAAGGCAGACGCCGCCCCGGACCGGGCCCTGCTGGCCGACGGCTTCTCCTGCCGCACCCAGGTGAAGGACCTGGCGGGTCTCGACGGCCGGCATTTGGTCCAGGTGATCGCGACGGCGCTCCGGGACCGATGAGTGACCGCCTCAAGGATGCGATTGACCTTCACTGAAGGAGAAGTAATCGATAGGATTGAATCCTACTCGAGGAGATTCAGGGCATGAGGACCACCAAGCAAATGAGCGTGACGCTTCCTGTTGAGATGGCCGCCATGGTGCGGGCGAAGGTGTCCTCCGGTGAGTACGCCTCCGAAAGTGAGGTCATACGCGAGGGCCTGCGCGCGCTGAGTGCACATGACCGAGCGGTCAACGAATGGCTCAAGGCCGAAGTCGCCTCTGCCTACGACCAGCTCGACGAGGACCCCAGCCGGCTGCAGTCCATAGAGGACGTACGCGCCCGGCTCCGCCCCCACTCAAAAGGGTGAGCTACACCGTCGGGTTTAGCCCAGAGGCCACCGGACATCTCGAAGAACTACGTGACTACATCACTTCTCGTTCATCCCCTGAGGTTGCCGACGGCTACATCGAGGACATTCTCAGCCTCTGCGAGAGCCTGACTGACTTCCCCTTCAGAGGCACCCAACGCGATGACATCCGACCGGGAATTCGAACGCTGGGGTTTCGTCGCCGGGTGGTGATTGCCTTCAGGATCAATGAGAAGTCCCACCAGATCGAGGTGCTCGGCGCCTTCTACGGGGGCCGCGATCTCCCCGCGATGTTGGACTGACAAGACTCGTCCTTAAATCGTCCGCCCGTCTCCTTACGGTGGTCCCACGAGATCCTGGAGAGAAAGAGACGGGTATGTCTACAGTCGCGAAGACGTGGCAGCCGATGCTACAACTACTCGAACAGTTCGAGTTTTGGCCCGTACATGCACAGCCAGGTCGATGGCGTGTATTCGGATCGTCACTGTCGCTGATCATCGGAGGCTTCGGGATGCTCGTCTGGGCGACGAGCCGTGACTCGATTCATGCCGGAATCCTCGGGCTTCTCACACCCCTCGTGTCTGCGGCACTCATTCTGCTTGGAACGTGTCTCTTCGCGTGGTCGATTCCGAGTCCTTGGTTCGCCAGAATCTCCGCTGCGTTGGACCGATTCTCGTGGAATTTCACGCTGACGCTCTCGATCCTTTCGACGGCTTGTCTCTTCATGCTCTCCGCAGTGGCTATCGCGGGGTCGATGACGAATCAACTGGGCAGAGAAGATCTGTTGCTCTCCGCAGTGCTGGCCACCGCATTGGCCTTTGGGGTCTTCGGCCTTGGAGGAAGTACCATTCGAATAGGCCTCAGCTCTCACCGCGCTCGCATTCGCAATGCTGTCTGGGCACGCTGGTCGGCTTCCATAGCCCTCATCTGCCTCACTGCCGTGCTGGCTTCCTTCTTACCCCCGGGCGTGGATCTGATTGCGATCACGCTTCCCGCGACGTTGGCAATTCTGGGTTCTCACTATCAACGCGCGCGGAGCTTCGACGACGAGGTCAGGTCCTTTATGGCCACGGCCAATAACATTCGACAAGCTGGATTCATTGCCGCCCGCACCCCGGAAGACCCGGCTGCCGTGGCGAAATTGTACGACCATATTCGTGATCTCCAGCTGACACTGGTCTCGCGACCTCGGGTGTCGGCCCCTGCCTTGACGGCGCACGGATTTGTTGCTTTGTGCTCGATAGCGGACTCTCGTGCCACCGGCCGGGACCTTGGGCAACTGAAGTTGACGGGAGCAGAGCGAAACAAGATGGCTCTCACGGTATTCGGATTGAGCGATTCTGACTTCGCGATGGGAACTGCTCAGATCTTCGACGGCCTCCTCCAGCAAACTGCCAAGGGATTGGCACCCTCGATAGCCAAAACCAGTCCTCTGCTCAAGGACGTCCTCGAGGCCACAGCGCTTCCACGACCTGTTCCCATCGATCGCTCAGAGCCTTCCGCCGAGAGTAAGTCTCCGCAGCGTGGCTTCCGGAGACTGTTTAAGACGCACAGTCGCGGTAGTCAATGTCAGGAACCGGCGAGCATGTCCAGGACCATCGGTTTGACCTTCGAGCCGTAGAGCTCGATCGAGTCCATCATGTACTCGTGGGGCAGGTGTCCGTTCCCGTACTTCATGCCGAAGCGGCCGGCGTCAAGCGTCCGGATGCTCCGGGTCACCTTGCGCGCCACCGTCTCCGGGGAGCCGAGGTGCAGGGCCCCATGGGTGATCTCTTGACGAAACTGAGTGGGAGTCGGGGCGGGCCAGCCGCGCTCGGCACCCATCTTGGTCATGGAGGCCTCCCAGTACGAGTAGTACCGTTCGGCTGCCTCCTCGTCGGTGGCTGCAACGAAGCCGTGGGAGTGGAGGGCCACCCGGCGCGGATCGAAGCCACGGGCCTCGATCTCGCGGCGGTAGAGCTGCGCGAAGGGCCTGAACCGGTCCGGGGTGCCGCCGATGATCGCCAGCTCCAGTCCCAGCCCGTAGGTGGCCGCGCGCACCACCGAGGTCGGGGTGCCACCCACCGCCACCCAGGCGGGCAGGCCGAACTCGTGAGCCGTCGTCGGGAACACCGACTGGCGCTGCAGGGCGGCCCGGGTGTTGCCCTGCCAGGTCACCGGCTTCTCGGTGCGCAGGCGGGCGAAGAGGTCCAGTTTCTCCTCATAGAGCATCTCGTAATCGGAGAGCTCATAGCCGAACAGCGGGAAGGACTCGATGAAGGAGCCACGGCCCAGCGAAACCTCGGCGCGGCCGTTCGAGACGGCATCCAGGGTGGCGAAACGCTGGTACACGCGGACCGGGTCATCCGAGGACAGCACGGTGACGGCCGAGATGAGCTTGAGGTGCTCGGTTTGTCCGGCGATCGCGGACAGGACCATCTCCGGCGAGGACACCGCGAAGTCGGGGCGGTGGTGTTCGCCGATGCCGATGACGTCCACACCGGCCTGGTCTGCCATGACGGCCTCGGCCACGACGTTGCGGAGGACCTCGGGGTGCTCGAGCCGCTGACCGTCGAGGCCCTGCGTGACATCGCCGAAAGTGTGCAGGCCGAACTCGACCGTGCCGGCCGGCACGGAGTCGGCGCGCTCGGTGGACGGATTGGGCCGCGGGGCGGCGAGCGCCGCAGGCTGCGCTGTGGGTTGGGCGGCAGGACTGGGCGCGGGTTGTTGCTGGGGGCTGGGGTTCTCGGTCACATCAGGGTGAACACTGGACCTGACCAGTT
Organism: Citricoccus muralis; assembly: GCF_003386075.1. Classification (GTDB taxonomy): domain Bacteria; phylum Actinomycetota; class Actinomycetes; order Actinomycetales; family Micrococcaceae; genus Citricoccus; species Citricoccus muralis. The sequence continues at coordinate 2,587,401 of NZ_QREH01000001.1, forward strand.
ACATTCCTTGAGATTTGTACTTCTTTTCGGGCGGCCCTCCATAGAGCCGGGAGTTGCCGTGGCGATCCCGGACAGGATTGCCACGGCAACTCCCGACTCGATGGCCGGACACGGACTACGGCAGGGGGAACGAGCCGGTGCCGAAGAGGATTCGCCGCGCCAGCGCCTGGCCCGGCGGCGTCCTCAACACGGTGAAGGCGCTCGAGGCGAGGGCCGGCGTGCGCAGGCCGTCCAGGCCCTTGCGCAGGAGCAGCCGCTTGCGGAAGCGGGCCCTCAAGGCACGGCCGTCATAGGCCTGCAGCTTGGCAGCGCGGCCGGACCTGAGGGCGGCGTCCAGGATCTCGGCGGCATGCCCGGACAGCCGCAGGCACGGATCGAGGCCTCCGGCGGTGAGCGGGGACACCGCACCGGCGGCGTCGCCGACGAGCAGGCCGGCCGGGGAGGCGATCCGGGGCAGCACTCCGCCCACGGGGATCGGCCCGGCGCGCTTCTCCACCTGATCCGGCCTCTCCACGCCCTCCAGCCCCGGAGCCCGCTCGCGGAACGAGCGCAGGGCGCTGTACAGACCCTTCGGGAAGCGATGGGCATGACCCGCCGTGCCCACGTGAACGTGTTCGCCGTCCCGCAGTACCCAGGCGAGGTAGCCGGGGGCCAGCCTCGGATCGATCACGCAGTGGAAGGCGGGGTCCGAGCCGTCGGGACGATCGGCGAAGACCTCCTCGGCCCCGACCAGCAGGTGGCGGTTGCGGCTCAGCCCCAGCTCCCGTGCCACCCTGGACCGAGCGCCATCGGCGCCGACCACGAAGCGGGCGCGGACCAGGAGGGGGCCCGCGGCGTCCTCGAGGAGATAGACGCCCTCCCGCTGACCGGTGAAGCGGGTGGCCAGCCGCAAGTCGACGCCGGCGCGCACGGCATCCTGGGCCGCCGCCACATAGAGCGGCCCCATGTCCCCGACGCGGTACTCATCGCGGTCGCTGGTCAGCTCCACCGGGCCCGTCAGCCCGGGCGGGTAGAGCACCATGCGGCGGATGGCCGGCCCCAGATGCTCCTCCGGGAGCGCGAAGTCCTCGAGGGTCCGGCGCACGAAGATGCCCGTGGTCCGGACGGTACCCGTCAGCGTGGACCGCCGCTCCGCCAGCATTACCTGGCGTCCGGAGCGTGCTAGCTGGGTGGCGCAGTGCAGTCCAGCCAGGCCCGCCCCGACCACCAGGACGTCCACGTCGGCGTTCCGCTCACTCGCCACCAGCGCCACCCACCTTGCGTTCCCTGCGGTCTTCGTGGTCGCCACGATCACGGTCGCCCTCCAGGGCCTCCTGCCCAGAATCCTCCCAGCGCAGGAGGTCACCGGGCTGGCAGTCCAGCACGCGGCACAAGGCCGCCAGTGTGGTGAACCGGACGGCCTTGGCCCGGCCGTTCTTCAACACGGCCAGGTTCGCCGGGGTGATCCCGACGGCCTCCGCCAGTTCGCCGGCCGACATCTTCCGGCGGGCCATCATCACGTCCACGTCCACGATGATCGGCATCAGATCACGTCCGAGAGCTCGTCCTCGAGCCGCCTGGCCTGGGTGTCACGCTCCACGGCCTGGGCCAGCAGCCGCCGGGCGACGTTCACGGTCAGGGCCGCCGCGAATGCCAGCAGCGCGGCCCCGCCGATCAGCAAAACCAGTCCGGGGGCGGCCGTTCCCTCGCTCAGGACCACGCCGATCACCACCAGGAGGACACCGCCGGCCGCCACGGCGCCGGTGATGACGTCGACATAACGGAACGCGGAACGGGAGAAGATCCGGCCGCGCAGCACCAGCGTCAACAGGCGCCAGATGCAGACCCCCACCACCTGGAGGCAGGCCACGCCCAGGGCCAGGGCGGCAATCAAAGGGATGGCGTAGGCCATGGAGACGCCCTCGAGGTCGATCCACAGCAACGGCAGGATCACCGCCAGGACGACCAGCGAGCCGGTGGCGGCCAGGATCAGCATGGTCCGCAGGATGACCACGAGAGACCGGGGGACGGGAGCGGGCATGACGAACCTCCATCGATTGCGTTTCGATGTCAATCTATCGCTAAACGATAGCCATGGCAATCGGCAGCTCAACGGTGAACACCGTGCGCCCCGGTGCCGACTCCACCGAGACTTCGCCACCGTGGGCATGAGCCACGGAACGGACGATGGACAGTCCCAGCCCCGTGGACCCCTCCATCCCGGTTCGGGCCGCATCGCCGCGGACGAAGCGGTCGAACAGCCCGTCTTGCAGCTCCGGTTCGATGCCGGGTCCGTCGTCCTCGACGGTCAGCACCGCGGTTCCGCCACCGGCCCCTCTGCCTCCGCCGCCAGGAGCAACTGCGTTGGGACCGGGCCCGACGCCGGCCGGGCCCTCCGCGTCCAACCGCACGGACACCGTGGTCCCGGCGGGGGTGTGCTTGCGCGAGTTAGAGAGGAGGTTGGCCACCAGTTGTGCCAGCTGGCGACCGTCTCCTGCCACGACCACCGACGCTTCCGGCACGTCCACCTCCCAGTGGTGGTCCCGGCCGGCGGCGGTGGCGTCCATGACGGCGTCCACCACCACCTCGCCGAAGTCGACCTCGCCTCCAGCCCGTTCCTCGCGGTCATCCCGTCCGTCCTGGCCGGCATCCAGCCGCGCCAGCAGTAACAGGTCCTCCACCAGCGAGCCCATCCGGTCAGCCTGGGTGAGCACCCGGCCCACCGATTCCCTTCCCCGCTCGGTCAGCGGCTCGGTCAGGCTCACCATCTCGGCATAGCCGCGCACGGCGGCCAGCGGAGTGCGCAGTTCGTGGGAGGCGTCCGCCACGAAGGTCCGCAGCCGCCGCTCGGAGCGGTTGCGCTGTTCGAAGGCCCCGTCCACGGAGTCCACCAGCCGGTTCAGGGCATGCCCGACGTCTCCGACCTCATCCCCCGGTTGAGCCAGGTCAGCTCGGACCCGGTATTGCGCCAGGGAGACGTCACCGGAACCCATGGGCACCTCCGCCATACGGACCGCCGCCCGTGAGACCTCCGCGAGGGGGCGCAGCAACCTCCGGATCCACCACCAACCGGCGACGCCGGCCACCACCAGGGCGGCCAGCGAACCGACGACCTGGACCCCGGCGAGGGTCGCCTTGGTCCCGTCCACCTCGGCGGTGGGCAAGCCCGCGACCGCCACGGCCGGCAAGACTTGCCCGGTGCCAGAGACGGCGTCCACCGCCTGGGCCTTCACCAGGTAGCGGCCGGCTTCCAGTTCCACGGTCCGGGTCACACCCTCTACAGCGGGATCTGCGGCAGTGGGATCGGCAGCGCGTGCCTCCTCGACGACGACCGACAGGACCTGCACATCGGCGTCGGACAGCTCCACCGACTGCCCGTCCGCATCCAGTCTGTCAGCGCTCAACACGGTGTCACCGACTGCCACGAGGGCCAGCATCCCCGCCGGTTGGCCCGGGGCCTCCAGCGGGCTGCGGTCGGACTCACCCCGGGGAGCGTCGCCCTCGTTCGGCTCGTTCGGCTGTGCATCCGCTGGCCCCGGGGACAGTCCCTCGGGGCCACCCAGGAACGTCAACGACCGTTCCCAGGCTTGGTCCACGCGTTGTTCCAGCTGGGCATCCACCGTCCGCCCGCTCAGCACCAAGGAAGTCACCGTGAAGGCAGCCAGCACGATGGCCAGCAGCACCACGACCCCGAGCATGGTCCGTAGCGCCAGGCTGGCCCGGCGGTCAGCACCAGTACCGGCGGTCCGTGGCGAGGCCACCGTGGGAGCGGGACGGCCGGCGTCGGCCCCGGGTGTGGGGGCTTGGCGGGGACGGGGTGACACGGTCATTCAGGCCGGCCGGATCACGTAGCCGGCACCGCGCACGGTGTGGATCATGGGGACGCGGCCGGCATCGATCCGCTTGCGCAGGTAGGAAATGTACAGTTCCACGATGTTCGCCTGCCCGCCGAAGTCGTAGTCCCACACGTGGTCCAGGATCTGAGCCTTGGACAACACGGCTCGCGGGTTCTCCATGAGGTACTGCAGCAGGTTGAACTGGGTGGTGGTGAGTTCGATCGCCTCACCCCCCCGGCTGACCTCGCGGGTGCGGACGTTCAGACTCAGGTCCCCGACCACGAGTTCGTCGGCGTCCAGTGCCATGACACCGGTGCGCTGGACAAGCCGGTGCAGTCGGATCAGGACCTCTTCGAGCGAGAACGGCTTGGTGACGTAATCGTCGCCACCCGCCGCCAGCCCACGGATTCGATCATCCACAGAATCCCGGGCCGTGAGCATCAGGGCGGGAATCCCCGGACGGAAAGACCGTACCTTGGCCAGTACCTCGATTCCGTCCAGTTCCGGCAGCATCCAGTCCAACACCAGCACGTCGGGGACAAAACCCCGAGCGGCCTCGACGGCGGCCCGGCCGGCATGCGCCACCCGGACCTCCCAGCCACACAGGGAGAGACCCATGGAGACCAGATCCGCGAGCATCGGCTCGTCATCCACCACGAGGGCCCGGACCGGCGATCCGTCCGGATGGGCCAGTTGAGGCAGCACCTCGCGCAAGGCGGACAGGGAGGTGGCCGGGGTCGGGTTCATAGGGTACATGGTTCCAGTACAGGGCATCATCCTGTCGCAGCAACGTGCTGAAGCTGTGCTGAACCTGTGAAGTCTGTGCCGTCCACGATCACCAGGCCGGTGCGCCGCCCGGGCCACCGCCCGGCGCGCCACCCATGTCACCCGCCATGCCGCCGCCCATCCCGGCCGAATACTCCCCCGCCGTCACGGTCGCCAGTGCCGTGGCGCCGTCGGTGGTCATCGAACCGTCCAGGGTCTGCCCGGCGGCCACCCCGGCCTCGGCCCCGGAATCCGCGGTGCCGTACACGGTGTACTCGGCGCCGTCCTCGATCCCGGAAGTCGAGAGGACCAGGTTCTCGGCGGACTTCACCGTGGTGAAGGCCGCCACCACGGCGCCCTCGGCATCCGCCACCACCAGCGTGGTCCCGGCCTCGACCGCCTCGGGGACGGTGACCTGCAACCCGCCCTGAGTGGAGGCCTCGCCCAGGCCCTGCGCCATGCCGGCGCTGCCGGCGGCCGCCAGGGTGCCCCCGGTCACCGTGAGGTCACCGGCCACGTCGATCGAGCCGTTACCGTTGCCTTCCGGACCGTTGACCACCACGGTGCCCCCGGAGATCTCCGCGCTCCCGTTCGAGTCCAGACCGTCGCCCTCGGCGGTGACCGTCAGCGCGCCGCCGGTGACGGTGACGCTCTGCCCACCGGCCGCCTCCATGCCCCCGCCCGGGAAGCCGCCCGCAGCCGCAGCCGCCGCAGAGTCCTCGGTGGCCGCGCCGGAGTCCTCTGTGGTCGTGTCGGCCGTGGAGTCCGCCGTGGCCAGTTCCCCGGAGGCGTTGAGGCCGTCGTCCGAGGAGGTCACGTCGATCGCGCCACCGGAGACGACAATCACGTAGGCCTCCAGGCCTTCGGTCGACTCGGTCACGGTGACCTCGCCGTCCCGGACGGTCAGGGTGGACTCGGCCTTGACGCCATCGTCACCCGCGGAGACCTGGAGGCTGCCGCCATAGACGGTCAGCCAGCCGCGGTCGGACTCCTCGGCATTGGAGGACTTCACCCCATCCTGCGCGGCCGTGACGGCCACGGTGCCGGAGAGCAGGGCCACGTAGTCCTTCCCCACGATCCCGTCGTCGGCCGCCTGGACCGTGACGTCCGCCCCGTCGATCACCAGGCCGTCGTTGCCGTGGATCGCGTCGAGGTGGTTGCCCTGCACGGCCAGGGACCCGGATCCGGCGATCGTCAGGTCCGCGCGTGAGTACAGGGCCGCGTCCGCGGCGTCCTCCGAGGTGTCCTCGTAGGTCTCCGCATCGGTCAGGGAGTTCGCGCTGCCCTCGGCCAGCAGGAGGGTCACCTCATCCGCGGAGTCGACCCGCAGCGCCGAGCCCGTGGCGGAGGTGATGGCCGCACCGTCGAGGATGACCCGCACGGCATCCTCCGCACCGGAGGCCACCACCACGGTGCCCTGCAAGTCACCGGAGAGGCGGTAGGTGCCGGATCCGGAGATCGTCAGGACCGCTTCCCCCTCCTCCGCTGCGACAGACACGGTGTCCGCAGCGGCGCCGGTCGCACTCGCCCCGGTGCCCTCCAGGGCCACCTCGGTGACCTCATCCTCGGCATAGCTCGTGTCATCCGCGTCGTAGTGCGTCGCTTCGGCGATCTCCTCCGTGGCCCCCGCGCTCGTCCACTCCGCGATCCCGGCGCTTTCGGCGCCACCGGAGGCTACGCCGTCGGACGTCTCGGACGTCTCGGACATCTCGGACGAGGCCGAGGTGCCGGTGGCCGCGCAGCCGGCGAGCATCAGGGCCGCACTCAGCGTGAGCGCTGTGGCCCGGAGCGCCGCGGGGCGCCGCCGGCGGGGATGCTGGGCGGCAGGGGATAGGTTGGCAGGGGGCTGGCTGGCAGGGAGCTGGGTGGTCATGGGCGCAGTCCTTTGCGGTCGAGGTCGGTGTGGTGTGCGTCAGCGGTGAGGGGTTCGTTCGGCGCGGCGGGCGCCACCGGGAGGTCCCGGTGCAGCGTGCGGTGCCAGCGGTGGTGCGGCAGGTCCGGGTGCAGCAGGGCCTGCCCGGCGCAGTACTTGGAGACGGCCACGGGCCGGATCCCGCGGCGCCAGAGCCAGCGGTCCGCGGCGGTCGGGTGGCCCGCGGACTTGGTCTCCACGACGAGCCGTCGGGACAGCCGGAGCGCTCCCCCCACGTCCGCCGAGTGGTCCGACGGCTGATCCGCGAATGCCGGAGTCCACAGCAGGTCGCGGTCCAGGGTCAGCCGGGTCCCCAGGCCGGGCAGCAGCAGGGTGGTGCGCCGGTAGAAGGTGTGCAGGACCGGGCGCAGCGGACCTCCGACCGTCCGCCCGAGTCGTTCGGCCACGAAGCTGAGCCCCTCGCCGCCCAGCGTCCCGTCCTCGAGGCCCCAGGGGACGCGGTGCTTGACGGTCTGCCCGGAGGCGGATTTGGTCTTCACCTCGAGGAAGCGGTCGCCGGTGTCCGGGTACCGGCGGGTGCGTACCTTGAAACGATGCCGGTGCCGGCGCGCGGCCATCCGGTACGCCTCCAGCGCAGGGGTGTCGTAGTACGTCGAGTCGTAGGGGCTCTCGGTGGTGCCGGCCACCTCGAGGGCCATGGCCTGCCCGACGCCGGCCCGGCCCGTCCCGGCCCACAGCACCAGGTCTGTGGCCACCGGGGCGGGAACGATGTACTTGCGGTCGTGCCGCACCTGCAGCGCCGCCTGCAGGTTCATGGACTCCAGGTCGAGGGTGGGCAGGGTGGCCACGGCGGCGGAGAACGGGTCGGTCATCGTGTGGCCACCGTGACCGGGCTGGGGGTGGTCCCTGCCGGGGCAGGGGCGGGGAGGACCGCGGGCGCCACGGGGCCGGCGTCGGGCCTCCGGTGGGTGGACCGCTGGCCGGCGCGCGGGACCCGGTAGGTGACGTCCACGACCGTGAGGTCCCGGATCTGGTCCGTCTCGACCACGGTCATCCGCTGGGGTTCGGCTCCCAGCAAGTCCCAGAGGTGGTCCGTGAGCTCCTGCTCCCCGGTGACGGCGCGGTCCACGACGATCCGCTGGCGCCGGGCGCCGCCCATGAAGCGGGGGTGGTCAACGACCGCCAGGACCAGCACGGGCAGGGCCATCAGCGCGGCGGCCAGCCAGGCCGGCTGCACGCCCAGCCCGGCGATCAGGCCGAGGGCCAGGGACGAGAAGAAGTAGGCCACATCATGCTGCTCCAGCTCGGTGGAGCGCAGCCGGATGATGGACAGCACCCCGAACAGGCCGAGGCCGACCCCGAGTGACGCGGTGGTGGAGACCCCGGCCAGGGCGGCGGCCACCGCGAGGACACCCACGTTGGCGCCCAGGAAGGACACCACGAGGTCCTTGCGTCCGTGGCGGCTGCGGTAGAGGCCGAGGACCAGCACGCCGATGGCCAGCAGGTCGGCTGCGATATAGAGGAGGGACGGCATCGCGCTCCCTTTCCGTTCAGGGGATGTTGAGATGATGTTCACCCTGGATGCCGACTCTGTGCCGCAGCTGTGCCGGCCGCTGGTCCGCCCTGTGCGTTCGCCCGTGTGTTCGGCCTGCACAGCGCCGTCACAGGAAGGGCACACGTGACGCAGAGGCCGCGGTGGTGGTGTGTTGACGCATCGAGAACCGCCCGATCCCCAGGAGCACGCCATGACCGGCACCGACCCGAACACCCCCGAACCGTCCGACCGGCCCCCGGGCACAGGCCCCACCGGCACAGCCCACCCGGACACCGCCCCGCTGACCGTGCTCTCGGCCGATGCCGCCGCGGACACCACCCACCGGCGTGCCCGGGAGAACCCCCGCCGCATCCGCTGGTCCGTGGCGGGGTTGGCCGTCGCCGGGCTGATGGTGGCCGGCGGCATCGGCGGCGTAGTGGCCGACTCCGTCAGCACCGGCACTCCCCCGTCCGCCGCCTCCTCGCCGGCCAGCGGCAACGGCTCCTCGTCGGAGGAGTCCGCAGCGGACGGGTTCTCGGCACAGACCGTCGCTGATCCCGCCACGCTGGCCGAGACCCTGGACCACGTCCACGAGGGCATCACGGTGCCCGAACAGGACAGCTCCTCAGGCGATTCGAGCGGTGGCCAGGCCAGCGGGCTGGACAGCGGCATCGGCGGGGAGCGCTCCGAGAGCCCGGACAGGTACTCCTTCGGCGGTCCCGATGCCTCCTCCGGTGGCACCCAGGGTGCCACGGGTACCCAGGTGGACGCCGGCGTCGAGGTCCAGGACGCCCCGGGCACGCTCCTGGTCGAGACCGAGACCTCCTTCGGGGAGGGAGCGGGAACCGGGATGGTGCTGAGTGCGGACGGGCTCGCCCTGACGAACTACCACGTGGTGGACGGATCCTCCGAGGTGGAGGTGACCGTGGCAGACACGGGTGAGACCTACACGGCCAGCGTGGTGGGCCGGGACGCCACCCATGACGTGGCGGTGCTGCAGCTGCAGGATGCCTCGGGGCTGGACACCATGAGCGTCGACTCCTCCGGCGTGGACCCCGGGGAGGGCGTGGCCGCCGTGGGCAACGGCTCCGGCCAGGGCTACCTGACCGCCGTCTCCGGCACGGTGACCGGCGTGGACCGGTCGATCTCCGCGGAGAGCCTGGGGGACACCGAGGACCTCACCGGGCTGATCGAGACGGACGCGGACGTGGTCCCCGGATACTCCGGCGGGCCGTTGGTGGACGAGGACGGCCAGGTCGTCGGCATGAGCACGGCAGCCTCCACCGGGCAGACCTCCGAGCAGGTCAACGGCTTCGCCATCGGGATCACCGAGGCTCTGGGCATCGCGGACCAGATCGTGGCCGGCACCGAGTCGGACAGCGTGCAGGTCGGCGCCTCCGGGGCACTCGGGGTCACCGTGACGGATGCCGCCGCCGCGGCACAGGCGGAGTACGCGGATCCGCGCTCGCGGGGTTCGCGGGAGGGTGGCACCGACTCCGCAACCTCCGGCGCGCTCGTGGTGGAGGTCGCCCCGGGATCCGCGGCCGAGTCGGCGGGCCTGGTGGCCGGTGACACCGTGACGGCCCTGGACGGCACGGAGGTGGCCGATTCCTCCGAGCTCTCCGATCAGGTCAGCGCACTGGACCCGGGCGACTCCGTGAGCCTGATCTGGACGGACGCCGACGGTGCCGAGCACACCGCCACCCTGGACCTGGGCGAGAGCACCGTCAATTGAGACCGGCACCACCACGTTGAGTCTGGAGGGATTCACCGGAAACCGGTTCCCCGGCGTGAATCCCTCCAGACACAACTCCAGCCGCATCAGGCCTCCGTCAGCACCCCGCGCAACGTGGGCCGGGACGCGGTGACGCCCAGGCGGACGAGCACCACGCCGAGCACCAGCACGGCGGCCACCAGGCCCATGGACAGGGGGCTGAAGATCACGGCAGCACCGATCACGGGCAGGGTCGTCACCACGGCGGCCACCAGGGTGAACACCAGCACGATCCACAGGGGGCCCATCACCGAACGCCGGCGGATGGCCTCCATGCTCGACTCCGTCATCCCGAGCCGGCCCAGCCCCCGGTACATGTCCGCGCGGTCAAGCACCTGCGCGGCCTGGGTGATGCCCACGGAGCAGGCGGTCAGCACGAAGGCGATGAGCATGGTCAGCAGCACCCCGGTGCGCAGGTCGGCCGTCAGCATCAGGTCCTCCTGGCGCAGGTCCCCGGACGCAAGCGAGTCCGCCAGGCCCATGCCCGCGCCCCCGACCACACCGATGTACACGGTCACCGCCAGCCCGCCGATCTGCCGCCAGGCCTGCTGCGGGGACTCGAGCACATTGCGGGCGGCCACCAGCTTCTCGGCGGTGTCCGCGCGGCGCCAGGTCCGGCGCGTCACCACGCCTACCAGCCAGGGACCGATGAAGTGCAGGGCGATCATCGGCAGGCTGAAGCCGATGAGCAGGATGATCAACAGCACCATCATGTTCGCTGCCCCGAAGGCGTTGAGCACCACCTGCGCCAGCGCCAGGCCCGCCACGGCCAGCACCACCCGGACCCAGTGGACCTTCGATGCCTCCTGGCGGGTACGCACCCCGAGCGGGGTGATCTCGATCCGCCGCAGCCCGGCCATCGAACTTGCGGCGGCCATCACTAGGAGGGCGCCGAGCACGGCGAAGAGCCAGCCGGTGCCAAGCCACATCCCCTCCAGCCCAATCGGCCGCCCCGCGAACGGGATCAGCCCCACGAGTGGCATGAACACGAGGTAGCCGACCACCCCGAGCAGCAGTCCGGCCGCGGCCAGCACGACGGACTCGACGACGGCCAAGGTGCGCACCATGCCCGTCCCGGCACCCAGCAGGCGCAGGGAGGACAGGCGTTCGTCCCGGCGCCGGGCGAGGAGTTTGGCCGCGGATCCTGCCAGGCCGGCCATCGGGAACACGAGCAGCATCAGCGCGAAGACGGAGAGCATCAGGTAGAGGCCGGCCAGGTCTCCCTCGATCGTCCAGAACGAGGCGGCGCCCCCGGCCACGAGCAGGGCCAGCGTGCCGACGATCGCAAACGCGGTGACCGGCAGCCCCCAGACCTGGCGGTCGGCGAACAGCTTGCCCAGGAACAGCTGCAGCACGGCGGCGGTTCCACGGGACGGTCCGCGGCCCGCGGTCGACGGCGGCCGGCCGGGGAGCGCTGCGAGGCGACCGGCCGGCGTCGTGCCCGGCTGATCCCGGTCGCCCAGCGGAGCGGAACCCATGTAAGGCCCGGAGGGGGTGTGTGGGGTTGTGGTCATCGGGTGGCCTCCGTCCAGTGGGTCACCGAGCCGGCCGAGCCGGTCGGACTGACCGGGGCGCCGGAGCCGGCCGCACCAGCAGCATCGGCCACACCGGCGGCCGAGTCGGCCACGATCCGCCCGTCCTGCACGCGCACGAGGCGGGAGCAGCGGTCGGCGGTGGTCTGGTCATGGGTGACCATGACGAGGGTGCGGCCGCGGCCCACGGTGGAGTCGAGCAGGGCTCCGAGGACGGAGGCGGAGGTGGCGGAGTCGAGGGCGCCGGTGGGCTCGTCGGCGAAGACGACCTGGGGATCGGCCACCTGCGCGCGGGCGATGGCCACCCGCTGGGCCTGGCCGCCGGAGAGTTCGCCGAGACGGCGGGTCTGCATGCCGTCCAGGCCGAGGGCAGCCAGCCACTGGGCGGCGTGGGCCTCAGCGGCGGGGCGGGGCACGCCGGAGAGCAGCAGCGGCAGGGCCACGTTCTCCTGGGCGGTCAGCTCCGGCAGCAGTAGCCCGTCCTGGAACACGAATCCGAGCCGCTCACGGCGGAGCCGGGCGCGGGCCTCCTCGTTCAGGGTGGTGATCTCGGTCGGCTCGGCACCGGGCGCAGTGAACAGCACCGAGCCGGCGTCGGGCAACAGGATGCCGGAGAGCACGTGCATCAGGGTGGTCTTTCCGGAACCGGAGGGACCCATGATGGCCACGGACTCCCCGGCATGCACGGTCAGGTCCACACCGTCGAGGGCGCGGGTGGGCCCGTAGGCCTTGGTCAAGCTGCGGGCGGCGAGCAGGGGCGAGGGTCGATTCATCATGCCTCCACTGTCCCGCCGGGCACCCCCTGCCGGCATCGGACCAGGCTCTGAATCTGGGCCGCGGCGGGTCCACCTGTGGGATGACCCCGAGCGCCACCCCGATGACCACCACGTTGCCCGTTGCTTCCGTGGAACATAGCCTGCAGGAAACCAATCGCGAGGATGGTGCCATGGCCAGGACGGCCTCCTTCTCGACCGGCGGTTGCACCAAGCTGGCGGACCAGCTGACCCAGCGTGGGTTTGTCTCCCACGCCGCCTGCCCCGACGACCGCCGCGTGACGTTCCCGCCGAGTAGCCCTCCCCGATCCGGACCTGGGAGACGGCAGCTATCCCGATTCCGGCTGGGCTCGCACCGTGGTGAGGATGCCCCGGTGGTCCGTTCCAGGAAAGTCCAGCCGCGCGTAGTCCACGGGCGTCAGTCCCCTGAGCAGGACATGGTCGATGGCCGTGAAGGGCGGCACCCAGGAGCCCACCGGCCAGGTGGGTCCCGGCAGCGGGCCGGCTGCCGCCGCCGCGGGCGTGAACCCCTCCGCCAGGTCCCGGAACTGCGGGTGGGCCTGGCTCGCGTTGAAGTCCCCGGCCAGGACCAGGGGCAGGTCATCCTGGGCGGCCTGCCAGCCGTCCAGTCCGCGCAGCGTGGCGTCCCACGAGGGGACGAAGTCGTCTCCGATCGGCGGCACGGGGTGGATGCCCACCACCCGCACCGCGCCCAGCTCGGGGTGCTCGACCACCGCCACGGGCTGTTCGAAGTGGCGATGCGTGGCGAAACGCGGTAGGACCCCCTCGGACCGCAGGGGGTGGGCGGACAGGATCACCGCACCTCCCGCCGTGCCTCCTTGGGGCTCCTCCGGGATCACTTCGGTGCGGTAGGGCAGACCGTCCAGGGCCCCGAGCTCCTGCAAGGCCGTGAGCAGGTCCTCGTCGGCCTCTACGAGGACCAGCACGTCAACCCCGCCGACCCCGTCGGATCCGTGGGCTCCGCGGTCGTCACCAGCCCCGCCGGCCCCCACCGCCGCGGCCAGGGCCTCGGCGTCCACGCCCGCGTACTCGGCGTTGAGACTCAGGACGGTCAACGTGCCCGGCTCGGGGCCGGCCTCGGTCCCGGGCGGACCGAGCGGCACCACCGCCGGCAGCAGCGCCAGGACCGCCCCGGCAGCCAGCACGCCGGCGGCCCACCACTGGCGGAACACCAGCACCAGGACGGCGATCACCCCGGCCGCCACACTCAGGACGGGCACGAGCGACTGCAGGGCCGGCATGATCCACGGCCGGGTGATCGCCGGGTGGGGCAGCACCGCCAGGAGGACCGCCAGCACCACGCAGGTGACCAGGACCGCCCGGCGGAGGCGCCGCCGTCGGGAACCATGCGGTCCTGCCACCAGGGGTCTCCTCTCACCTCCGGATCCGCACACCTGCGGGCACCGGGCACCCGTGTCCGGGCACATCAGGCATCCTAGAGGTATGGATGAACCGCTTCCCGTCACAGACCCCCTGGCCCTGGAGAGCCAGATCTGTTTTGCGCTGTCCGTGGCCTCTCGAGGCGTGATCGCCGCCTACCGGCCCGTGCTCGAACCGTTGAAGCTGACCCATCCGCAGTACCTGGTGATGCTGGCGCTCTGGCAGCACGCGCCCCTGTCCCTCAAGGACCTGGCGGGGTTGCTGCACATGGAGCCGGCCACCCTGTCCCCCCTGACCAAGCGCCTAGAGGCGCTCGGCTACGTCCAGCGGGCCCGGAATCCCGACGACGGCCGCGGCCTGGCCCTGTCCCTCACCGACCAGGGCCGCAAGTTGCGCCAGCGGGCCGAACAGGTGCCGGTGGAGATGATGCGGCGGCTGCAGATGGACGAGGCCGAGTTGACGGACCTGCACCGGCTGATGACGACCCTGATGCAGCGCGTCCACCCGTGATCAGCCGGGGCCGGGACTCACGGCCCCGGCAACAGGTCAGTGGCCGGTGAACGCCAGCAACTCGGCGGGCGGCTGCTGACCAGTGTTCCGGTAACCCTGCAGGAGTTTCACGGCACGTTCCTTCTGGAGCTGCTTGCGGGGGTCCAGCGTGCCCTGGCGACTGGCCGGGCCGAACGTGCAGGAGGCGATGTAGATGAACCGCCACTGGAACCGGAACCACGCCCCCAGGCCGGTCTTGTCCCTCACCACCGAGTAGGCCTTCTGGCGTGTGGGCGTGTTCGGGCGGTGCTGTGGGCTCTGCTCGGTCATCAGGTTCCCCCTGGTTCGGAATCCACCACGGTGACAGTGGCCGAGGCCAGTCTATTTTAGTTAGCGCACTAACTGAAATCTGGATCAGGTCTTGTCCCCGGTCTCGTTCGGCCGCATGACGGGCGGTTCCTCGCCGTCCTTCAGCATGAAGTATCGGTAACCCTCCTGGAAGGGTTTCGGCGGCTGACCGTGATGGCCCTGGCCGGAGGCGTCCCAGGACTCCGTCACCCCGTTCTCACCGGACGCTCGGCGGATGGCCGGCGGCGGCTCCTCCCCCTGCTCCCGATAGGCGGCGGCCACCCGCTGGGCCCGCTCCACCCGCAGTGCCTCCCGCGGGTTCAGCCCCGCCTGCCGGCTCGCCGGGCCATAGACGTCATTGGCCGCATAGCGGATCCGCCACAGCAGGCGGTACCCGAGGGACAACCCGGTGTTGTCCTTCTCCAGCAGGTGGATCTTCTGGTTCTCGTGGATCTCTTCGTCTCGCATGGCATTCCTCCAAGGGACTGCCGATGCCGGAGCACCGGCGTACTCCCAGCCTAGGACCGCCCCTGCAGAAGGTGAACGGCTGGCCTGCCGAGTGAGGCTGCTCAGAGGGGTTTGGTGGCCCAATGGATCGCGAGCGTGCCGAACAGGTGGGTTTCGTGACCCACCCCCTCGAAGCCCGCGCCCTCGAGCAGTGTCTGGACCTGGGCAGGGGTCTTGAAGCCCCGACTGGTGGCGGAGAGGTACTCGTAGGCGTCCGGGGTGCGGGTGATCAGCCGGGAGATCCGCGGCACCACATACTTGATGTACGCCGTGGAGAACGGCTTGATGATGTTGTCCGGCGCGGGAGAGGTCTCCAGGGCGACCATCCGGCCACCGGGCTTGAGCACGCGGAACTGCTCGGCCAGCGTGGTGGGGATGTCCGCCACGTTGCGCAGCAGGTAGCCGTGGGTGACGGCATCGAAGGTGTTGTCCTCGAACGGCAGGTCCATGGCATCCGCCTCGACCCAGTCGACCTGCTCCCCGCCGGGGCGGCGCTTGCCGACCTCCATCATCTCGGGGGCGAAGTCGGCACCGGTCACCTGGGCTCCATAGCGTGAGCGCAGGACCTCTAGGGCGATATCCCCGGTGCCGGTGGCCAGGTCCAGGACCACCGGGGCGTCCGGCAGCTCGGCCTTCGCCACGGTGCGCCGGACGAAGCGCGGCTCCTGGCCCCAGGTCATGACGAGGTTCATCAGGTCATAGCGGCCGGCGATACCATCGAACATCGAGGAGACCGCGGCCCCGTGGTCCGCTGGTACCCCGCCCGCCGCCGTCGCATCGTCCGGCGACGTCTGATCGGAGAAGGGGTTCTCTGAGGCTGACTGGCGTGTGCTCACCCGCTCCACGGTAGCCGGTTCCCGCCGAGAACCTTGACGTCGTGATGGTCGACTGTGATGCTCAGAAGCACTTTCAGGAGGTGACCTGTGGAACTTCAGACGGAGAGTCAGCTCAGGTTCCAACGGCGTGAGTGGAAGGTCCAGAAGGTCGGCACCATCGTGTTGGTAGCCTTCATCCTTGCCGCCCTGATCGGGTTGCTGGGCGCCGGGCCGTTGGCCACAGCGACCCGCTCCAGTCCGAACAGTCTCGTCAGCGTGGAAGTCGATCGCATCACCCGCCTCAAGACCGAGAACAGCATGACACTGACATTCGCGCCCGAGGTGGTGGAGAACGGAACCATCACCCTCGAGCTCACCGGGCCGTGGGCCAGTGGGATCGACCTGCAGAGAATCACTCCAGAGCCGTCGGAGCAAAAGTCGATCCCGGGCGGTCTCGCCATGATCTTCCAGGCCGACCCGTCCTCCGAGACCGAGGTGACTCTTTCCATCGCCGGACAGGAATACCTTCTGCTCACGGGCCAGGCCACCGTCAATGGCGAGACCGTGACGTTCAACCAGTTCGTACTGCCCTGAGGAGGCACTGATGGATCTCGTACTTCGAGCTGCCGGGGTATACCTGCTCCTCCTCGTCGTCCTCCGCCTCACCGGCAAGCGATCCATGGCGCAGGTGACGATGTTCGACTTCATCGTCCTGCTCATCATCAGCGAGGCAGTCTCGGAGGCGCTGTTGGGTGAGGATTCCTCCCTGACGGCGGCAGCCGTCGTCGTCACCACGCTGGTCCTCCTGGAGCGGCTCTCTGACTACTTCTCCTGGCGCCTCCCCCGGTTCAAACGGGCGCTCGAGAGCGTGCCGGTCGTGCTCGTGGAGGACGGCCGCCCGCTCCAATCCATCATGGACCGGGAGCGCATCTCAGCAGAGGATGTGCTCAGCGCAGCACGATCGACTCAGGGCCTGGAATCCATGGACCAGATCAAGTGGGCCGTGCTCGAAACCTCCGGCAGCATCAGCATCGTGCCCGCCCAGCAGGGCTAGTGAGCACTCCAACCTGCAGGCTCGGGGCCAGCCCGTAGTCGCTGATCTACGCAAGGCTTAGGGTGATCCCCTGATGCACAACTCACAGAAGCTCGGCTGGGATCTGCCCCGCGAACAGCGGGAGGCTTTGCGCAAGGCGGTGCACCTGGAGTGGCTCAGCCTGGGCATCACGGCATGCACGATCACCCTCGTCGCCTTCGTCCTGGGGAACTCGCAGGCCATGAAGACCGCCTGGATCGAGGACATGCTCTCCACGATCCCGCAGATCTCCTTCCTGGTCTCCCTGCTCGCCATCCGCCGGTTCCGCCAGAACTCGCGGCGCCCCTACGGAGTCCATCGCGCCGCCGGCATCGGCCACCTCGTCTCCTCCGTGGCCCTGACCCTGGTCGGCGGGTTCCTCGCCTACGAGGCTGTCAGTGGCCTGGTGACCGCCGAACACCCCACGGTCGGCACGGTGCAGCTGTTCGGCAACACAGTCTGGCTCGGCTGGATCATGATGGGAGTCATGGCGGTCATCGCCATTCCACCCATCTTCCTGGCCCGCGCCAAGCTGAAGGTCGCTCCGATCCTCAATGACAAGGTGCTCTTCGCCGACGCGAACATGAACAAGGCCGACTGGCTCACCAACGCCGCCTCCATCGTCGGTGTGGCCGGCATCGGCCTCGGCCTGTGGTGGATGGACTACGCAGCAGCCTTCGTCATCTCGGTGGATATCCTCAAGGATGGCGTCCAGCACCTCCGGGCGGCCGTCCTGGATCTGATCGACAGGCGGGCCACCACACCTGACAACAAGAGTCCGCATCCGGCCATTGCCGACGCCGTCCACGCCTTGCAGGCCTTGCCGTGGGTGGATCAGGCTGGCTGCCGCGTGCGGGACCTCGGCCGGCGATTGCACATCGAGGTCTTCCTGGTCCCCCGATGCGGTGACGTCAGCCTGGACCAGATCGAGGAGGCGGCCGAGGCCTGCCATTCAGTGGACTGGATGGTCTGGGATGTGGTCGTCATGCCCGTGACACGGCTACCGGACTTCGCCCAGCCGGACTTCGACTGACGCGTGCCCAGCGACTGCACCGGAAACCTGGGAGGGTTCGCACATCCGGTACGGTCGCTGGGCACGTCCACCGTTGACCCAACTGCAGTGTGCTGCCACCCCGCACGGTGGCTGCACATGTTGTTAGGCTAGGCTAACCTCCTGTAATTAGGCAACACCCTCGTTTGCCAATGACTCGAAAGGCCGCCTCGTGTTCCCTTCCCCCCTCTCTCCCACCGCCGGCGCTCCGACCGCCCGCCGGACCACCCGCCGTCGGGCCCTGTCCCTGGGGTCCCTGGCATTGAGCGCCGCCCTGCTCGCGGGCTGTTCCACGGGCCCTGCTGGAGGTTCGGGCTCCGAGGCCTCCGGCTCCACCGATGCCTCCGCGACCTCGGACGCCACCTTTCCCCGGACAGTGGAGCACGTCTACGGCAAGACCGAGATCCCGGCCCAGCCCGAGCGCGTGGCCACCGTGTCCTGGGTGAACCAGGACGTCGCACTGGCCCTGGGCGTGGTGCCCGTGGGCGTGGCGGCCACCGAGTACGGCGGCAACGCCCAGCAGTCCACCGACTGGTTCGACGCGGCCCTGGAGGAGGCCGGCGGAGAGGCCCCGGAGCAGTACTCCGAAGCTGACGGCATCAACTTCGAGGCCCTGGCCGCCACCGAGCCGGACGTCATACTCGCCGCCTACTCCGGCATCACGCAGGAGGAGTATGACAAGCTCTCCGAGATCGCCCCCGTGGTGGCCTACCCGGAGGACACCGCAGCGTTCACCACAGCCTGGCAGGATTCCACCCGGCTGATCGGGGAGGCCCTCGGCAAGGAGGACCGGGCCGAAGAGGTCATCGCGGACGTCGAGGACCAGGTCGCCCAGGCCGCGGAGGAGTACCCCGCCCTGGCCGGCACCACCTTCCTGACGGGTACGGTCGATCCGGCCGCCGCCGATCAGATCTACCTGTTCACCGCCGCGGACAACCGGCCGAAGTTCCTGACCTCGCTCGGCATGGAGCTGGCTCCCGTGCTGGCGGACAACGCAGAGGCCGAGGACGCCTTCTTCCTGACCTGGTCCCCCGAGCGGGCGGACGAGCTCGACTCGGACATCTTCATCACCTCGGCCACCGATGAGTCGGTGACCGAGGCCATCGCCTCCGACCCGCTGCTGTCCAAGATCCCGGCCGTGCAGGATGAGACGCTCGTGGTGCAGACCGACCAGCAAGAGGTCCTGTCCACCTCGGCCGCCTCGCCACTGTCCATCCCGTGGGCCCTGGAGAACGTGGTCCCGGACATCGCCGCCGCGGCCGAGCAGGCCGACAGCGCGGAATAATCTGGACCGGCCCCAAGAACACCGTCTGATGACAGAAAGCGCATGAGACCCTCCCTCCAGCGCCCCTCCACGGAGCACCCGCCGCCCGGCGCCAGCACCACTGGCTCGCCGGAGCGGCGGTCCGCGCCCCCGGCACGACGCCGGCCGGTTACGGCGTCTCTGTCCCGCGCCCTGTCTTCCCGCGCCCTGCCTTTCCTTGCCCTCCCGGCACTGGTGCTGGTGTTCGCGTGCCTGGCCGCATTGGCCTTCGGGGCCCGCCATGTGGACCCGGTCACCACTCTGGAGGCACTCGGCGCGTTCCTCACCGGCGGGGGTGATGCCGCGGCGGCGGACATCGACGCCGCGGCGGCCCTGTCCCGCATCCCGCGCACCATCACCGCGGTGCTCGTGGGCGCGGCCCTCGCGGTGTCCGGGGTAGCCCTGCAGGGAGCCACCCGCAACCCGCTTGGTGATGCGGGCCTGCTGGGCCTGACCGCCGGGGCCTCGCTGGCGGTGGCGCTCGGCCTGGGCCTCGGCATCTCGGCCGGCCTGGCGGGGGTGATGGTACTGGCGATCCTCGGGACCCTCGTGGCCGCCGCGGTGGTCTACACCGTGGCCTCGGCCGCCTCCCGGCTGGGGGGCGGCCCGGGCGGCACCCCGGGGCCCCTGTCCCTCGTGTTGGCCGGGGCGGCCGTCACCGCGGGCTGCACCGCCGTCACCAGCGCCCTGTTGATCCTCTCCCCCGCGGTGCTGGAGCGCTTCCGGTTCTGGACCGTCGGCTCCGTGGCCAGGTCCTCACTGGAAGACGCCGCCTGGCTGGCGCCCGTGATCGCCGTGGGCATCCTGATGGTCTTCGTGGCCGCACCCGGGCTGGATGCGCTGGCCCTCGGTGACGAGCTGGCCCACGGGCTCGGCTCCCGCCCCGAACGCCTGCGCATGGTCCTGCTCGGTGCCACCGTGCTGCTGACCGCCGCCGCGACCGCCTTGGCCGGGCCCGTGGTGTTCGTGGGCCTGCTGGTCCCCCATGCCCTGCGCCGGTTCCGCCCGGCCTCCACGCGCGTGCTCGTGCTGGGCTGCGCCCTGTGGGGGGCCGTCCTGCTCGTCCTCGCCGACCTCGCCGGTCGGCTCGTGGTGGCGCCTCAGGAGATCCACGTGGGCGTGACCACAGTGGTCATCGGCGTGCCCGTGCTGCTCCTGTTGCTGCGCCGGAAGGCGGTTTCGCTGTGAGCGCGCCATCCCTCGAGACCACGGCCACTGCCCCCGCCCTTGAATCAGTGGCCGGGCCCTCCCCGGCTGCGGTGGCCGCCGTGCGGTCCCTGCATTCCCGTGCCCGACGCCGGCTGCTCACCGCCACGCTCTGCCTCGCCGCGGCCTTGATGCTGGCGATGGGAGTGCGGGTGCTGCTGGGCCACTACACCGTCACCATCCCCGACTTCTTCGCCATCCTCGGCGGGGAGACCATCCCCGGCGCCTCGTTCATCGTGATGCAGGAGAAACTGCCCCGGGCCGTGGCCGGAGCCCTGGCCGGTGCGGCGTTCGGCGCCGCCGGCGCCCTCTTCCGGCGCACGCTGCGCAACCCCCTGGCCAGCCCGGACATCATCGGCGTGACCCAGGGTGCCGCCGTCGCCGCCGTGACCGTGCTCGCCTTCGGCGGGGTGCGCGGGACGGGCATGGCCGCAGCCGCCATGATCGGCGGCTTGGTGGCGATCGCCATCGTCCTCGGGTTCTCGATGGCCGGGCGGTCCTCCGCAGGAGCTGGCTCGGGCGGATTGGCGGGCGCCTTGGGCGGGGCCACCTTCATCGTGGCCGGGATCGCCGTGGCGTCCCTGTGCCAGGCCACCCTGTCCGGGGCGATGCTGGCCCTGTCCCAGCATGACCTGCAGGCCGCGGCCGTGTGGACCGCGGGCTCCCTCAACGCGGTGACGTGGGAGCGGATCACCCTGTTGGCCGTCATCATGATCGTGCTGGTGCCCCTCGCCGGTCTCCTGCATGCCCGGCTGGCTCCGGCCGACCTGGGTGGCGAGCTGGCCCACGGCGTGGGCTCCCGGCCCGGCCGGACGGGCCTCTGGTCCCTCGTGGTCGGCGCCCTGCTGGCAGCGGCGGCGACGGCGGCCACCGGCCCGCTCGCGTTCGTCGCCCTGCTCTCCACCCCCCTGGCTCGGGGCCTCACCGGGGGACGGCCCTCGCTGCCGGCGGCGGCCCTGTGCGGCGCGGTCATCGTGGTGGTCGCGGACTTCGCGGCCGCCGAGGCCTTCGGCGGGGTCAGGTTGCCCACCGGCGTGCTCACCGGGGCGGCCGGGGCGCCGCTGATGCTGTGGCTCCTGATTCGAAGTGGACGGAAGGCTTGAGATGTCAATAGAACCGGCGATCCGCCTGCGTGGCGCGAGCCTGGCCTATGGCCCGCACACGGTCGTGGGGCAGGAGAAGCCCGTGGACCTGGATGTGCCGGCTGGCCAGACCACGGCCATCATCGGCGCCAACGGCTGCGGCAAGTCGACCCTCCTGAAGGGGTTGACCCGGCAGCTGCCCCTGGTGAGCGGATCCCTCGAGGTCCTCGGCCGGGACGTGGAGGGGTGGAATCCCCGCAGCTACGCCCGCACCGTGGCGTTACTGCCCCAGTCCCCCGTGGTGCCGGAGGGCATGACGGTGGAGCAACTCGTGGACCGCGGGCGCCACCCGCACCGCGGCTGGTTCGGGGCCCGGACGGCCCAGGACACCGTGGCGATCGCCCAGGCCCTCGAGCTGGCCGACCTGGTGGGGCTGGCCGGCCGGGACGTGGCCGAGCTTTCCGGAGGTCAGCGCCAGAGGGCCTGGCTGGCCCTGGTGCTGGCCCAGCAGACGCCCGTGGTGCTCCTCGACGAACCCACCTCCTACCTGGACCTATCCCACCAGGTGGAGTTGCTGGACCTGGTGCGGGACCTGCCGGACCCCAGGGCAGCCGGTGCAGGCGGTGCAGCCGGTGTAGGCGAGCGGCCCCGGGCCACCGTGGTCGCCGTGTTGCACGAACTGAACCTCGCCGCCCGTTCCGCGGACCACATCATCGCCATGGCCCACGGCCAGGTCGTGGCCGAGGGGACACCGGAGGAGGTCCTGACCCCGGCGAACCTGGAGGGCATCTACGGACTGGACGCCGACGTCGTGAAGGATCCGCTGTTGGGCCACCCGGTGGTGCTGCCGCGGACCGCGGCGAACCGCGCCGCGGCCGAGAAGCTGGGGACCGGGACCGCGCAACTGCCTTGACCGCCAGCGACCACTACGACCTGAGTTCCGACCGGCGCTGGCATGATGGTGCCGTGACACCGGCACCGGACTTCTCCAGGAAGCAGGCACTGGCCGGCGAACTGATACGGCTGGTTCCGGCCCGGCGGGAGCATGCCGCGGTGCTCCACCCGCTGCTAGCGGATGCCGAGGTGTCCCGGCTGACCGGGACCGTTCGCTCCTCCACCGTGCCGGCGCCCTGGTCGGTGGACGAGCTCGCCGAGATCTACGCGCGCTGGTCCCGGGCGGAGGACCGGATCGTGTGGGTCATCGAGGAGGTGGCCACCGGCCGGATCGTCGGGGAGTCCGTGCTCAACGACCTCGATGAGGACAACCTCTCCTGTGGCTTCCGGATCTGGATCTCCGGCGCTCGGGGCCGTGGCCTCGGCAGCGAGGCCGTGGAACTGACTCTGCGGCACGCCTTCGAGGACCAGGGGCTGCACCGAGTGTCGCTGGAGGTCTACGCTTTCAATCCGCGGGCCCGCCATGTCTACGAGAAGGCCGGTTTCCGCCTGGAGGGCACCCTGCGCGAGGCGCTGCTCTTCGACGGCGGATGGGTGGACGCCCACGTGATGGGGATCCTGGCCGAGCAGTGGCGGTCTCGGCAGGGAGGGGTTCCCACGGACCCGCCTCCTGCCGGACCATAGCTCCATGGCACACGGAGACATCACCCACGTCGACATCCCGGTCACCGACCATCAGCGCGCCACCGAGTTCTACGGCTCGGTCTTCGGCTGGAAGATCGAGACCTACCCCGGCTTCGAGGACTACCCCATGTGGCGGGCCCCCAACGAGGTCAGCGGCGGCGGTCTGGCGCCGCGCAGCGCCGACTTCACCCAACCCCGCTCCACCGTGGAGGTCGACTCGATCGACGAGACCCTGGCCACCGTCACCGCACTGGGCGGCACCGTGATCGCCCCGAGGTCCCCGATCACCGAGACCAGCTGGTGGGCCGTGTTCCGGGACCTCGATGGCAACGAGATCGGACTCTACGAGGCTGTCACGGACACGTCAGCCACCTGAGTCACCTGCGGCAGCTGAGACACGGAGACACCCGGGTTCACCGGCGGAGCGATTGCGCCGCCAGCCGAACGCGCTGGCGCGCCCTCCAGGTGCAGTGCAACAGTGGCCGTGGAAGCACTGACACCCGAACGGAAGGACCAGATCCATGGCGAACTACCTGATCATCGGCGGACACGGCAAGGTGGGCCTGCGGACCGCACCCTTGCTGGCGCAGGAGGGGCACACGGTCACCTCGGTCATCCGCAGCTCGGAGCAGACACCCGAGATTGAGGCCGCCGGCGCGAAGGCCCTGGTGCTGGACATCGAGACCGCCTCACAGGAGGAGCTCGTCCAGGCCTTCGAGGGCCAGGACGCCATCGTCTGGTCCGCCGGCGCCGGTGGCGGGAGCCCCGAGCGCACCTATGCCGTGGACCGGGACGCCGCGATCCGCTCCATGGACGCCGCCCTCCAGGCCGGCGTGAAGCGCTACGTCATGGTGTCCTACATGGGCGCCACCACCCAGCACGGCATCGCCGAGGACGACCCATTCTTCCCCTATGCGGAGTCCAAGGCCGCCGCGGACGAGTACCTGCGCAACTCCGGGCTCGACTGGACCATCCTCGGCCCGGGGAAGCTCACCCTGGACGAGCCGACCGGCATGATCGCCGTCGGCAGCGGCACCGCGGACGGCTCCAATCGGGATACCTCGCGCGGCAACGTGGCCCAGGCGGTCCGAGTCGCCCTGGACACCCAGAACTCGATCGGGAAACAGATCGACTTCGTGGACGGTGAGGAGCCGGTCTCCGCCGCCTTCTCCCAGCTCTGAGGGCGTGTCCGGCCAGCTCTGAGCACCTGACTCACCCTCACTGAGGGGCCTTCTCAAACCCGGGCACGACGCGCGGGCCGGCACCTGCCAGCGTAGGTGCCGGCCCGCGCGTCGTGCTCCGGGAAACCGGGCGGCCGGAAGCCGAAACCGGGAGACTAGCGGAACAGGCTGATGAGGATGCCGCCCACGGCGACCACGCCGGCGATGACCACGAAGACGTTCGACGCCTTGCCGCGGAATCGCGCGAGGGCGGGCACCTTGTGAATGGCGTACATCGGCATGAGGTAGAGCACGGCGGCGATCACGGGGCCGGCCAGCGACTCGATCAGCGCCAGGATGCTGGGATTGAGCACCCCGGCCAGCCACGTGGTGGCGATCAGGAAGACGCTCACGCCGATCGTGATGCCGCGGTCGCTCAGGCGCTTCTGCCGTGGGTCCACCATGGTGCGCACGATCGCCGTGGCCCCCTCGGCGGCACCGAGCCAGTGGCCGAAGAAGGACGAGGCGATCGCCGTAATGGCCACGGCGGGGCCAAGCCAGGCGATGAGGGGCAGGCCCATCACGTTGGCCAGGTGGGAGAGCACCGGCAGGTTGGCGTCCTTGGCCTCCTGCAGCCCCTCGGGGCCGAGGGCCAGCACACAGGACCAGACGAAGCCCATGGTGAAGACGACCAGCAGGACCGCGGTGATCCGGAGGACGGAGGACGCCTTCTGCATGGATCCGGCACCGTAGCGTTCCCGCAGGGACACGGAGAACTGGGAGATGGCCGGGGAGTGATTGAACGCGAAGACCAGCACCGGGATCATCAGCCAGAGGGACATCGCGAAGTCGCCGGGAGCGGGCAGCGCACCGAAGCCGTCGAAGGACCACTGGGGGATCAACAGCAACGTGACCGCGAACAGCACCGCGATCAACGGGTAGACCAGCCACTGGGTGACCACGAGCATGACCTTCTTGCCGGCGACCATGACGGCCGACATCGCCAGGACCAGCACCCCGGACAGCAGCCACCGCGGCCAGGGGTCCAGGCCGAGCTGGTTCACCATGAGGCTCTCCACCGTGTTGGTGATGCCCACCCCGTAGATCAGCACGATCGGGTAGATCGCCAGGAAGTACAGGACGGTGACCACGCGGCCGGCGGTCTCGCCGAAGTACTCGCGGACCACGCCGGTGATGTCCTGTTTCGGGTTCGACGAGGCACACACCATGCGGGACAGCGCCCGGTGGGAGAAGTAGGTCATCGGCCAGATCAGCACGGTGGCGATGAGCAGCGGCCACAGCCCGCCCAGTCCGGCGTTGATCGGCAGGAACAGGATGCCGGCGCCCACGGCTGTGCCGAACAGGCCGATCGTCCAGCTCGCGTCGAACCGGTTCCACCGGGGCGTCGTCGCCGTCGCGGTGGTGGACGCCTGATCTGCGGGCGACTCCGGGGCCTGGTCTGCGGGCGACTCCGGCACAGATCCGGGCGTCGCCTCGGCTGCTGACTCGGGGGAAGGGCGTGAAGTCATGCACATACTCCTGGTTCGGCGCGTCGCGATCGGCTGCGCTGGGTGACCGCCCGGGGGTCTAGCGGTTCTCGGCTGGTCCCAGCCGTCCACCTGGTGCGGTGGCAGAAAGGGCCCGATAGAGTGTAAGCCCGCTCACAGGCTGGCGCGAATCGGGGCAGTGCGGCTCACCGTTCAGTTCACTTTTCAGCTCACCGTTCAGTTCTGTGTGCGGATCTCGACAGGCAGAAGGAGAAGGCCATGCCCGAGTACCTGATTTCCGTGTGGCACTCCCCCGGTGTCCAGCACCGGGAGACGGGTCCCTACGCGTCCGAAGAGGAGATGCAGGCAGCGTTCCAGGCCGTCGGCGAGTTCAACGAGGCACTGCGGGCCGAGGGCGCGTGGGTGTACGCCGGCGGTCTCGTCGCCCCGGAGGAATCCGTGGTGGTGGACGGCACCCGCGGTGCCGAACTGGTCATCACCGACGGCCCGTTCACCCAGGCCCAGCAGCACATGGGCGGGTTCTGGGTGGTGGACGCCGCCGGACCGGAACAGGCCGAGGATCTGGCCGCCCGCGCGTCGAAGGCCTGCGGCAACAAGGTCGAGCTCAGACCGTTCCAGACCTGATTCCGCATCACGAGCACGGTCGATGTCGGCGGGCCCGGCGTTTCTCGACCATCATCGTGCCCGTGACGAGATCAGGCGTGACAGCAGCCGGTCGATGGCCCACATCAGTGCGGCCAGCACGAAGAAGAACCCCAGGATGGCCACCACGTAGACCGCCACCCCGTCATAGCCCATGCGTGGCACGTCCAGGATGCTGTAGGGGTACCAGTCGAGCGCCGGCCCTCGCGCCAGGGTGAACGCCAACCAGGCGAGCGGGATGAGGGCCGCCAGGCCGATCCGCTTCCACGTGACCTGGCCGCGGGGGTCGAACACCAGCCACACCAGTGGCGTCAGGATCGGCGTGATGATGTGCTGGATCGTGTCGTTCAGGTGCTCCACCGGGGTTCCCGGCGGCGCGCCCCGCAGCAGCACGTTGAACACCACGCCGGTGATGACGATGCAGACAACCCCGGCGATCCGCAGCGCGTGGAACAGGGTGGACGTCCGGTGCGGGCGGATCGCCAGCAGCAGCGAGGTCAGGCCGACGAGGAAGTTGGCCAGGAACGTGAAGTACGTCGGCTGGTTGAGCAGGTGCTCCCAGCCGCCCTCGAACCCGCCGGAGAAGCCCGCGTCGGCCGGCAGGTCGGAGTCCTTCCAGGACCCGATGTAGAAGGAGAGCCCGTTTCCCGTGAAGGACAGCAGCGCGGCGAGGGCGAAGACCACGCGCCCGACGCCGGCCCACCAGCCGGGTGCGCGCCGCGCCGTCGCGTCAGTCGAGTTGGTCGCCTCGGCGCCCGGTTCCCGGGCTGCGCTCTCGGATGCCACTGCCACGGCCGTCAGTCCTGGTGCAGGCAGATGATGTTGCCCACCGTGTCATTGATCAGCGCGTCCGTGCCGCCATACTCCTGCTGCTGCGGCTCGGAGATCACCTCGGCCCCCCGGGCCCGGATCCGTTCGAACTCCTCATGGCCACCGGTCAGGGTCAAGACGAAGGCGGGCATCCCCGCCAGGCGGGTCTCGTTCTGGAAGGCCACCGCCGCACCCTCGGCGCGGCCGAGCACCAGGGCGGCGCCGGCGTCCGGCCCCGGGGCGCGCAGGGCGAGCCAGCGGAAGTCCCCACTGGCGAAATCCGTCTCCACCTCGAAGCCGAGGACCTCGGTGTAGAACGCCTTGGCGGCATCCTGGTCATTGACGAGCACATGGGCTTGGTCGATCTTCATGGGGGCGCCTTTCGGGAGACGATGAGCTGAGAGGTGAGAGGGGTGGGGTGAGAGGGGTGAGGTGAGAGGTGGTGTCAGGTCTGAGGTGTGCGAGGCGTGTGGGGCGGCGTATGACCGCCCCCTGCCCAGTATGGCCCGGCCCGCCTACGCTGGAGAGGGCCGCGGCCATCTCGCCGCACCTGCCACGAGCACGCACCATTGGAGGGCACCACATGAAGATCGGCATCGTCATCGGATCTGTTCGCGAGGGCCGCCTCGGCGAGTCCATCGGCGCCTGGGTGGCCGAACGGGCCCGGGCGCAGGTCGACGCCGCGGACGTGGAGTGGGAGATCCTGGACGTCAAGGCGTTCAACCTGCCGATCATGGCCGATGAGAACTGGGCTCAGGACAAGAACGGGCCGGCCGAGGTGCACCGGTGGCGGGACGCCGTGGCCGAGTGCGAGGGCTTCGTCTTCGTCACCCCCGAGTACAACCGCAACATCCCCGGGGCCTTCAAGAACGCCTTCGACCTGCTGAGCCGGCAGTGGAGGGACAAGACCCTGGCCATCGTGGCCTACGGCGGGCTCGGCGGGGTCCGGGCGAACGAGGCCTGGCGGGTCACCACCGCCGCGTACAACATGCACGTGGTCGGAGACTCGGTGAACCTGATCCGCCGGGTCGATTTCCCCGGCGGGAAGCTGGCGCTGACCGACCACCATGACGCCTCCCTGGCCAAGGTCCTGGCCCGCCTGGTGTCCCTCACCCGCGCGGTCACCACCGAGCGGGACCGGGCCAAGTCCGAGACCAGTACCCCCTGAGCCAGGCTCACTGTCCCGACCGAGGCATCCACGTCACACGAATTACCCCTGTTCCGCCCGGGGAGAGGGCAATTCGTGAGACTCAGTTGCCGACGGCGGGGTGAGCTCCAGCCTCTCGCCCTGCCAGCCCGCGCGGAGCCAGCGGTCATGGCTGGCCACGACGACGGCGCCCGGGTACCCCGGGATGGACGCCTCCAGCTGCGTGGAGAGCAGCAGGGAGAAGTGATTGGTCGGCTCGTCCAGCAACAGCACGTCGGGAGGGTCGGCCAGCAGCACGGCCAGGTCCAGTCGACGCCGCTGCCCCACCGAGAGGTCCCGGACACGGCGCTGTTCGTCTCGCCCAGCGATCAGGCCGAAGGTCCCCAACGCCACCCTCTGCGCGGTGGCGTCACCCACCGCCCATCGATATGACTCCGCGGCGGTCTCATCTTCGGCTCCCCGCTCGGCTTCGGTGAGATGCTCCGCGTCCTGACCCAACAGGCCGACCGTGAGCCGACCGATGGTGGTGACCGAGCCGGCGTCGGGCATCAGGTCCTCGGCCAGGATGCGCAGCAGCGTGGACTTCCCGGCCCCGTTGGACCCCGTGATGAGCAGGCGCGAACGCGCGCCGAGCTGCACCGAGACCGGTGCCAACCGGGCGGCCAGGGCCACCTCGGTGGCCACCAGCACCGGCCCCGCGCCCGACGCCGGCCCCTCACCGCTGGCGGCCGCGGCCAGCCCGCCGAAGCTCACGACAGCGGGCGGTCTGCGGACCTGTGATTCCTCCAGCCGAGCCAGCGCCGTGGCCGCCTCGTTGACACGCCGGGAGACCACTTTGGCGTTGCGGTCCGCGTAGAACTTCTGGGCCATCTTGCCCTCCGTGGGAGGCGGGCGGTCTGCGTTGCCCACGGTGTGGTTGTCCTTGACCTGCCGCCGCAGCCGCTTCAGCTCGGCCTGCTCGTCCCGGTACCGGCGCTCCCACCGTTCCCGCTCGCCGATCCGGTGCAGCAGGTAGTCCGTGTAGCGCCCCCCGTAGCGGGTGAGCCCGAAACCGGAGCCCGCATTGCCGGCGTCCGATGCCCCGGGAACGTCCCGGTGGAGCTGCGCGGCGGGGTCGAGGTCGAGCAGGGTGGTGGCGACCTCGTCGAGGAACGCCCGGTCATGACTGGCGATCAGCACGGGGCCGGCCCAGCCCTGCAGCAGGTCCACGAGCAGCGCGGTGCCGCGGGCGTCGAGGTGGTTGGTGGGCTCGTCCAGCAGCAGGGTGTCCGGGCGGCGCAGCAGCAGCCAGGCCAGGGCGAGCCGGGACAGCTGACCGCCGGAGAGGCTCAAGGCCGGCCGGGTCCGTGGGATGCGTGCCAGTTCGAGTCCGCCCACGAGGCGGTCCACTTGCTGGTCCACCTCCCACGCGCGGGTGCGGACCGCCTCGGCGAGGGCGCGGTCGTAGGCGGTGGCGACCTCAGAGGGGATGGCGGTGTCGGAGGGGGTGGCGGTGTCGGTCGGGTTGCCGGTGTGAGCGGCGTCGGCCGGGTCGGCGAGCGCCTCCGCGAGCCGGGTCACCTCTCCCGCGACCGCGCGGACCGGAGCTGTGGCCTCGTCCAACACCTCCTGCACGGTGAGGCCCAGGGCGAAGGGTGGCTGCTGGTGGAACAGCCCGACGCTGCCGGGGACGGTGACGCGGCCGCCGTGGTCGTCGTCCAGGCCGGCGATGATGCGCAGCAGGGTGGACTTGCCGGTGCCGTTCTCGCCGATGAGGCAGGCACGTTCGCCGGAGGCCACCGTGCAGGAGACATCGGTCAGCACGCGCCGGTCCGGGAAGGACTTGGAGACGCCATCGAGGGTGAGGTGGTCCGCACCGCCGAGGGCGGAGGCGACCGGGATGAGGGCCCGGCGACGGTCGGACGACAGGCCAAAAGAACGCAGATCAGCGGAGGGCAAGGAATGGGGTCGGGTCATGAGAGGAGTCCTGGAAAGCACCTGCAGGGCCCCGCCGGGCAGTGCCTCGGGCGCGGGAGGGGCTGGACTCAACGCTTCATGACGTCAAGGCTACCCGGAGCACCGGCTGGATGTCACTGGGCTCTGGCCAGGAGCCGGCAGTGATGACCATGCTGGAGCCATGACTGATTCGACTGCCGACACTGCCTCCACCTCCACCCGGGACCTGACGGCCCTTGCCCTGGTCTGCACGCTGACCCCGTCCCCGAAGCCCTCCAGCAGCGAGCTGATGGCCCGGCACGTCCTGGGCGAGCTGGAGAAGAACGGTGTGGCCACCTCCTCCGTCCGGGTGGTGGACCATGATGTGAAGCCCGGCGTCCAGGTGGACATGGGCCCTGGCGACGCCTGGCCCGCGCTGCACCAGCAGGTCCTGGACGCGGACATCCTCGTGCTCGCCACTCCCATCTGGATGGGCCACCCGTGCAGCATCGCCCAGCGGGTGATCGAACGGCTCGACGCGGACCTGTCCGAGACCGACGACCAGGGCCGGCCGATCATGTACGACAAGACGGCGATCGTGGCCGTGGTCGGCAACGAGGACGGCGCCCACAAAACGATCGCCGACATGACCCAGGCCCTCAGCGACATCGGGTTCAGCATCCCGGCCCAGGCCGGAACCTATTGGGTCGGCGAGGCCATGCAGACGGTCGACTATCAGGACCTCGACCAGGTGCCCGAGAACGTCGCCTCAACCACGGCCGGCGCAGCGCGCAACGCGGCGCACCTCGCCCGGCTGCTGCGTGCGGAGCCGTACCCTGCGGGGTCCTAGGCAGGTCTCGCGGAGAACTCTCTCGGGTTCTCCAGCTGATCTTCAGCTGCTCCTCGACTGCTCGTCGATTGGTCGAGTGACTCCGATGAGTGTGTCATCGGGACACGCTTCGACGGGGGATCATAGAAGGCATGAGCAGTGAGGTGGCCAGCCGGCCGGTGAACCGGCGCGCGGAGATCGCGTTCGGCATCAGATTGTCCCTCCCGGCAGGGCTGGGGATGTTCCCGATCGGCATCGCCTTCGGACTGCTGGTGATCCAGTACGGGTTGCCCTGGTGGATGGCCCCAGCCCTGTCCATCGCCGTCTTCGCCGGGTCGGTGGAACTGCTGCTGATCGGACTCATCGCGGCTGCCACTCCCTTGGCCACCATCGCTCTGACCACGTTGCTGGTGAACTTTCGCCACGTGTTCTACGCGTTCTCCTTCCCGCTGCACGTGGTGAAGAACCCCCTGGCGCGGGCGTACTCCGTCTATGCGCTGATCGACGAGGCCTACGCCATCACGGCCGTGAACCCCCGGGGCTGGAACGGCTGGCGGCTGCTCGCCACCCAGATCGCCTTCCAGGTCTACTGGGTCAGCGGCGGTCTGGTCGGGGTCCTGTTCGCCTCGGCGCTTCCCGGGCCGGTCGAGGGGCTGGAGTTCGCCCTCTGCGCCTTGTTCGTCACCCTGACCCTGGATGCCTGCCGCTCCCGGAAGGAGATCCCCTCCTTGGTGATGGCCCTGGCCTGCTTCGGAGGGGCCCTGTTGCTCGTGCCGGACTCAGCCCTGTTCGTGGGGATGCTGTTGTTCGTGGCCGCCCTGGCCGTCCGGTTCCTGCTCACTCGGAAGGGGGCTCCTGACCATGGTTGAGCTCGACCCCTGGTACGTGGCCGGAGCCCTGGCCATCGCGTTCGCCATCACGCTGTCCCTGCGGGCCCTGCCGTTCGCCGTCCTGAAGCCCCTGCGGAAATCCCGGCTCGTCATGGCCATGGGCCTGTGGATGCCGGTGGGGATCCTCGCCATCCTGGCCGCCTCCACCTTCGTCAGCACCGCCAGCGTGGACTGGGCCACCGTAGCCAAGGCGGTCGTGGCGGTAGCGGTTACGGCGGCGGTGCACCTGTGGTGCGGGCGCCGGACCCTGCTCAGCATTGGCCTGGGCACGCTGACGTTCGTGGCGCTGGTCAACCTGCTGTAGACCGCGTGGCCTGGGCCGGGCCGACCACCCGATGCCGCACCGCCACGGCCCCGCCAGCGAATCGGCGCTCGTCCATCAGCTCGAGGTCCAGCCGCAGGCCCGCCGGGTACATGGGCAGTCCGCCGCCGATGACGATCGGCAGCAAGACCTGGTCGACCACGTCGACCAGTCCGGCGCGCAGGGCCTGCCCGGCCAGGGTGGGCCCGGCGATCATCAGGTCTCCGGGCGTGGAGTCCTTCAGGGCGCGGACCGCCTCCGGGTCGAAGGTCCGCTCCAGGCGAGTCCTCCGGGTGACGGGCTCCTCCAGCGTCGAGGAGTAGACGATCTTGTCCGCATCGACCCACCGCTCGGCGAACTCCGCGTACAGCCGGTTCGCCGCCGCAAAGGAGAGGTCGGTCTCCCAGACGGTCATCAGTTCGTAGGTCCGCCGGCCGTAAAGGTGGAGATCCACCCCCAGCAGTTGGTCGTTGGCGTACTGATGGACCTCCTCGTCCGGCTCAGCCCAGGAGAAGTCCCCGGACGGATCAGCGATGAACCCGTCCAGGGATCCAATGGAGAAGTAGCCCAGCTGGCCCATAGCCGATCAGTAGTCCTGCTCGGAGCCGAGCCCCGCGAGCGGCTCATAGGCGGCGTAGACGACGCCGCCGGCGAAGGTCTGCGCCTCAGTACGCCGCAGCTGCGGCACGGAGTATCCGTCCGGGAAGAAGCCACGGCCCCGGCCCTGCCAGGCGGGGTGGGTGAACATCCGGTAGAGGTCCACCAGACCGGCCCGGATGAGGGCGTGGCACAGCTGGATGCTGCCTGTGATGATGACGTCCCGGCCCGGCGCGGCCCGCATCTCGAGCACCGCCTCCAGAGGATCGCCGGAGATCACGGTGGTGTTCTGCCATCCCGGATCGGTCAGGGTCGAGGAGACGACCCGCTTGTCCGCCCGATCGAGACTTTCGGCAACACCGGTGGTGTCCCCCGTCTGGAGGGGCCAGTAGCCGCGGAAGTCCTCGAAGGTCTGGCGGCCCAGAAGCAGGACGTCCTCGCGCTTGGTCTGCCGCATCAGCTCCGCGGCCAGGTCCTCGTCCTGGTTGGACGGGTCGAACCAGTCGTCCAGCATCTCGACCCTCCCGTCCAGGGTGGTGTTCTGCGTGATGACGATCCGCATGGGTCCTCCTGGTTCGTTTGGTCCTCCCACGCTAGGGGCACGGCCTACCCTGCGCGTCTCCGATCCTGCCGGATTCCCCCACTCGCCAGGTCAGTCCGTGTGGACCGCGCGGTCCACCGCGTCCCGGATCAAGGCACCGGCTTCGTCCGCCACCAGGGCACCGGCCAGTACCCGGGTGTTCAGGCCCTCGGACAGTGACACCAAGGCCAGGGCGGTGGACTGCGCCTCCCGCGCCTCCTGCGTTCCTCGGGCCGCGGCGAGCAGAGTGGCCGTGGCCTCCGCGCGGCCGTGCATGGCCTCGGCCACCACTGCGGCAATGCCCGGATGGGACACGGACTTGGCGAGATAGGTCGCCCACACCGAGGAGCCGACCCGCAGTCCCTCGGTGAGCGGAAGGGGGGCGCAGAGGAAGTCCGCCAACGCGTCGCGGGCACGCGCGGGCTCCCGGAGGGACGGATCCGGGCCGTGGTCCTGCTCGGCCGCGGACACCATCGCCCGGCAACCGAACACCACCAGCTCGTCCTTGCTGGAGAAGTAGTGCTGCACCCGGCCGATGGATACCCCGGCTGCCTCCGCCACCGCACGGAAGGACACCCCGTCGATCCCGTGTTCGTGGATGACCTGCCACAAGGCCAGGGCGATCTCCCCGCGGCGCTGCTCATGGTCGACGATCTTCGGCATGCCGCCACTTTACAGTACGGACAACTTGCATCACCATTACAGTATGAACATATTGGTAAAGCATCGGCCGCGGCGCCCCGGTCGCGGGCGCCGGATCCTCCGGTGGCTGGGCACCGGTCTGCTCGTGGTCTTGGCGGGGATCGGGCTGGCCGCCACCTGGACCTTCTTCGCCGGCCCTCCCGGCGTCGGTCACTTCCGCAGCACCGAGGGTCGCGGCGAGTACCTGTCCGCCTACCGGGACTCCATGGCCCGGTTGCCGGAGCCCACGGACACCCATGACGTCCGCACCAGCCATGGAACGGTCCGCGTCTACGAGTGGGCCACGGACCAGAACCGCGGAGAGACCCCCATCCTGCTGGTTCCCGGCCGGACCTCCGGCGTGCCCATGTGGATGGACAACCTGGAGAACCTCGCGGGGGAACGCCGGGTGCTGGCCTTCGACGCCCTCGGTGACGCTGGCCTGTCCGAGCAGGCGGTCCCCTTCGGCAAATTCGCCGACCAGGCCCGTCCGGTCGACGACGTGGTGTCTGCACTCGCCCCGAAGGGCGTCCACCTGGTGGGTCATTCCTTCGGCGGCGCCGTGGCTTCGGCCTATGCCCACCAGTACCCGGACCGCACCGTCACGCTCACGCTCCTGGACCCGGTCTTCACGCTGGCCAACCCCTCACCGGAGATGCTGTGGTGGAGCGTGGTCGCCTCACTGCCGGGCTTGCCGGAGGTCTGGCGGGAGACGGCCCTGGAGCGGATCGGCGGCGCGGAGATCGACTCGGAGGAGGATCGCGACGAGCCGATGACCCGCATGATCACCGCGGCCACCGCCCACTATCAGGCGGCCCTCCCGCAGCCGGAACCCCTGACCGATGACGAGCTGGAGCGGCTCGACATGCCGGTCTACGTGGCCCTGGCGTCACGCGACTCCCTGGCCGGTGGCCCGGGCGCGGTGGAGCGGGCAGAGGCACTGCCCGATTCCACGGTGAAGGTCTGGCCGGACACCACCCATTCACTGCCCATGCAGGCTGCAGGCGAGCTCGAGCCGGAGCTGTTGAGGTTCTTCGCGGATCAGGACCGCTGAAGGATCGCCACCACGTGCTCATCCTCCACGGCGGTGAAGTCCGCGTAGTGCTCGCCGACTGACCGGAAGAACCGGGGCGTGGCCACCACGACCACCTCGTCGGCCTCGCCGTCCTCCCGAATCCGGCTGACCGTGTCCCGGGCGGCCACCGGCACGGCCAGCACCACGTGGGCGGCGCCGAGGTGGCGGGCCACGGTGCAGGCCACCCGGGCCGTGGCGCCGGTGGCCATGCCGTCATCCACGATCACGGCCGAGGCGCCCGTCAGGTCCAGCGGCGCCCTGCCCGCCCGGAACAACGCCCCGCGGCGCTGCAGGGTCTGCTGCTCGCGCCGTTCCACCTCGGCGATCTGTTCCTCCGTGACGGCGAAGTGCCGCACGATCGAGGCGTCCAGCACCCGGGCGCCCTGCTCCCCGATGGCGCCCATCGCGAGTTCCGGGTGGGCGGGCACCCCGAGCTTGCGCACCATGATGACGTCCAGGGGCGCGCCCAGTTCCCGGGCGACCACCTCGGCCACCGGAACGCCGCCGCGCGGCAGGCCGAGCACCACGGTGGTTCCGGAGGAGGGCCCGACGCCGGCGCTCACCTCGGGCGCCCGGGCTCCCCGGACGTTCCGGTTGGGCGGCCACCCGCGGGAGGCGAGGTGGTCGGCCAGCTGCCGGCCGGCGTCGTACCGGTCTGTGAATTCCGCCATGGGTCTCCTCTGGGCCTACGGGTTCCCGCCTGCCGCTCGGTTCACTCCTTCACGCCAGCCCGCCTCCTTCTGGATGTACTCGTTGTCCGCGAAGTCGGCGAAGTCCTCCTCCGTCTGCACGCGCCGGACCTCCAGCTTGGACCCGGGCCCCAGTGGGCACTTGCTGGCCCACGTCACCGCGTCCTCCTTGGTGGGGACCTCGAGCATCCAGAACCCGTTGAACAGGGCCTCGGTCTCGCCGTAGGGGGCGTCCGAGACGGTCGGCGGGTCCTGGGCGAAGTCGAGCACGAAGTTGGCCCGGTCCTCCGGGTAGGCCAGCCCCTCGCCGCCCGCCATCACTCCGGCAGCCATCAGTTCCTCGTTGTAGGAGCCCATCTGGTTGAGCATCTCCTCCACCGGCATACTCTTGGAGGCCTCCACCGCCGCGTCGGTGGCCCGCATGATCAGCATGTATTTCATCGTGCTCAATCCTCTGATCCGGGCGGCATGGTGCACGTGATGATGCACTTCGGACGCGCACGCCCGAGCCGAGGTTAAGCCCCGCCCGGCCCGCGGTTCCAGAGTTCGCCGACCGGCGCCCGCCGCTTCACCGTGAGCCGGCCCGACCTGGCGTCAGGCCCTTGCCGTGCTGGCGACGGCCTTGGTACACGGGAGGGATGCGCCTGGAGAACCTGAACTTCGATGCCCGTGATCCGCGCCGGCTGGCGGACTTCTGGGCGGCCGCCCTGGGGGCAGAGCCCCTCACGGACGACGAGGCGGGGGTGGAAGTCCGGTTGCCCCTGGCGGAGGGCCGCTTCCTCGACCTGTGCTTCGAGCGCGTCACGGACCCTTCGCCGGCGAAATCCCGGCTGCACCCGGATCTGACCGGCGGGGACCGAGGGCGGCAACAGGATGTGGTCGAACGACTGCTCGGCCTGGGCGCCACACCAGCGGACATCGGTCAGGGAGACGTCCCCTGGGTGGTCCTGGCGGACCCGGAGGGCAATACCTTCTGCGTCATGGATGAGCGGCCGGCGTACCGCGACAGCGGCCCGATCGCCGCCCTGGCCCTGGAGAGTGCCGATCCCGAGCGGGATGCGGACTTGTGGGCGGTGGCCACCGATTGGGTCCGAGTGGAGGGGGAGGCACCGGCCTCCCTGCGCCACCCCTCCGGCACCGGTCCCGTCCTGGAGTTCCTCCGTGAATCCGGTCCGAAGCGCGGGAAGAACCGGCTCCACGTGGATGTCCGTCCCGGGCCCGACGACGGCGCCGTCACCGACCGGATTCAGGCTGCGGGAGCGCGGCTGCTCGTCAACAACCCGGAGTGGCCGTGGTCAACGTGGGCCGACCCCTCAGGAAACGAGTTCTGCGTCCTCGACGCGTCTTAGGCGCCCACGGAGTTTCCGTACCAACCGGCCACGTCCTGGGGCTCGGGCCAGCCGTGGCACGCCTCCCCGCCCGGCCACCCCTCCGGGGACTGCTGCCAGGCCTCCTGGCGGCCGTAGGGCAGCACGTCCATTAGCCCGAAGACGTGGGACACCGTCTCGAGGCCGCGGCCGTCGGTGTGCCACGTCCGGTAGACGTCCTCGCCGTCACGCAGGAACACGTTGAAGGCGTATCCGGCATGTGGTGGGGCGCCGACGTCGGCCCCGAAGGTGCTGTCCGCCGTGGAGTACCAGCTCATCCGGTTCCCGACGCGACTGCGGTAGGCCAGAGCCTCGTCGATCGGCCCCTGGGTGACGACCACGAAGCGCGCGTCGTAGTTCTCCAGGAACTCCAGGCGGGGGAACTGTGAGGAGAAGAAGGTGCAGCCGCCGCACTGGTACTCGGCGCCGTCGTGCCACATGTGGCTGTAGACGATCAGCTGGTGCTTGCCCCCGAAGAGGTCCACGAGCCGGATCGGCCCGAAGGCCCCCTCCAGCGTGTAGTCGGGCATCTTCACCATCGGCAGCTGGCGGCGCTGCGCGGCGATGGCGTCGAGTTCGCGGGTAGCGGCCTTCTCGCGGCGGCGCAGCGCATCGAGCTCGGCCTGCCAGGTCGGCAGGTCCACCACGCGGGGTGTGGCCGGGGCCGGATCGTAGTGGGAGAGGTCGGTGGTGGTCATCACAATTTCCTTCAGTGGGACAGACCGGTGAGTGCACGTTCTCGCTGCGTGCCTTCACGGTAGGTCCGGCGGGACGGTGTTGTCCTCTCCGGAAATGCTCACCTCGCGGGACCTCCTTCTTATGAGGTTTAGTCCACTTTATAGAGAACCACTAAACCTACCTAACCTTGCTAAGGTGGTCGGGTGGATCCACGAACCAATCCCTATACGCCCAATGCAGGCGCCGAACCCGAGGCCGTTGTCGGTCGTGAAGACCAACTTGAATCCTTCGATGTGCTCTTGGCACGTCTCGAACGCGGCCGGACAGAACAGTCGATGATCGTCACGGGGCTGCGAGGCGTGGGAAAAACCGTTCTGCTCCAGCAGTTCAGGCAGAAGGCCATGGAGAACACCTGGACTGTCATGGACATGGAGGCCGAGAAGAACGATACGTCTGGCTTCAGGAGGGACCTCGGTTCCAGATTCCACAGTGCCCTGCTCCAGATGTCCCCCAAGGCGAAATGGAGCGAGGGATTCAAGCATGCCGCTTCAGTCGTGAAGTCATTCTCCGTGACCGCGAGCCCCGAGGGCTCGGTCACCTTTGGGATGGATGTCAAGTCCCTCGAGGGCTATGCGGACCATGGCAACCTGACCCAAGACCTCGTGGACCTCTTCATTGCCGTCGGCAATGTAGCCAAAGAAAAAGAAACGGGCGTCGTCATCCTTCTCGACGAAGTCCAGTTCCTGAGCAAGGACCAACTCGGTGGGGTCATTACGGCCTTGCATAAAACCGCCCAGTACAAACTGCCCATCACCATGGTCGGTGCTGGTCTCCCCCAGATCGCCGGGTTCGCTGGAGACGCAAAATCCTACGCCGAACGCCTGTTCAAGTTTCCGCGCATCGGAAATCTCGACAAGGACGATGCGGCCAAGGCGCTCTCCAAACCGGCTACGTCAGAGGGTGTTCGATTCCATGAGGATGCCCTGGCGTTGGCCTTTGACATCACTGCAGGCTATCCATACTTTATCCAGGAACTCGGGTACGCCGTTTGGACGATTGCCGCCAACAACACGATTACCGTCGAGGACATCGAGTTGGCCGTGCCGGGATACACCGGCAAACTAGACCAGTCCTTCTTTCAGGTCCGCCTAGACCGCTGCACCGAACTCCAGCGGTCTTATCTGCGCGCCATGGCGGACCTCGGCCCCGAACCACAGAAGGCCAACGATGTGGCAGAACGCATGGGCCGTACATCCCAGAATCAAGCGCCCACCCGGGCCGAGCTCATTTCCATGGGATTGCTCTACACCCCGGAACACGGCTACGCCGCCTACACCGTGCCGCAATTCGACCAATACATGCTTCGCGCCATACCCACGTTGGAGGTACCGCAGAAGAAAACAAGGAAGGCCAAGCATCGGGCAACCGCCGAAAGCGAGTGAGCCACCGGTTCGAACCAACCCGTCACAGCCGGTGTCCAGCCTCGCCTCGGCGTCCTGACAGGCCACGGAGCAACAATGGACCCATGGATGATTCCCCGCGACGACCGGCGCACACCACCGATCTCGAACGGCGCGGGCCAGGCGGACCGGAGACAGGGTTGGGTCTGGCCGCTCTGTCCCCGGACCTCGCGCAGCGCCTCTCGGCCATCGGCGGCGAGTTCCAGCAGCTGACCCTCGAATACGACTTCGCCATGCGCGAGGTGGAGACGAAACTGCGGATCCTGCAGGACGAGTTCCTGCACTTGCATGACTACAACCCGATCGAGCATCTCGCCACCCGCATGAAGTCCCTGGACTCACTCGTCGCCAAGGCCAAACGCCGCGGATTGCCACTGGACCTGGACGTGTGGCGGCAGGAGATCACGGACATCGCCGGGACCCGGGTCACCTGCAGTTTCCGGCGGGACGTCTACCGGCTCTTCGAGTTGTTCACGGACCGTCCCGACGTGGAGTTGGTGCAGGTGAAGGACTACATCGCCCATCCGAAGACCAACGGATACACCTCCCTGCATGCCACGGTCCGCGTC
Source organism: Citricoccus muralis (assembly GCF_003386075.1). GTDB lineage: Bacteria > Actinomycetota > Actinomycetes > Actinomycetales > Micrococcaceae > Citricoccus > Citricoccus muralis. The sequence continues at coordinate 2,627,216 of NZ_QREH01000001.1, forward strand.
CCGGTGTACCTCTCCACCGGGATGGTCCGGATCCCGGTGGAGATCCAGTTCCGCACCATCGCCATGGACTTCTGGGCGTCCCTGGACCACAAGATCAAGTACAAGTACGACGGCGAGGTGCCGGCCGACGTCGCGGGTGAACTGAAGGAGGCGGCCCAGTCCGCCCTGGACCTCGACCGGCGGATGGAACGCCTGCATGACCGCGTTCACGGCGACGGCGGCCCCACACTGCTCGTGTGAGGCCGCCGTCCATCGCGGTGCGGACTTAGCTTAGAAGGGGTAGGGGGCGATGTCCGGGCGCATCGTCACCCACTGCACCTCGGTGAACGCCTCGATGTTCGCGGTGTAGCCGCCGAACCGGGCCCCGGTGCCGGAGGCCTTGACCCCGCCCATGGGGGCATTGGACTCGTCGGCCACGGTCTGCTCGTTGATGTGGACCTTGCCGGCGTCCACGAGGTCGGCCAGCTTCATCGCCTCGCCCACGTCTCCGAGGATGCCGAGCGAGAGGCCGTATTCGTTGGCGTTGATGATCTCCGCAGCCTCGTCCACGGTGGCGAAGGACATCACCGGGGCCACCGGCCCGAAGATCTCCTCGGCCCAGGCCGGATTGTCCTGGCCGATCCCGGAGATCACCGTCGGGGCGTAGAACAGGTTCTCGTAGGTGCCCCCGGCCTCGATGGTCGCCCCGGCATCCTTGGCGCCACGGACGATCCGGTCGATGTTGTCCCGCTGTTTCTCATCGATGATCGGCCCCAGGGCCACCTGGCCGGTGGGGTCACCCACCGGCAGATGCTCGGCCTTCTCGCGCAGCGCACTGATGTACTCGTCCTTGATCGACTCGTGCACCAGATGCCGGCCACTGGTCATGCAGACTTGCCCTTGATGCATGAAGGCACCGAACGCCCCGGCCGAGGCCGCGGCGGCCACATCAGCCCCCGGCAACACCACGAGGGCGTTGTTGCCGCCCAGTTCCAGGTGGGCTCGCTTGAGGTTGCGCCCGCAGGCCTCCCCGACCTTCCGGCCGGCCGCCGTCGAGCCGGTGAAGGACACGATCCGCACCTCCGGCGCCTCGGACAGCGCGGCGCCGGTCTCCGCCCCGCCGGGCAACAGCTGCAGCACGCCAGCCGGCAGCCCGGCCTCCTCGAAGGCCCGCATGATCATCACGCCACCGGAGACCGGGGTCCGCGGATCCGGCTTCAGGATCACCGCGTTGCCCAGCGCCAGAGCCGGGGCCACCGAACGGATCGAGAGGATCAGCGGGAAATTGAACGGTGAGATCACAGCGACGACGCCAGCCGGCACCCGGCGCGCAAAGGACCAGTGGGGCTCATCCGAGGTGAGCACCTCCCCGGCCGGGTGATGCGGCAGCGCAGCGGAGTCAAAGCACTCGTTGGCCGCCACGTGGGTCTCCATCGCGGCCTTGCCAGCAATGGCTCCGGTCTCCCGCTGGATCCAGGAGTTCAGCTCGTCCACGTGGTCCTCGAACACCTGGCCGGCCCGGCGCAACACGGCCGCACGCTCTTCGGGTCGCTTCGCCGCCCACTGCTTCTGGGCCTTCGCGGCCCGGGTGGCCGCCGCGAACACGTCGTCGGCCGACGCCATGCCGGCCTGGCCCAACACCGAGCCGGTGGCCGGCTCCAGGATGTCGACGGTCCCGGCCGAACCCTCGGTCCAACCATCGGTATAGACCTTCCCACCCCACACTGACGGATCCAGAAAACTCATGACACTCCCTTGTTCACCTGTTCAACGGTTGTTGGCGCTGCGCGCCCGGTGCACGGCCGGCCGACCCCCGGAGGGCCGTGGTGGCGCTCTGGTCCCGAGCCTACCCACGGCCGAAACTGGAACGCGTTCGCCCGCCACGAGAGAATCGACTCCATGGAACGTGCCGAGCCAACCACCTCCCAGCCCCCGGCCCTCGTGGTCGATGCCGCCAACGTCGTCGGCTCCCGTCCGGACGGCTGGTGGACCGATCGGAAGGGCGCCACACTCACGCTTCGCAACCACCTCGCGGTCCTGGCACGTGAAGGTCTGGCATGGCCCTACGCCGGCCCGAACGGCCCGCGCGTGAGTCCCCACATCGTCCTGGTCGCCGAGGGACAGGCCCGCGGCCTCGACTCCGCCGACGGCGTGGAGGTGGTGGACGCGGCCGGCGAAGGGGACGACGAGATCGTGGACACCGTCCGGCGGCTCCTGGCCGAAGCCCCCGCCCGGCCCGTGGTGGTGGCCACCGCCGACCGGGAACTCCGGTCCCGGGTTCAGGCCCTCGGCGCCGCGGTCATGTCGGCGCGGGCGGTCCGCCACCCAGCGGAGTAGCTGGCGGTCGGCGAGCCAGGCGTCCACTCCCAGGTCAGGCCTTCGCCGTGCGGCGCAACCGGGTGTTGACGAACTCGCCCATGCCCCAGCGCCCGAGCTCGCGGCCGAAGCCGGAGCGCTTCACGCCACCGAAGGGCAGGCCGGGCAGGGTGGTGCCGTGCTCGTTGACGTAGGCCATGCCCACGGCCAGCCGGTCGGCGACCACCTGGGCCCGGCCGACGTCGTTGCCCCACACCGATCCGCTGAGACCGAAGCCCACGTCATTGGCCAACTGGACGGCCTCCTCCTCGGAGTCGACGCCATAGACCATGGCCACCGGGCCGAAGATCTCCTCGGAGTAGGCGTCCATCTCCGGGGTGATCCCGGTCAGCACCGCTGGGCGCATGAAGGCGCCGTCACCCTCGAGGGCATCACCGCCGGTGTGCAGGGTGGCACCCTGCTCCACGGCCCGCTTGACCTGGTCCACCACGGTGTCCCGTGCCTTCACCGAGGACAGCGGGCCGACCTTGACCCCCTTCTCCAGGGGGTCACCGATGGTCGCCTCGGCGAAGACCGAGGTCACGGTGGCCACGAAGTCCTCGAGCTGGGAGTTCAGCACGATCATCCGCTTCGGAGAGTTGCACGCCTGCCCGGCGTTGGAGAGCCGGGCCTTGGCCGCGGTGCGGGCCACCCTGCCGACGTCGGCATCCTCCAGCAGAATGAAGGCGTCCGATCCGCCGAGCTCCAGCACGGCCTTCTTGAGGTTCTTTCCGGCCGTTTCTGCCACGGTGGCGCCGGCCCGCTCGCTGCCCGTCAGGGACACCCCGCGGACGCGGGGGTCGGCGATCATGGTGGCGATCTGTTCGTGACCGGCGAAGACGTTGATGTACACGTCCTCGGGCACGCCGGCGGCATGGAGGATCTCCTCCATGACCTGGGCGGAGGCGGCACAGATCTCGGCATGCTTCAGGATGACCGTGTTGCCCGCCATCAGGTTCGGCGCGGCGAACCGGGCCACCTGGTAGTAGGGATAGTTCCACGGCATCACGCCCACCAGTGGCCCGACCGGCTCCGTGGTGACCAGCGATTCCTCGGCACCCTGAGGGTCCAGTGCCTCCGGCTCCAGCAGGTCCGGCCCGTGCTCCGCGTACCAGCGGTAGATCTCACCGGCCAACTCGGCTTCACCGATGGCCTCCCGCAGCGGCTTGCCCATCTCGGTGGCGATGAGCCGGCCCAGCTCCTCCTTACGGTCCGCGTAGGCGTCGGCCACCCTGGTCAGGATCTCGGCACGCGCCCGGACCGCGGTCGAGCGCCAGCCGGGGAAGGCGGCGTCGGAGCGGTGCAGCACGTCCTGCACCCCAGCCTCGTCCAGTTTCGGGAACTCTCGTTCGATCGCTCCGGTGGTCGGATTCGTCGTGGTGTAAGTAGCCATACCCCCACCCTGTCGGACTGGCGGAGTGCTGCCAACCCATTCCGAGCACATAGAGGTATTCCTTCGCGCCTGGCGAATCCGGGTGAGCGTCAGTCGGGCGGGCTTGAGCCGGGCGAACCGGCCCGGAACACCCCGCCGGCCTACGCCGGACCGCACCGGACCGCACCGGACCGGACCGCACCGGTCTGGAGACCTGTACGGCCGGCGTCGGGCGCTCCTACGCTGGACAGACCGCACACCTCCACCCGACTCCACCCGATGAAAGGGGTCATCATGGCCGTCTGCGACACCTGCGGCAACGACTACGACAAGGCGTTCACCGTCACCATGGGCGAACGGCAGGGCACCTTCGACAGCTTCGAATGCGCCATTCACACCATGGCACCGGCGTGCGCCCACTGCGGATGCCGCATCCTCGGGCACGGCGCCGAGGTCTCCGGCATCATGTACTGCTGTGCGCACTGCGCCGAGCACTCCGGAGCCACCGAGATCATCGACCGCGTCTGAGCGGGTCTGACTGCGTCCGCGGGCCGCCTCAGCCTCGATGCCCTCATCGCCGGCCGCCGGACCCGCTCGGTCCAGATCTGACTCAGGCGCCGACGTCGTGCAGGTGGTGTTCCATCTCGTGCGCGATGTACTGACTCATGGTGGCCACGGTGAAGGACATACCGTCCGAGCGCCGTCCGGAGCGTTCCCAGCCAAGGGCGGTCACGCCGTGCAGTAGCCGACCCACCTGCGCAGCGGACCGCTGCAGCTCCGCCAGGGTCTGCTGGGGGTCCTCGTTCCAATACTCCAGTTCCACGGCCTTCGCGTCACCGTCCCAGTCGGCGAACACCGGTCCCTCCTGCCCCAGCATGGCCTCCACCCGTTCCTGGAGCACCGCCAGCATGTCCCGGACATGGCCGGCGTACTCCAGCCGGGACCACACGGTGGGGGCGGGCCGCTGCGCCGCGTCGGTCCGGGAGAGGACGTCCCGCCAACGCGTCGACCGCTTCACGAACACATCGGCCAGCTCGGCCGGCGGGAGCGGCTGGAAACCGCAGTCCGGGCAACCGTCGGTGATGACGAACGTCCAATCCCGGTCGTCCCCGGGCACCGGAGGCGGGGGTGTGGAGGGCATGGTCCCATCCTGCCTGCGGCGAGGCGCTGCGTCGAGCAACCTCGACCTTGATCAACCTCGAACCAGAGAGCCGGCGGATCTTCGCCGGGCCTCGAACCGCTACGCTGGCGCCGTGAACAACCAGCCCCACTCCCGCCAGCCGGATTCCGACCAACCTGCATCCAGCCAACCTGCGGGCCTTCAAGCCATCGTGGATTCCGGCCTGGAGTACACCCTGACGCAGCACGGCCCGGTCTCCTCCCTGGCCGAGGCGGCTGAGGCCCGCGGGGTCGATCCGGGCCGGCTGATCAAGTCGCTGGTGGTGCGCCGCGGCGAGAATGACTTCCTGTTCGTCCTCGTGCCGGGGGGCCGCAGCATCTCGTGGCCCAAACTGCGGGCACTGTTGGGCGTGAACCGCCTGTCCATGCCCTCCGCAGCCGAGGCCCTGGAGATCACCGGATACCCGCGCGGTTCCATCACGCCCTTCGGCGCGACGACGGCCTGGCCCGTCATCGCCGACGTCGCCCTCTCGGGGGTGCAGGTCTCCATCGGAGCGGGGGCTCCGGGCGCTGCCGTGACGGTCGACGCCGACCGGCTGGTCGAGGCGCTCAGCGCGAGGCTCGCGGACGTGACCGACCCGGAGTAGCCGGCGTCTTCCCGGAACTCCCCGGAAGATGTTCACGCCGATGACACTCAGATGTCCCTTGTCTTCGTCGGGACGGACCACCATCGTGGAAGTCACGGAGGACGGCCCCGGTATCACCGCTGCTGCGTGCCGGGCCACAGATTGCAGACAGAAGGGTGCACGAGGCATGGGCACAGAGATCGACCTCGGCTGGTTCATCCCGACGATGGGAGACACCTCGCGGATCGGGGACCCCACCGCCTCCACGCCGCCCAGCCTGGATCTCTTCACCCACATCGCGCAGACCGCCGAGGACGCCGGCTTCACCTACCTCCTCGTCCCCGTGATGCCCGAGTGCTACGAGGCGCACATCTCCTGTGCCATGGTGTCGGCGCGGACGCAGAAGATCGACATGCTCGTGGCGGCCCGGGCCGGGTTCATCGCCCCTCCCGTCATGGCCAAGATGCTCTCCACCTTCGACCAGCTCTCCGGCGGCCGACTGCGCGTCAACCTCATCACCGGTGGCGACTCCGCCGAGATGGCCGCGGATGGGCTGTTCTATGACCATGACGAGCGCTATGACGTCTTGACGGAGACGGTCGAGATCCTCAAGGACGCCTGGACCCGGGAGGAGCCGTTCGACGTGGACGGACGGTACTTCACTGCCCGCGGCGTCCATGTCCAGCCCCGGCCGCTCCAGGCGCCGCATCCGCCGCTCTACCTCGGCGGGATGTCCGAGGCGGCTCGTCAGCTGTGCGCCAGCCATGCCGACGTGCACCTGTTCTGGGGCGACACCCCGGCCAACATCGCGAAGAACGTCCTGGATATGACCGCCCGCGCCGCCCAGAAGGGCCGCACCTTGGAGTTCGGGATGCGCCTGCAGGTGATCGTCCGCGAGACCGAGGAACAGGCCTGGACCGCCGCCGAGGACCTGATCTCGGCTGCCAGCGCGGAGCACCGGGAGTCGGTCCAGGGGCGTTGGAGCGAGTCGAAGGCCAACGACCGCATGAAGGAGCTCGCCCAGGCCGAGGGCCATCTGGTGGACGAGCACCTGTGGAGCGGCATCGCCACCGTGCGCCACGGCGCGGGCATCGCGATCGTCGGCAACCCGGAACAGGTGGCGGACAAGATCACCGAATTCGTGGATGCCGGCTGCTCGAGCTTCTGCCTGTCCGGCTACCCGCACGCCGAGGAGGCCGAACGCTTCGGCCTCCTCGTCATGCCGCTGCTCCGCGAACGCTTCGCCGTGAAGGGCGCCCGCCCCGGCGGGCAGGACAGCGCGGAGCTCACGACGCCGGCCGCGGCCCTGGTGGGATCAGACGGCTGACCAGCCGGTCCGTTGCGGCGGCGGGGGAGAATTCCTCCAGCCTGGTCTCGTCAGACATCGCCCGACATGGCCGGAACGGTTCCGTCCAGGTGGGTCCTGATGGCAGGATGTGCGGCAACGCACCATGTCACTCGCACCGACACCGCAGATGAGGCCACTATGAACTCCCTTGTGCTCGCCGTGGTCGGGGTCGCCATGATCCTGCTCGGCTACTTCCTCTACTCAAAGTACCTCTCCAAGAAGGTGTACCGGTTGGACCCGGACTACACCACCCCCGCGCACCGCTTCGAGGACGGGGTGGACTACGTCCCCACCAACAAGTTCGTGCTCTGGGGCCACCACTTCACCTCGGTCGCCGGCGCCGCACCCATCGTCGGACCCGCCGTCGCCGTGATCTGGGGCTGGGCCCCGGCCTTCCTGTGGGTCACGATCGGGACCGTCTTCTTCGCGGGCATGCACGACCTTGGGGCGATGTGGGCCTCGAACCGCAACAAGGCGCAGTCCGTGGGCACCCTGTCTGGCCGGTACATCGGCCGTCATGGACGCAATCTGTTCCTGATCGTCATCTTCCTGCTGCTCCTCATGGTCAACGCGGCCTTCGCCGTGGTGATCTCCAACCTGCTGGTCTCCACCCCCACGGCGGTGATTCCCACCTGGGGCGCGATCGTGGTGGCCCTGTTGATCGGCCAGGCGATCTACCGGCTGAAGTGGAGCCTGCCGATCGTCTCGATCGTGGGCGTGGTGTCCCTCTACGGCCTGATGATCCTGGGCGACATGTTCCCGATCGTGCTGCCGGAGACCATCCTCGGCTTGAGCGCCAACGCGTTCTGGATCGTGGTGCTGTTCCTCTACGCCGGGGTGGCCTCCCTGCTGCCGGTGTGGATGCTGTTGCAGCCACGCGACTACATCAACGGCTTGCAGCTGTTCATCGGCCTCGGGATCCTCTACCTCGCCATCGCCATCTCCTCCCCCACCGTGGTGGCGCCCGCCTTCAACCAGAACGTCCCGGAGGGGACCCCCGGGATCTTCCCGCTGCTGTTCGTGACCATCGCCTGCGGCGCGATCTCCGGATTCCACGGGATCGTCGCCTCCGGCACCAGCGCCAAACAGCTGGACAAGGAGACCGATGCCCGCTTCGTCGGCTACTTCGGAGCCGTCGGGGAGGGACTGCTCGCCCTGGGCACCATCATCGCCACCACGGCCGGGTTCCAGACCCTGGCCCAGTGGGAAGAGGTCTATGCGGCCTTCAACGACGGCGGCGTGGAGGCCTTCGTGAACGCCGGCGGCGGCCTCCTCAATGCCGGGCTGGGCATCCCCACGTCACTGTCCGCCACCATCCTGGCCACCATGGCGGTGCTCTTCGCGGCCACCACCATGGACACTGGCGTGCGCCTGCAGCGGTTCGTGGTCACGGAGATCGGCGAGATCATGGGCGTCAAGCTGAACATCTGGGTCTCCACGCTCGTCGTGCTGGCCGTCACCATGGGCCTGTCCTTCGGGGCCGGCGCGGACGGTTCGGGCGGCATGGTCATCTGGCCGCTGTTCGGCACCACCAACCAACTGCTGGCGGCCCTGACCCTGGCCATCATCGCGGTCATGCTCATCCAGCTGCGCCGCCCGGTGTGGCCGGTGCTCATCCCGCTGGTCTTCGTGGCGATCGTCAGTGTGTACGCGCTGATCATCCAGCTCGGGACGTTCTTCAGCACGCAGAACTGGCTGCTGCTCGTGCTGGACGTGATTATCCTGATCTGCGCCCTGTGGGTCATCGTCGAGTCCGTGGCGGCGATGAACCGCGCCCGTCGTGATCCGCCGGTGGAGTTCGCCGAGGCCGAGGACGACGAGCTGGACCCCTCCAGCTCGAAACTGTGACCGAGACCGGGGTGCCGGGCTGGCGCCGGCGACTGGCCGGCGTCGGGCGCGGCCTGCAGGACTACTACGCGGGCCCCTACCGGTCGACGTTCGCGCGGGCCCGGCGGGACGAGGAGGACCTGTTCATGATGATGGTCTTCTCGGACGCGCTGGGCGTGCCGAACCCGGCCTCCTACTACACGGTCGAGCTGCTTCCGGTGGTATACGAGCGCTTCCACGAGTGGCACCGCCGGATGGGCATGGAGCGGTCCCCCCTCGATTCACTCTCCTGTTGCTGACCCGGGGCCGTGGCCGGCCGGGCCGAACACGAAAGGGCGCCGGATGATGACTCTGATGGAGATTCTCCGCGGCCGCCGGGTGGTGTTCTTCGGGGGCAAGGGCGGCGTCGGCAAGACCACCCTGTCCTCGGCCACCGCCCTCGCCCTGGCCCGAGCCGGTCAGCGGGTCCTGGTGGTCTCCACCGACCCGGCGCACAACCTCGGCCACCTCTGGGAGCGGCCCGTCGGTGACGGCGAGGTGACGCTGTGGAAGGGCGCGGGGACCGGACTGGTGAGTGGCACGGAACTGGACCCCGACCGCGTGGCACAAGAGCACTTGGCGGCGGTGGGTCGCACGGTGAAGGGCCTGATGCCGGAACACCTGCACCGGGAAGTGGATCGCTACTTCGAGCTCGCGCGGCAGTCGCCGGGCACGCAGGAGGCGGCGCTGCTGGAGAAGATGTCCACCACGGTGCTGGAGGCGTCGGAGCGGTTCGACGTGGTGGTCCTGGACACCGCTCCCACCGGCCACACCGCCCGACTCCTGGAATTGCCCACACTCATGTCCGCCTGGACGGACGGGCTGCTGAGCCGGCGGGAGAAGACCGAGCGTTTCTCGGATGCCCTGCAAGGCCTGGAGGGCCGGCGCCGCGGCGGCCGCGAACACAGCGCCCAGGAGGTGCGCGATGGTGAGATCCGTCGGGTGTTGGAGCGGCGTCAACAGCTCTTCGGAGACATGCGGCGGCGGCTGGCCGATGCCGCCACCACGGCCTTCGTCATGGTGCTGACCGCCGAGCGCATGCCCGTGCAGGAGACGCTCGCCCTCCACGGCCAACTGCGGACCACCGGATTGGACCCGGCGGCACTGGTGGTGAACCGGCGCTCACCACAGGACGCCGGCGAGTTCCTGGCACGCCGGCATGAAGCTGAGGGCGGTCACCTGCGGGTGCTCGAGGCCGGGCTGCCGGAGGTCCCCCTGGTGGAGCTGCCCCTGCTGTCCGGTGAGGTCACCGGGCTCGAGGCCATTGGACGGTTCGCCGACCTGCTCGCGTAGGCCGGCCGACCGGACGGTGGCGGGCGTGCGGGCACCAGGGTCTCGGACGAGCATCAGGTCGCGGGCGGGCATCAAGGCCGCCGCGTAGCGACCCTCGCCAAGTCCGGTCTGGCCCCGGCATGCTGGCACCGTGGCGTCGGCCGTCCGCGACTATCCGGACTCGTCGCCGTAGCGTACCGAGAACTGGAGCAGAGAGGCGAGCAGCGTGCATTCACTATGGCTGGACACCCACCCCGTCCCCGCTGGCGGGACCGAACAGTTCGTCTCGGGGACCGACTATGACACGGTGGTGGCCGGTGCCGGTCTGACCGGTCTGACCACGGCGGTGCTGTTGGCCCGTGCGGGCCAGCGGGTCGCCGTGCTGGAGGCCCGCTCCGTTGGCGCGGCAGCCACCGGAAACACCACGGCCAAGCTGTCCCTGTTGCAGGGCACCACACTCTCGCAGATCAGCCGGCACCAGTCGGACCAGGTCCTGCGTGCCTACGTGGAAGGCAACCGCGAGGGCCAGTCGTGGCTGCTGCGCTATCTCGAGGAGCGCGGCGTCCCGTTTCAGAGGCGCCGGGCCTGCACCTACGCCACCAGCCCTCAGGGGGCTGAGGCCCTGCGGCGGGAACAGCGGGCCGCCGAGACCGCCGGCCTGTCCGTCACGTGGACGGACGAGACCGAGCTTCCGTTCCCCGTCACCGGCTCGATCGTCCTCGAGGACCAGGCCCAGATCCATCCGATGGAGGTCCTGGACGCCCTGGCCACCGAACTTCGCGAGCACGGCGGGACCCTGATCCAGGGTGTCCGCGTCACCGGGGCGGGAATCGGTTCCCCGCTCACCGTCAAGACGACCCACGGAGAGGTGCAGGCCGACCACCTCGTGCTCGCCACCGGCGCACCGGTCCTGGACCGCGGCGGTTATTTCGCCAAGCTCTTGCCCCAGCGGTCCTATGCTCAGGCCTATCGCATCCCCGGATCACCAGGGAGCTTGCCGCAGGGGATGTACCTCAGCGCGGACGCCCCCTCCCGCTCACTGCGCACCGCGCCCCTCGGCGACGAGGAGCTGCTGCTGGTGGGCGGCAATGGCCACGTGGTCGGCCGACAGGAATCTCCGCAGGCCGCAGTGGACGACCTCGAGGCCTGGACCGCGGAGCACTTCCCCGGAGCCCAGCGCACCCACTCGTGGTCCGCCCAGGACTACCGCTCAGCCAACCTCATTCCCTTCGTTGGGACGCTGCCCCGCGGAGGTGGTGGGATCTACCTGGCCACCGGCTACAACAAGTGGGGCATGACCAACGCCGTGGCGGCGGCGCTGTCCATCACCGCGGAGCTGCTCGGCGGCCAGATCCCCTGGGCCGCCACCCTCGGACGGCGCCTCACCACGCCCTCCGACCTGCTGACTGGCCTGAAGGACACCGTGGCCGTCGGCAAGGAGGCAGCCACCAGCTGGGCCTCAGCCGAACTGCACACGCTGCCGGATGACCCTCCGGCCGAGGGCGAGGGGATCGTCGGCCGTCAGGGAGCCACTCCCGTGGGGGTGTCCACCGTAGACGGCACCACCAGAAAGGTCTCGGTGGTGTGCCCGCACCTGGGCGGTGTCCTGCGGTGGAATGATGCGGAATGCTCCTGGGACTGCCCGCTGCACGGCTCCCGATTCAGCGCCGACGGGGCCCTGCTGGAGGGTCCGGCTGTCCGGGACCTGCCCACCGTCCCCCGCTCGGAGTGACAGGCTGCACCACGAGAGCTACGGATCACGCGCCGGCCGGCGTCAGCCCTGCGCAGCCGCCCACTCAGCGACCCGCCGCCCGCTCTCCGCCTCGGTCAGGTCCTCCACGCGGGACATCAGCGACCACCTGATGCCGAAGGGATCACGGACGGAGGCGAAACGATCCCCGGAGACGAACGTGCTCAGCGGCTCACGGATGGTCGCCCCCGCCCGCTCTGCCCGGGCCACCAGCCCGTCCACGTCCGCGCAGTACAGCCCCATCGAGTAGCAGTCCTCGTCGCCTGCCGGGGCGGGCACCATGCCGTAGTCCGGGTGGGGCTCACCCAGCTGCAACCGGCCCTGGCCGAAGTCCAGCTCCGCATGCACCACCACGCCGCCCATCTCGGTGACGCCCAGAACGCGGGCGCCGAAGACCTCACGGTAGAACTCGACGGCCTCCTTCACCCCGGCCACCGCCAGGAACGGAGTCAAACTCGTGTATCCCGCCGGCACGCCGGCAGTCGTATGCTCTCCAGTGACCCCGAGCCGGGGCATGTCCTGTTCATTCATGGCCTCACCGTAGGCCCGGTTTCCACCCCGGGGCTTGCAGATTCGCGACACCTGCGGGACCGTCCCCCCGCCGGTCACGCAGCCACCCCAGCCCGAGAGGAGCGCCACTCGTGACCACAACGGACGATGGCCGCGGCATCCTCTACCCCACCCGGCTGCCCTCATTCCACCGGGTCCCCGCCCCTCCCGGGCTCGAGGCGCTCCTGCGCTGGTTCTGGATCCCGCAGTGGAGCCTGGCCGCGGGCCGGACCTCACGCCAGGAGGTCCTGCCGTTCCCCGCCTCCAACCTCGTCGTCCAGCCCGGCGCGGTGACCCTCACGGGGCCGTCCACCCGGGCCTCGTTCCGCGACCTGACGGGCACCGGCTGGGCGGTGGGCGCGTTGCTGCGCCCGGCCGGCGTCGTGCAATGGCATCCGGAGCCGGAACGGCTCCGGGACACCGAGGTGCCCTTCGAGGCCCCGGACCTGCTGGTCTCTGTGGAGGCCGCCCTGGAGCACGACGACGGCGCGGCCGCCCGCGGTGAGGCCGCCTCAGCCTTCGCCCGGTGGGCGGAGGACCGGATGGTCCTGCCGGACGCCGCGGGCCGGCTCGCCAACGCGATGGAGGAGCTGATCGCGACGGACCGGGCGATCGTGCGGGTGGAGCAGGTCGCCGAGCGGCTGGGCGTCTCGGTCCGCGGTGTCCAGCGGCTCGCCCGCAGCCACGTGGGCGTGACCCCGCTGGCGATCATCCGCCGGTACCGGCTGCAGGAGGCGGCCGTTCGGCTACGCGAGGAGCCCGCCATCACGATCGCGGACATCGCCGCCGAGCTCGGCTATGCCGACCACGCCCATCTGAGCCGGGACTTCCGGACGGTGCTGGGGCTGACGCCACGCACCTACCGAGGTGGTCAGTAACCGAGCAGACGCCGCGGCGTGTTCCACAGGACGTTGCGCATCCACTCGTCCCCGAGTCCCCAGCCCACGAGGGCCTCGATCTGGTGGCTGTAGGCGTACGGAATCGAGGGGAAGTCCGTGCCGAAGACCACTTTGCCGTCCAGTGCGGCCATGCTCTCCGGATAGTCCGCCGGGATCGGGGCGCGCAACTCCATCGCGGTGGTGCCGACCATGGTGGTGTCGAGGTAGACGTTCGGGTGCTCGGCCGCCAACTCGGCGAAGTCCCGGTAGTCGGGCAGGCCGGCGTGCGCGACCACCAGCACGAGGTCCGGGTGGCGGTCGGCGAGCGCCCGGACGGGACCGATCCCGGTGAACTCGCCCCGGTGCGGGCCGTTGCCGCAGTGGATGACCACCGGGGTCCGGGCCTGCTCGACCAGTGACCAGGCCTCCGCGAGGGCGGGGTCCAGTGGGGAGAACCCGCCCACCTGGACGTGCACCTTGAAGGCCCGGGCGCCGGCCTCCAAGGCGTCCGCGACCTGCTGTCCCGCTGACACCCCGTCCGGCTCCGGGTAGAACGTGGCCGAGTGGATGGCGCACGGATGGGACGCGGCGAAGGCGGTGGAGAACTCGTTGAGCCAGGAGGCCATGCCGGGCCGGTGCGCGTAGTTGAGGGTGGTGTAGGCGGTGACGCCCAGCGCGTCCAGGCGGCGGACGCGCTCGTCGGCCCCCACGCGGTAGGCGATGGGCCACGGCAGTCCACCGTCCTCGCCCTGCCGGTCGAAGAAGGCCCAGACCTTCTCCTGGACGGTGTCCGGCATGAAGTGCACGTGCAGGTCCACCAGGCCCGGCAGTCCCAGCGACTTCAGGTAGGGACGGATCTCCTCGTCCATGCGGGGCGCCGGGGTGTGGGTCACGGGATGGCTCCTCAGGGAGGGGATGGAGGGGTGGGGTGAGTGGATCGGGTCCGCGGAACCGGCTCTCACCTGCTGGCATCCTACGGGTCACGGTTCCGAAGCCATCCGCGCCCAGGCCGTCCGAGCCCATAGAATGTCGCCCGTGCCCGGCCCCTCGCAGCGACCCCCCGGCCGCCCACTGCGCCGGCGACCCCCTTCACGTTTCCCGTTTCTGGCCGTGTCCCTGGCCGGAGTGTCCGTGGTGCTCGGTGCCATCGGCCTCCAGCAGGTCACCGCACAGCCCACTGAACCCATCACCTTTGTGGTGGACGAGGGGCTGCCCCATGGCATCACCCAGGAATCGGTGGAAGCCGCCGCAGAGGGGATCGCGCTGGGCCATGAGCCGTTCACCCTGCATGTGGTCGAGCGCGAACTGGAGTGGGACGAGTACAGCAACGGTGAGACCGGTGATGCGGACATCATGCTCTCCATCGGGGATGATCCCGAGGACCCGGACCTCTCGCTGCATGACGCCACCCGCGTGGCCTTCGCCGGGGAGGACTACGGCGATGACTACTCGACCGCCGCCACTATCCGTGAGACCTTCGTCAACAACCGGACCCTCGGCCACGGACCCCACGCGATCATCGGCGCTGCCCTGACCGCCGCAGACCTGAAGTTCGACCCGGGCATCCGCACTCCGCTGCTGTGGGCTCCCCTGGCCGCGCTGCCGATGTTCATCGCCATCCTGGCCATGTACCGCTGGGTCGGCCGGCGCCGTGACGAGCGAGCGAGATACCGGGCCTTCGGCGAGTCCCAACTACGGCTGGCCCGGGCCGTCCTCGAGTTGGAGACCCTGCAGCTACGGGTGGAGGTGGCCGGCGTCCAGCAGGATCGGCCCCAGCACGCGAGGCTGCAGAACGACTGGAAGCGGGTCCGCGAGCTCACCCGTGAACTCGCCCGCACGGAGCAGTCCCTGGTGGCGGACCTCGACCGCACCTCCCCGCCTCTGAAGGCCCGGACCGCGGAGCAGCTCGAGTCCGATCTCCAGCAGTTCGCCGCGGACACCCTGGACCTGCAACGCCGGGCCGACGTCCTGGCCCAGGCCGCCGAGGTCCGCTCCGGCCATGCCGGGTCCCGGTCCGTCCTGGACCGGCTTGCGTTGCCGCTGCTCCAGTCCATCGACGAGGTGCTCGCGCATCATGACCGCTACCCGGCCGAGGCGCGTGCCCTGGAGGCACACCGCGCGCGCCTGTTGGCCATCGCCCAGGAGGTCGCGGCCGGCGTCGGGACCGGCACGTCCCCAGATCGGGCGCACGACGACGGCGCGCACCCGGGTGCCCCCGGCACCTCCCCGGCGGGCCGGGGCGCGGACCGCCACGCGGACCGGCCTGCGGATGAACAAGCGGCGGGTCTGGTGTCCCGGCACGGCGATCTCCTGCAACGGTGGAACGCCGTGGAACAGGACATCCGCACGACCGCCCTCCGGATGTCCCGGCGCGTGGCCTCACCGAAGACCATCCCCAACGCCACTCACGTGCGAACCATGAATGAGTCCGTGGACGAACGTGCCCGTGCCAGGGTCTCCGCCGCCACGGCCGGGGCCACCGACTCCTTCACAGGCCTGCGGGCAGCTCTGGGCTTGGGTCACGGCGCCGACCTTGGCCCCCTGCAGGCCACCGAGCAAGTGTTGGAGCTGATCGATCGCCAGGCGGGGCACGATCAGTCAACGCCGCCCCCTCCGCCGTCCGCAGCCGCGTCCGGGATCCCCTATGGTCTGCTCCTGGGCGTGTTTCCGCTGCTGGTCTCCCTCGGAGCCGGATTCCTGGTCTCATCCCAGGTCGAGGACAGCCACATCCAGTACGGCCGGACCCTCACCGGTGACCGTCCCCTGGCCGGGCTGAAGGTCTATGGCGATCCGGCGGCGTTGGCCGGGCCGGTGGAGCCCCGGGACACCGATCCGCAGACCCACGCAGACAGCCTGGACCTGGACTACGTTCGCGAGCGAATGGCGTGGTCCCTCGAATACAGCGACGAGGGCGCGCTGCTGCCGGCCGACGTCGAGGTGACGGTGGCCCTTCTCCCGTCAGAGCGGTACATCGACTATGCACCGGACCCGGAATATGACCATCGCATCGCCATCGACTACTGGGACCTGCTCGAGGCGCAGCAACAGGTGAAGCAGGACGTGGCCGCAGAGTTCCCGGAGGTGCTGGACCCTCGGACGGGTGACGTGGCCCTGGGCCAAGCCATCCTGCCCGTGTGGATCCTGGAGGACGGCACGTACGCGTTCGACAACTTCCTCACCGGAGAGTTCAGTGTGGGCGTCAGCAGTAGGCTGGGCGCCTACGCCTTCACCGGGACTGAACCCACGGTGCACGGCACCGGTGACATGGCCGATGTGTCCATCGGCTGGTGGATCTCCTACGAACTGGAGGACCTGGGACGGGCCATGGAGTACAACCACCTCACCGTGGACCAGGTGAGTCCGGCAGCCGTGTTCTGGGCGGTCTTCTTCAGCGCGTGGACCGGGATCCTGACCGTCATCATGCTCGGCCTGGCCGTGGTGGAAGCCGGCCGGCGCCGGGTGGGCACCGCTGCGGTCCGCCGCCAACTGGCCGGGCTGCGGACCGACCTCGAGCAGCTGGCCCTGGGTCTGGACCTCTCCCGGTTGGACATGGTCGCGGTGCTGGGCCTGGATTCGGCGACCGGCGGCCGGGCGGAGCAGGCCGACCAGCGGCTCTACGAGTCCGCGCTGGTCACGGCATGGCGCGAGGTGGACGCCCTGGAACGGTTGCCGCGCCGGGAACAGCGCGGCGAAGCGTGGGAGGCCCGCGTCCGCCACGTGCGGCGCTTGGTGACGACCCTGGCCACCCAACAGGCCGATGTGGCGCGCCGCGCCGACGCTCTGCTGCGCAGCCAGCGGTTCGGTTGACCGCTGTGCGGGCAAGAGCTGGGTACAACTACACCAATCGTGCCGGGCCACAGTGATCATCACTGTGGCCCGGCACGATGAGAGTGGCTGCGGAGAACCGGATCAGTACCGGGCGGCCGTGCCCATCATGTTCGTGGGGCTGTAGTCCACGTCAGTGACGGAGACACCCTCGGTGTAATTGCGGGCGTGAGCGATCTTTCCATCACCCACGTACATGGCCACGTGGTAGATGCCAGAGGCCGATCCGTTGTTGGACCAGAACACCAGGTCACCGACCTGCAGATCGTCCAACCCCACATACTGGCTGGCCCCGGAGAACTGCGCGCCGGAGGTCCGCGGGATGTCCACGCCGGACTGGGCGAAGGCGTTCTGGGTGAATCCGGAGCAGTCATAGGCGGACGGCCCGTTGCCACCGTAGGAGTAGCCCACAGAGGAGTCATTGGCAGTGGACACGGCCCAGTCTGCCGCCGCTCCGTAAGAGCCGGACGTCGAGGAGTAGGAGGCCAGCTGGTAGCTGGCACCTTCGCTCGAGGATCCGGCCGAGGCGGTGGAGTAGTCCGAGGCGGAAGACGTCTCGGAAGAGCTCGAGGAGGAGCCCTGGTAGCTCCAGTCCTGGTAGGACGAGGCCTGCTGCGAGCCATCGTTGGCGGAGGCGGGGGCCACCCCGGCCAGCAGGGCGCCGGCAGCGGTGGTCACGCCGAGGGCTCCGACGGTCAGGGAGCGGCGACGGCGGGACCGGCGGGCCTGCAGCTCGGCGGCCAGGCGGTCACGGCGGGTGGGGTAGTTCATGGATTCATACCTTGTTCGACGACGGTGTACACACGGCGGTCCCCGGATCCGAACAGCGCCCGCCCCGTGGCCTTCACAGGCTGGAGTGGGTCACCGTCCGACATCCGCTGGGGTTATCGGACCGTTACTTAAAGGTACAGGTTCGTTATTAAACCGCAACCTTGCGGCGGGCTGAACGGCCCCTGACCGCCATCTGGGTCCCATCAGCCCGCATAAACATCCGCGCTCAACTCACACCGTTATCACGCCGTGACCAGGCGTTCCGGCACGCCCAGGGTCCGCCAGTACTTCACGCAGACATACAGGTCCCAGAGGACGACTACCCAGATGACCACCAGATAGAGCACGTCCACCCAGTCCGTGGCGCCGGAGGTCTGGAGGATGCCGGAGCTGATCGCGGGGTCGATGACCTGCTGCGTCAGGACCAGCACGGTGAAGAACAGGCCGGCCACCACGTCCATCGCAGCCCTGGCCGCCAGTCGAGGCCGAGTGGTGCGGCCCCGGACGATCGTCCAGATGCCCAGCATCGCCTCTACGGCGAGGAGGACGTAGTAGGCCGGGAGCCAGAAGTTCCACAGGCCCTGGTTGACGAACGGTCCGCCGTCGTTCAAGTGGCCCACGTAGAAGAACGAGGTCGGGATCAGCGGCACTAGCGCCAAGAGCACCAGCATGACCAGGCCACCGATGGCCTCGGAGCGGGCCTCCCGTGCATGGGCCATCTCGATCCCCAGATCGTCGACGCTCCAATGCCGGGCCCCGTCCCGCGCAACGGCGGTCTTGTCCCGCGGCCGGGCGACGCGTTCGAAGACCCAGAAGAACAGGGTCACGGAACCCAGGATCCAGAACAGCGCGCTGATCAGCGGCCCCACGATCTGTCCGATCATGGCCCCGATATTGGCCTCGGCCTCCGTGGCGGAATACACCACGATGTTGACGATCAGGGAGACCATGAGGACCACCGGCACCAGCCACTGCAACGCACGCACGTAGACGGGATACAACTCCGGGCCGATCAGGTAGTTCGGCGCGTTGCGGTACCGTGCGGCCAGCCGGGCCGGGTCCCCGAGCTCCTCGAGGGCCTCTCGCTCGGCGGCAGCCTCGTCGGCACCGGTGGCGAGCCGCTCCTCTTGCATGTCCGAGATCAGGGCGGCCAACTCACGGGAGATGCCCTCGCGCTGTCCTTCGGACAGATGCGCGACGACCTGGTCGATGTAGCGACGGGTCAAAGCGGTCATCGTGGTGATTCCTTCCAGAGGGTGGCCAGGCTGGCCGTCAGTCGTTTCCATTCGTCCCGGAGCTCGTCGGCCATCCCGGCTCCGTCCTCGGTGAGGCTGTAGTACTTCCGTGGACGGGGCTCCTCCGTGTTCCACTCCGCCTTCAGGAGACCTTGGCCTTCCAGCCGGCGCAGCAGCGGGTAAAGCGTGTTGGCCTCCGCGTCCAGCCCCGCGGAGGCGAGGTACTCCAGCAGGGCGTACCCGTAGCGAGGGGTTCGGCAGGCCAGCAGGCAGGCGACCACGAGGGTGCCGCGCCGGAGTTCCTGCCGGTGGGTGGCAAGGGCGGAAGCCAGTTCTTCGTTCACGCCTCACACTTTACTGTGTGACACACACTATTACAACAGAGAAGAATATTTCGGCTCTACACGTGAGGACGAACCGGGCCCGCGGGCTGCCTCAGGAGGGCAACGTGGTCGGCGGATGCGTGCCCTGCTCGGCCGGAGTGATGTCATAGACGAGCCGGGCCCACTCCCCGATCTTCTCGGCGGACCGCAGCCGCAGCCGGTCCCAGAACATGTCGCCGGAGAACAGCGGTTTCCCGCGGGCCAGGGTCACCGGCGCCAGGGTGATGGCGATCCTGTCCAGCGCGCCAGCGGCCAGGAACTGGGCGGCCAGCCCCCCGCCGCCCATCATCCAGATGTCGCCGTCGCCGGCGGCCGCCCGGATCTCGGGAAGGTGCCGGCCGGCGTCGCCGTCGAGGATCCGCACATCTGCTCCGGCCGGAACGGGCAGCTGGCGGGTGGAGAACACGAACACCGGTTTCTTCCCCATGGACGAGGCCCACTTCTCCGGATGGGCCACGAGGTCCTCGATCGCCAGCACCCATTCATAGGTGGTGGAGCCCATCACCATGGCGGCGGCCGAGCCCATGAAGTCCGTGATGTCCGGTTGCTCACCCGGGATCTCGAAGAGCCAGTCCAGGGAATCGTCCTCGGTCGCGAGAAATCCGTTGAGGGTGGCAGCGGTTTCGTAGATGACGGCCATGCCCGCACGGTAGCAAGGGCCCGACGCCGGCAGGCAGGTCCCACAGCCCGCCGCCGGTTTCTCCGGTCGCGGCAATATTCTGGGCGACGATCCCGTTATGCCGGACATGACCTCGCACCCCGCCACCCGCCTGCCCGTGTCCCTCCTCGACCGCGCCAACACGATCGAGGGGGCCAGCGAGGCCGAGGTGTTGAAGGGTGTCATCGCCCGGGCCCAACGGGCGGAGCAGCTGGGATACTCGCGGTTCTGGGTGGCCGAGCACCACGGTGTACCCGGCATTGCCGGCTCCACCCCAACACTGCTCATGTCCGCCATCGCCGCCGCCACGGACCGACTCCGCGTGGGCTCCGGCGGGGTCATGCTGCCGAACCACCAGCCCCTGGTCGTGGCCGAACAGACCGCCACCCTCCAAGCCCTGTTCCCCGGACGCATCGACCTGGGCCTAGGCCGCTCCGTCGGGTTCACCCCGGCCGTCCGGGCGGCACTGCGCCGGGACAAGGAGGCCGCGCAGCAGTTCCCGCAGGACCTCGCCGAACTACTGGGGTTCCTCGGCGGCACCGGTCCGTTCACCGCACGCCCGCAGGACCATGCCGCCACCCCGGTGTTCGTCCTGGCGACCGGGCAGGGGCTGCGCTGGGCCGCGGAGGCCGGGCTGGCCGTCGTCGTGGGCGGGCCGTCCCTGTATCAGCGCGGCGGCGAGGCGGGACATGAAGGCCTCGCCCGGTACCGCCGCGACTTCCGCCCATCACCATGGTTCGCGGAGCCCTACGTCATCGTCTCGGCGAACCTCGCCGTGGCGGATACCCGCGAGGCGGCGCGGGACCTGGTCCTACCGGAGGCCTGGGCGCTGGCCCAGTCGAGGGTCAAGGGCGAGTTCCGCGCCCTGGAACCCGCCAGGGACGTCCGGGCGGTGATGCGCGGCGAGGGCGACGCCGGCTCCGTTACCGACCGCGACCGGCGGCGCGTGGAGGAGAACCTCGCCTCCGGGATCCACGGCACCCCGGACGAGGTGCGCGAGGCGGTGGAGTCGCTGGTGGACTTCACCGGCGCCGATGAGCTGCTGGTGACCGGCGGCATGAGCGATCCGGCCGGCCAGCGCCGCTCGGACGAACTCGTGGCGGGGTTGTTCGCCTGAGAGGGCGACCACCCGGTCTCAGGCCACGCTGCCTGGCCTCAGGTCAGGGTGGCGTCCACGGTGATGTCCTTGACACCGGCGAGCGCCTGGGACACCGGGCACTGGTCCTTGGCCTGGTCCGCGATCTTCACGAAGTCCTCGGTGGAGATCCCCTCGACCTGTCCCTTGATGACCAGCATGATGCCGGTGATGCCGACGCCGGCCTCGAAGGTGACGTCCGCGGTGGTCTCCAGGTGGGTGGGGGCGGTGCCGTTCTCCTTGAGCATGTTGGAGAACTGCATGGTGTAGCAGGTGGAGTGGGCGGCGGCGAGCAGTTCCTCGGGGTTCGTGGTAGCGCCCGCCTCCTCGGCCCGGGCCTTCCAATTCACGTCAAAGGTGGCGGCCTTGGATGTCTCGAGGGCGGTGGTCCCGGAACCGGTGAACAGGTCACCGTCCCACTGGGTGCTGGCCTTGCTGACGATCGGACGGGGCATGAAGTTCCTCCTGTGACGTCTGGACGTGCCGGGTTGCCGGACCGGTGACGGTGCCGACGTGGCCACCGTATCGCCATCGGTGCCCGAATGTCAGGGTGTGCCGCGGCCGGGATCACCGGGTCGGCATCACGGAGTCGTCATCACCGTGCAGATCACATGGGTAGTTCTCCCCACTGCGGATCTCTGGACGCGTCCCTACAATCGAACGGTGAGCGCCGGTGACGGACCAGCCGGGGCCATTCGCGCATCAACGGCAGCATGCCAGAGGACGAAGAGGAGGGCGGCACACCATGGGCGCCTATGAGAT
This sequence comes from Citricoccus muralis, assembly GCF_003386075.1. Classification (GTDB taxonomy): domain Bacteria; phylum Actinomycetota; class Actinomycetes; order Actinomycetales; family Micrococcaceae; genus Citricoccus; species Citricoccus muralis. The sequence continues at coordinate 2,649,099 of NZ_QREH01000001.1, forward strand.
TGACCCGGTGGGACTCGGCGCGGTGATGCTCAACGCCGACGTCCACGTCCAGAACCTCCGGGATGACAACACCTTGACCACGGCCTTGTCCTCGGCGGAGAGCGCCGCCAAGGACGTCTCCGTGGTGGTCGAGGCGCTGTCCTCGTTCGAGGCGAACCTCGCCATCCCCGCCAAGGACAACATCATCAGCCTGTGCGAAGGCCGGCTGGTGGCCACCCAGACCTTGGTGGATGCCTATGTCGAGGCCTCGGCGGAGCAGGGCGAGAACGCCCGCATCTCCAGCGAGGCGATCGACACGGCCCGGGACACCCTGGACCGGGACCAGTACGGTGCCGTCGACCTGAACGAGCTCTGAAGGAGATCCCATGGCGCGTTTCCCCCAACTGGACAAGCTGGACGACTGGCCGGATCCGCAGACCATCCGTGATGCCGCCACGGACTTGAACACGGCCGGGGAGAAATACAAGACGGAGGTCGACGGCGCCAGGACCGAGTGGAGCTCCGTCACGGACTACTACCAGACGGACACGGGCCTGCAGATCCAATTGGCCGGCGCATTCAACCTGCCCTCGGACCGGGCCGAGAACCTGGCCACAGCCCTGGGCGAGGCAAAGTCGGCGCTCAACACCTGGGCCGGAGCCGTCGAGGCGTTGGAGACCCGCAACACGGACGCACAGGCCGCGGCATCCGCCTTCCCCGGGGGGCTCACGAGTGACGAGCCGGCGTACCAAGAGGAGATCGACCGGATCAATGGCCTGATCAACGGGGTCGTCACCGACTACGAGACCGCCAACGATGCCTGCGCCCAGACCCTGACCGGCATCACGGTTCCCATTGCGAACGAGCACGGCCAGGCCTTGGGCTGGGGCGGCATCACCACCGGCTATTTCGAGACGATCCTCGGCCAGGTGCACTACGAGTACCAGCCGCCGACCACCCCCACCTTCAGCCGTCGAGAGTTCCTCCGAGGCCTGCCCAACCTGGCCCAGGGCCTGGACCCCGACGGCAGACCGGTCAAGCTCGACGTTCCCGAACCGGACTTCAACCGGGACATCCAGATGACGCACACCGGCACTGACGCCGATGGCAACCGCCTGCGGCAGCCGAACGGCATCCGGATCGGTGGAGGCGCCCTCTCCGTCCTGGCCGCCGGCTTCACGTTCGCCAGCGAACGGCAGAAGGCCGAAGAACGCCTCCTCCAGGAGAATCCGAACCTCAGTGAGGAGGAACTCGAGAACGAGGTCGGTCAGGAGACCCTGGTCCGCGGCGGCACGGCCATCGCCACCGGGGTCGCCACCGGGGCGATCATCGGCTCGGTGGTCCCCGGGGCCGGCACCCTGGTGGGCGCCGGCGTCGGCCTGGTCATCGGCACCGGTGTTGCCGTGGCCCTGGAGTTGTCCGGATGGCAGGACGACATCAACGATTTCGTCATGGACGGGTTCAACAAGTATGTTCCGGAGGGAATCCAAGAGGGGGTCGGCGAGGCCGGTGACTTCGTCGGCGATCTCGTGACCGGCAATTGGGGAGAACTGTTCGATTGAGCGACTCGGCCACCTGGCGGAACCTGTCCTGGCAAGACCTCACGTTCGAGGTGCCGTCCAGCTGGCGGCAGCTGCCCGGTCAGGACCTGACCGTGGTGCATCCGCTTCGGGAAGATCTGGACTACACGCCGACCTTCACGGCGCGCTACGTTCCCTCTCGAGGCCGGTCCCTGCCCCAGCTGGCATCCCTGGCCGCCGCCGTGCTGACCAGTACCGCACCGGACTGTCTGTGGCTGGACACGGCCCCCTTCCGCCTGTCCTCCGGGACAGAAGTCCGCAACGGCCGTCGTCAGGTCTTCCTCCACGCGTCCCCGGCGGGTGAACTGGTCAGCTACCAATGGCTCATCGAGGACGGCGAGCGCCTCCTGGAGATGTCCGCGCACTGCACCGTGGCCCAAAGCCGGCATCTGCAGCCACTCATGCTCCACCTGGGCGGTTCCGTGCGCCGGTCCGGTGACGGCTCTGCCGCCGGGGGTCCCGTCGCCCCGACGCCCTTCGACGCGCGCCTGTCCGGCTTCCCGGACCGGGAGCCCCGGCTCGACGCGTCGGCCTCGAAGGCCCACGGGATGCCACTGGAGACCCTGGACAAGGTCCGCGGCTTCCAGGCCTGGTCCCACGAGGGTGGCTGGTTCGACGACGCGTCCGTGCGCCGGGTCGAGGCCGGCGGCGTCCTGGATCCCGAGACCTACGCCGGCCTGGGGCTGTCCGGGACGGGTCGTGACCGTCCCGCGGAGTTGCAGACCCTCGACTCACCGCACCGGCACACGGCCGTGCTGCACACCCCCCGTGGTTCCAGCTCCGTGGACCTGAGGCTGTCCCGGGACGGCTTCGCGGGCTGGGCGGCCCCGGGCCTGGTCGCGATGCTGGACCCGGATCCCGCGGTGGAGGCACACCGGCTGGCCGCTGACCGCCAGTTCGTCTCCGGCGCCTGGGACGCCCTGCCGAAGGCGGTGCTGTCCTGGGCGGGGGTCACCCCCGCCTGGCTCGGCTGGCCACCGGTCACCGTGGACTGGTCGGCCATCGAGGACCACGCCGGCCCGGGCTCGTGTGCCTCTGGAACGGCCGGAACAGCGGCGGCGGCCGCACTGCCGGAACCGTTGCGGGACGGCCGTTGGTGGCTGCTGCGCCTGGCCGGTACGGATGCCACGCCCCAGCCCTGGCTCATGACAGAGCGCCACGGCTGCTTCGCCATCACCGGCGAGCCCGGGGACGATCAGGCCACCCTGGTTCAGGTCAGCGCCCTCACCGTCTTCACCAGCCTGGTCGAATACTGGGACGAAGCCACCCGCGGGGTCACCGGCGGGTCCGGAACCTCCTGATGTGGTTCTTCCTCCTCATCGGCGCGGCATTCCTGGTCTTGGGCTGGGGTGCCTACGCCGGCTGGAACCGACGGTGGCTCTCCCGACCGCTCATCTACGCCGGCCACCTTGGACCGGCCATGGTTCCCATGGGCGCCGGCTTCGTCCTGATGGGACTGTCCACTCCCGTTGCCGATCTCTTCGCCACCGGAGGCCCGACGACGGCCAGCGGCCTCGCCTGGTCCGTGGGCTTCTTCGGCGGGTTGGCCCTCGTGGTCGCCGGGCACTTCATGGGTACCTCGGGCATGCCCGCCCGATGGCGGCCCCGCTGGGTCCGTGCCCTGGAGGGCCTGGCCCCCCGGCCCGGGGACCCCGCGCCTGCACCGGGCGACTTGGCGCCGAGCTGGTCCACGGTGGCCACGGGCACGGATTCGACCCCCGGTCCGACCGACTACGCCCCACCTCTCGAACCGATCCCCCAGAGTTCGGTGCAAGCTGTCATCAACGCCGCCTGGGGTGGCGCCCGCTCCCGGCAGAAGGACCAGGGGCAGCTCGAGCTGCTGCAGCGGCTGAACCTGGTGGACAGCCGGCTCCATCCCACTCCGGCCGGAGCCCTGATGGCCGCGCGGCTCTACTGGGAGTCTGCCGACACCCTGGTCATCGAGGCCACCCCGCCGGGCCGCCGTAGCGTGGTGGTGACGCTCGTGGACCACGAGGTCGCGGTGCTCGAGTTCCGTCAGGACTGGGGCCGGCCTGCCGAGGCCGGTGCCGGCCTCGGAGGTTTCGACGTGGTGCCCTATCGTTCCGAGGAGCACCTCGGCGAACTCCTGCGGCCCTGGGTCACCGCGGTCTGAACCACCGCCCTCTGAACCGCCACCTACGTTCCCCGCGTCCTCAGCCGGTCACCACCACATTCCCCACGGGACTGCCGGACTCGACGGTGGCCACCGCCTCCGCCGCCTCAGAGAACGGATAGACGGTGGAGACCACGGGGGTGAAGTGTCCCGCGGCCACCAGGTCGGCGACCTGCGCGTAGACCGCGGAGGTGCGGCGGCGGGTGACGGGCGCACCGCCGAGTTCCCGGGCCAGATCGTAGTCGGCCACACTGCGCAGTGGCAGCACGCTCGAATGGCTCGGGCCGGACGGTGCCCGCTCTACCCTTCCCCACCCGGATCCCCGCCCGGACCCTCCTGCTCCGCTGCCGGCCCGGAGAAGTCCGGCGGTTTCGCGCAGGGTGTCACCACCCACGGTGTCGATCACGCCGTCCACCCCGTCCGGGGCCAGGGCCCGCACCCGCTCGGTCCAGCCGTCTCCCTTGACCACATGGCGCGCGCCCAGTTCCTCGACGATCGGCCGCTTGGATTCCGAGGCCACGCCCAGCACGGTCAGCCCGCGGTCCCGGGCCAAGCCGCAGGCGGCCGTTCCCACACCGCCCCCGGCGCCGAGCACCACGAGCGTGGCGCCCTCGGGAAGATCGAGCTCGCCCAGGGCGTCGAAGGCGGTGCACACGGACACCGGCAGGGAGGCCGCCTGTTCAGCGGAGACCGCCTCGGGCCGCAGGGCCGTGCCGGCCGCACTGAGCAGGACCTGTTCGGCGAACCCACCGGTCCCGGCCGCCGTCGAGCCGAACACCGCGTCTCCGGGACGGAACTCGGTGACCCCGGGGCCGACGTCGAGCACCTCACCGGCCGCCTCACGGCCCATGGGCATGGGGAACCGGACCTCGATCCGATCCCGGCGCAACCCGGACCGGACCTTGATGTCCGCCGGGTTCACGCCAGCCGCGGCCAGGCGGATCAGCACCTGCCCCTCACCGGGCGTCGGGTCCTCCATCTCGAGGTGGTGCATGACCTCAGGACCGCCGTACTCCGTGTATCCGAAAGCTCGCATGCGGTCATCTAACCAGGTCCCGCCAGTGAACGGAGGCCGGTCTGCGCGGCGCCGGTCCCCGATCATGCCCTGGTGGCGAGCCACCGGGTGAGCAGCCTCGAACCTACCTGGCTCGAACGTACCTGAAATGCGGGCATTCGAGAGCTTGACATCACCTGACATGGACTGTTGCTGCCGCCGGACCGGGCCCGGTCCGGCGGCGGATTTCCGGGCGGTGACCGGGGATGGACCGGCCTGCCGTCGCGGCCATACTCTCCTGCTGTTCCCGCGCACTGAAGGCCTCCCCCGGCTCCGCGCGCAGGCACTGGCCCGTCCCGCCCGGGACGGTCCACTCGCAGCCGTTTCACCCTTCGGAGGACCCCCATGCGCACGTCCCGTGCGGCAGCCGCGGCCAGTTGTCTGGCCCTCGCCGTCACCCTCATCGCAGCACCCGCCCAGGCCCATTCGCCCACCCCACCCGCCCCGGAGACGGTGGCGCAGGGCCTCGTCGGGCCCCTGTCCGTCGCAGCCGGCCACCACGGTTCGGCCTACGTCACCCAGAGCTTCACGGGCACCCTGTCCAAGGTCAGCAGACGGGGGACTGTCACCACCGTCCACCAGATGCGGCCTCCCGTCAGCGAGGAGATGCCCAACGAACTGGTCGGCATCGACGTTGCTAAGGGGTCCACCTTCCACATCGAGTCCGATTTCGGTCGCGGCCCCACCAGCCACCTCGTCAAGACCTCCGAGCGTGGAAAGCGGACCGTGGCCAGCCGGGACTTCATCGCCCACGAGAACCGCAACAACCCCGATCGTCGGCAGACGTACGGGCTGCGCGGGCTGGACGCCACCTGTGCCGCCGAGGTGGCGGTGCTCGAGGAGGCCACCGGCCTACACCTCAATCGCTACCGGGGCATCGTGGAGTCCCACGCCTACCAACTCGATGTCCACGGGAACACCGCCTATGTGGCCGACGCCGCCGCGAACGCGATCCTCAAGGTCGACCTGAAGACCCGGCGCATCTCCACCGTGGCCGTCCTTCCCACCACCACCATCACGATGACGCCGGAACTGAAGGCCGGCTTCGATGCTCAACTGGGTGCCCCGGAATCGGGCCTGGCCGTGCCGGACTGCGTCGTCGGGGCGGACTACACCGTTGAACCGGTGCCCACGGACGTGCGGGTCGGACGCGATGGGAACCTGTACGTCTCCACGCTCCAGGGCAGCGCTGGAGAGATGGTGCCGATCAGCACGGTGTACCGGGTCAATCCGTGGTCAGGGAAGGCCCGGGCCGTGGCCAGTGGCATGCATGGCACCACCGGACTGGACGTGGACCGGAACGGGGACATCGTGGTGGCCGAGATGTTCGGCGGGGAGGTCTCCGTCATCAGGAAGGGCAAGACGTCGGCCACCACCCTCTTCGCGGCAGAGTCACCCGCCGATGTGGCCTTCGGCGGCTCCACCCTCTATGCCACCACGGGAACGTTCGGCAATGGTTCCCTGGTGACGTACGAACGGAAGGGGGGCCGCGGCTGACCGCTCCTCGTCGGCTGGGTCGGGTTCCGCAGGTCCACACCCGCAGAGCCCGGCCCAGCGGCGGGTCGCGCTGGTGCCGGATACCACTGGCGCCAGGTACGACTGCCGCCGCAGCCATAACGAACAGCCCTACGCCCCTACGCCCGGGTCGCCTCCTTGATCAGTTCCATGACAGCCCTGATCTTGCGCAGCCGTTCCGCCCCCGGCGCGTGCAGGGCACACAGGTGATTGGGGAGCAGGTCATTGGCGAGCGGCTTGTACACCACCTCGAGGCCGTCCACCGTGGTCGCACTGGCGGGCGGTGCGTTCGTCAGGGAATATCCGAGGCCACGGGCCACCAGGGATCGAATGGTCTCCATGGAGGACAGCGTCCACCGGATGTTCAGTTCCAACCCCAATCGGTGTGCCTGGGCCGTGATCCGCTCCACGGCTGGGGGGCCGTCCAGCAGGATCGCCGGTTCAGCTGCGATCTGGCCCCAGTCGACCGACTCCCTCTGGGCCGCGGGATGGCCTGCCGGCAGGACGGCGTGAAGCCGGACCTCACGCAAGGGCGTCATCGAGAGATCCGCCCCCACCTGGAGTGAGTACACCAGGGCCAGATCGAACCTGCCCGCACGCATCTCCTCTTGGAGCCATACGGCGGAGCCCTCCACCAACTGCAGTTCCAACTGCGGATACCGCTCATCGCAGAGCTGGGCCAGAGGAGGCAAAACCAGCTTGGCGAGGTCATGGAGACATCCCACGCGCAGCGTCCCGGAGAGCTCATGCAAGGTCTCCGTCGCGGCAGCCTGAGCCGCCTCGGCCGCCTCGACACACGTGCGAGCGTGTGCTGCGAAGGCCAGGGCCACGGACGTCGGAACCAGGGAAGACCCATGGCTCCGGAGGAACAACGGGGCGCCGAGTGACCTCTCCAATTGGGCGACAGCCATGGATGTGGCGGATTGGGACGCGTGGCAACGCTTGGCCGCCTTGGTCATAGACCCCGTGTCCAGGGCGGCCAAGAAGTACTCCATCTGGCGCAACGTCAGGTCCATCATCAGCTCCTCTGATAGCCACCATCAAATATACAAGCTTGGTGGATGATGTGATGTGGATCATGCTGGAACACAACGGTTTAGAAACTCTACGATTCGGCCGCCACTCTCTCGGGAAGGGCGGTGGAAGGAGATCCAGCATGCGAACACCTCTGCCTGAATCCGCAGCATCTGCACTCAATCCGCACATCATCACGCTGGGCACGGCGGGCGGTCCTCGCTGGTGGACTCGCGGCAAGCCCCAACAACGGTGTGGCATCTCCACAGCGGTCGTGGTGGGAGACGGGTTCTATCTCGTCGACTGCGGCCACGGCGTGGGTCGGCGCCTCAACGAGGCCGGACTGGACATGGGCGACTTGCGCGGGGTGTTCATCACCCATTTGCATTCCGACCACACCGTCGACCTCGGCAGCCTGGCGCTGTTCGGTCTCTACGAGATGCTCGACCGCCAGGACCGCCCGGTCAAGATCATGGGCCCCGGGAATCGCGGCATTCTCCCGGAGGTCTCTCCCCGAGCCGTCCGGCAACCGCAGCCGCTGAACCCGGAGAACCCCACTCCGGGCACGCGAGACATGTTCAGGACCTTGATGAACGCCCATGCCACTGATCTCAATGACCGCATCCTCGACAGCCTGCGGCCCAATCCCTTGGACCTCTTCGACGTCGAGGACATCGAACTCCCCGGAGGCCTCGGCTATCACCCGAATGACCGCCCCACACCGGAGATGGACCCCTTCGTCATCTATCGGGACGAGCGCGTCACGGTGAGCGCGATCCTCGTGGAGCATCCCCCGGTCGCTCCGGCCTTCGGTTTCCGTTTCGAGACGGCGGAAGGGTCGGTGACGTTCTCCGGTGACACGGCGGAGACGGCGAACATGGTCCGATTGGCCCAGGGCACCGACCTGTTGCTGCACGAGGCCATTGACTTCGGATTCGTGGAATCGATGTACGCGGACAAGGCCGATGAGGCCTCCCGCGCCTCGCGGGACCACCACTACAAATCCCACACGTCCGTTGAAGGCGCAGCCCGGATCGCGACGGCGGCCGGTGCCCGCCAGCTGGCCTTGCACCACCTGGTCCCGGGAACGGCTGACCGGTCTGTCTGGGAACGTGGCGAAGCACTCTTCACCGGCCCGTTCCATGTCCCCGACGATCTTCAGGTCATCCCCTTCGGAACACCTCACCACACAGCGCCATCCCCGGCCGGAGTCGACCTTCCGGCCGCCTCAGAACCCCGTCAGGACGTGATGATTCCATGAGCGAGACCACCACAGCCACACCGTCCACGCCGTCGGAGCTTCCCAGCGAAGGACCGGAGAGGACGGTGACCACAGCGACGTCACTGAACAACAAGGACATGCGCCGGATCCTCTCCTCGAGCTTCATCGGCACGGCCATCGAGTACTACGACTTCATCCTCTACGCCACCGCCGCATCTGTGGTCTTCAACCAGGTGTTCTTCACCGGCCTGGATCCGGCCGTCGCCATGTTCGCCTCGTTCGGAACCCTGGCGGCCGGTTACCTGGCGCGTCCACTCGGCGGTGTGGTGTTCGGCCACTTCGGTGACCGCATCGGGCGCAAGAAGATGTTGGTGTTGTCCATGATGATCATGGGCGGGGCCACCGTGCTCATCGGCCTGTTGCCGACCACGGCGACCATCGGTGTCGCAGCACCCATCATTCTGATCTCCTTGCGCGTGATCCAGGGCATTGCGGTCGGAGGCGAGTGGGGCGGTGCCGCCCTCATGGCGCTGGAGCATGCTCCACAGAAATCCCGTGGGTTCGCCACCTCCTTCGCCAATGCGGGAGCTCCAGCCGGCGCCATCCTGGCGACGCTGGTGGTGTCCGCCGTCTCGGCCGCCACCGGCGACCAGTTCCTGGAGTGGGGATGGCGGATTCCCTTCCTGCTCTCGGCAGTCCTGATCCTCGTGGGCATGGTGATCCGCCTCAAGGTCTCCGAATCCCCGGTCTTCCAGAAGCTCTCGGAAGAGAGCGAGGCGCGCAAGCTGCCCATCGTGGAGGTCATCCAGAATCACTGGCGCGCCGTGGTACTGGCTTTGGCCGCGGCCATGGGGTTCTACGTCTGCCAGGCGATCCTCACGGTGTGGGGCGTCTCCGTGGCGGTCGAGCAGGGCCTGGACCGGTCAGCCGTCTTGAACTGGAAGGCCGGAGCAGCCGCCCTCACGCTCGTCGTCACCTTCTGGGCCGCACGCATGTCGGACCGCATCGGACGCCGTCGGATGCTGACCATCGCCGGGGTGATCGGCATCGTCTCGGCCTACCCGCTCGTCCTGCTGCTCACCACCGGAACCATGTGGAGCTTCGCCCTCGCCATGATCCTTGGCAATGGCATCGTGCAGGGACTGCTCTACGGACCGATCGGCGCCTTCGTCGCAGAACAGTTCCCGGGGAAGGTGCGGTACACCGGCGCATCCCTGGCGTACCAGGGCGCCTCCGTGGTCGGTGCCGGCTTCACCCCGATGATCGCGGCAGGCCTCATGATCGTCGCCGGTGGATCGGCGGTGCTCGTCGGAGCCTTCTGGGCCGGGATGCTGGTGATCTGCACGCTTGCCGTCCTGCTCACCAAGGAGTCCAGCCGCAGGGACCTCCTCTGACCGTACGGTCGGCAGCGTGACCCCTCCCTCACCCGAACGGGATTTCACCGCGCAGAGAATCGAGGTCCCTGACCCGCTCGAGCCCCGTCCTCTCGATGAGCTTCCGGGCCGGTTTCACCGACTCCCAGACGTTCCACAGCAGCACGCCCCGGACCGCGCCGATCTGATTCACGTAGTAGACCACGCCAGTGGAGTGGTCCGGTTGGCTGTCATCCCCCACGGCCCAATCCTCGACCGTCCGGTGGCGGGTGTCCACCTCGCCGACGGCCTCATAGCCGAAGTCGAACAAGTCGGACCAGAAGAACGGCGTGGTGCGGTAGGGCCGGTCCGCACCGGCCATGTTTCGCCCGGCCACCGTGCCCATGGTCTCGGCCGCGGACGCATGCTCCACCCGGCGGACCCCCAGCAACCGGTCCGGGTAGCGGGCGACATCTCCCGCCGCGTAGATGCTGTGCGCCCCGGTCCGCAAGTGGTCGTCCACCAGGATCCCGTCGTCCACCGCAAGCCCGGCGGCCCGGGCCAGTTCGGTGCGCGGGGACACCCCCACCCCGACGACGGCCGCGTCCGCCGCGATCTCGGTCCCGTCCTCGAGGCGGACGGTCACCCCCTTGCGCCGGGTGGAGCCGCCGGCGAGCCGCCCGACCACCAGTTCGACACCGCGGTCACTGAACTCCCGGGTGACCGTGTGGGCCAACGAGTCGGGGAACAAGTGAGCCAGCAGCGGAACGGAGGTGACCACGAAGGTGACCCGGACCCCGTTCTGGGTCAGCACGGCCGCGAGCTCGGAGCCGATGTACCCGCCGCCCACCACGACCACGTGCACCCCGGCCCGGGTGAGTTCGCGCAGTCGCCGGAAGTCGTCCACGGTCCGGTAGTAGAGGACCCGCGAGCCGGGTTCGAGCCCGGTTAGACGGGGTGCAGCCCCGGTGGCCAGCAGCAGTTTGCCGTAGCGGACACGCTGCCCGCCGTCGAGGGCGAGTGAGCGGTCGTCCGGGTTCAGGGAGGTCACCGTGGTGCCGAGATGAAGCTCGGTGCTCTCATCCGGGGTCTTCGCCGCACCGGGCGCCTCGGACAGCATGAGCGATTCCTCCAGGCTGGCGTCCTCCTTCAGCCACAAGGTCTTGGAGAGGTCCGGGCGGTACACCGGGGCGGAGGGATCCTCGCCGAACACCCCGATGCTCCCGGCCTGGTCCTCGGCCCGGATACCGTCGATGGCCTTGGCGGCGGCCATCCCGGCACCGACGATCACGTAGTCGTAGCCGTCCCGGACGGCGTGCGGCCGGGTGCCGGCCAGCCACTGATCCAGCGTGACCTCGTCCACGAGCCCGTCCTCGGGGATGAGCCCGCCCGAGGCGATGGCACGGCCGAACAGGGGCACCTCCAGGATCCTCTTCGGGCTCTTGCCGCCGAGGGAACCCCGCACCGCCAGCATCCTCCGGGCCACGTCGGCCGCCGTGGCGACCTCCGGTCCGCGGATGGCCACCTCCCGCACCTCGTGCCCGGTCCGTCCGTCGGGCTTCCGGGCCACCTCGTCCGCCACCAACCGGGCCACGGAGGCCGCGGAGACGGCTGCCATGCGCATCGTCGGGAGGACGGCGACCGGGCCCACGGTGGTCCGCCGGAGGATGGTGGGGACCAGCTCGAACCACTGAGTCGAATGGATGATGGTCACGGGCAGCCCCGAGGAACGGTAGGCGTGCTCCTGCGCCGCCTTGCCACGGTAATACCCGTACGTCTTGTTCACGGCCGGATCGGCCGCCCCCGCGATCGAGACGCAGACCAGCCGCCCGACGCCGGCCCGGCGGGCCGCCGCGCAGACGTTGCCGGCCGTCGTCGTGAAGTACTCGATCGCCGCGGCGGCCCTCAGGGTCTCCCGGTTCAGCGCATCCACCACGGCGTCCGCGCCGGCGAGTGCGGCCTCGAGCCCCTCGCCCGTCACCGCGTCCACCCCCGAGCTGCGGCTGGCGGCGAGGACCTCATGGCCGAACTCGCGCAGGCGCGTGGTGATGAGTGTTCCGATGGTTCCGGTGGCCCCGAGCACGACGACCTTCATCGTCCGCATGGTAGGTGCGCGGGCCCCTCGGATGTCAGGTCCCGTCGACGTGCCGGGCCGGCCGGGCGTACAGGCCGGGTGTTCAGGCCGAGTGTTCAGGCCGGGCACGTCCGTCAGGAGAGCTGGCCGAAGTGATCCGGGAACTCCCGGGCGAAGTCGAACGCCGAGATGCCGTAGACGTTCCGGTAGTGCTCCAGCCATGCCGGGATCAACCACACCCGCTGCAGGAATTGCCAGTGCTGGGGCTGGCGAACCAGAGCCCACGTGGCGAACAGCAGCTCGGCCAGGTCCGAATCCACCATGAAATTGCGCTGGCCCTCGGGCGTGACCCCCAGCATCACCAGCCGGCCGGGCTCGATCATCTGGCATTCGAGCAGGTCGTCCCAGCCCCACCACAGGAGACCCGCAGCGGTCCTCAGGTAGAACCCGTACTGATTCACGAACACGGATCCCTGGTCGAACGGACGCCAGTCCGCCTGGGACATCCGTTGGGCGTCCGAGCGGCGCCGCGAGTTGCCGATGGCTCGCCCGAGGGCAGCTCCGGCGGTGAGGGCCAGGCCGAGCCGGCCGGTGGCCAGGAAGACGCCGCTGGTGTGGACGTAGCTCCCGTCCCCTCCCGATCCATAGACGGCGCGGCGAAACGGGGCACTCGCGATGATTCGGTTGTCCGGGAACGTTCCGGACACGGCGAAGTCCACGGGGACGGGATGGATCTGGTCGAACTCCCCGTGGGCATAGGCGTGCATCACCTGGGCCGTCCTCAGCAGCATCTGATCCCGGGCAGTCCAGGGCTCCCCCGGTGCGTAGGTCCCCATGACTCCACCTTAACGGCCATCGGTGCCGCCGATGGCACTATCCACAGGTCGGGGGTCGGGGAAGGTTCGACCGTGTCACGGTCGGCGCCAGTCCACGCTGTCCAGGTGCGAGCCCGGGCGGTGAGGCCGGACACCCCACTAGGGCACGGGCGCCAGCATCCATCCGCCGGTCACCAGGCAGCCGACGCAGACGAGCCAGAACACCCCGGTCCATACAGCGGCCGGGACGTGGGTCAGGCGGGACAGTTGGTCGACGTCGCTGGCCAGGCCGGCCGCAGAACCGCCGCGGCCACCGGCCGCGCGGCGCATCCGGTGCCGCTGCCGCTGCAGCTCCACCACGGAGCGGGGAGCCGCCAGGAGCAGGGAGAAAACCACCAGGTGTGCGGCGGCCACCAAGACGACGGTCGAGGCCAGCCAGGACAACGCCCCCACGGCCACGCCGGTCGCCAGCACCACCCACAGCCCATAGAGGTTGCGGATCATCAGCAGCATCAACGCACAGGTCAGGACCAGCAGCCACAGCCACCCGGCGGCATAACCGGCCCCTACGAGCCAGGCGCCCGCCAGGCCCACGAGCGCAGGGGCCGGATAGCCGGCTGCCAGGGTCAGCACCATCCCGAGTCCACGCGGCCTGCCGCGGGACAGGGTCACCCCAGAGGTGTCAGAATGCAGCCGGATGCCACTGAGCCGGCGGCCGGCGAGCACGGCCACCAACGCGTGCCCGGCCTCGTGCACCAGGGTCACCACGTGCCGCACCACGCGGTAGCCGGGCGGGGTCCAGGCCAACACCAGCGCGACGCCGGCCATCGCGAGCGCGACGGGCCAGTCCAGGGGTGCGTGGGCGGCGGTGGCCCGCGCCCAGAGATCCGCTAGCAGTTCCATCAGCAGGTCCATGAGCGGCGCGGGGAGCACAGAGGTGCCGTGGGCACCGTCAGAACCCGCCGGCGTCGGGAGCCATGTTGGAGAACCGTGAGTAGTGGCCCTGGAAGCCGAGCACGATGGTCTTGGTGGGGCCGTTACGGTGCTTGGCCACGATCAGGTCCGCCTCGCCCGCGCGGGGGGACTCCTTGTCATAGATGTCCTCGCGGTGCAGCAGGATGACCATGTCCGCGTCCTGCTCGATCGAGCCCGATTCACGCAGGTCGGACACCTGCGGCTTCTTGTCCGTGCGCTGCTCGGAACCACGGTTCAGCTGGGACAGTGCTATCACCGGGACGTCGAGCTCCTTCGCCAGCAGCTTCAGGGCACGGGAGAACTCGGCGACCTCCTGCTGGCGTGACTCGACCTTCTTGCCGGAGCTCATCAGCTGCAGGTAGTCGAGGATCACGAGCTTGAGGTCGTGCTTCTGCTTCAGGCGTCGGCACTTGGCACGGATCTCCATCATGGACATGTTCGGGGAGTCGTCGATGAAGAAGGGGGAGTCATTGAGCCGACCGACGGTGGCGGCGATCTTGGACCACTGCTCGTCCCGGATGGTGCCCTTGCGCAAGTCCTGCAATGCGATGGTGGCCTCGGCCGAGAGCAGTCGCATCGCGATCTCGTTCTTGCCCATCTCGAGGGAGAAGAACACGGACGTCATGTTGTTCTTGATGGCGGCGGCACGCGCGAAATCCAGGGCGAGCGTGGACTTGCCGACGGCGGGGCGGGCGGCGATGACGATCATCTGGCCGCCGTGCAGGCCCTGGGTCAGTTCGTCGAACTCATAGAAGCCGGTGGGGACACCGGTCATACCCTCGCCTTGGGACCCCGCAGCCTCGATCTCGTCCACCGTGTGCTCGAGGATCCCGGACAGCGCCACGTAGTCCTCGGACTGGCGGGTTTCGGCGACCTTGTAGATCTCCGCCTGGGCCTCGTTGACGATCTCCTCGACCTCGCCGTCCTGGCCGTAGCCCATCTGGACGATCTTGGTGCCGGCCTGGACCAGGCGGCGGAGCACACCCTTTTCGCGGACGATCTCGGCGTAGAAGCCCGCATTGGCGGCAGTGGGGACCGATTGGATGAGTTCGTGGAGGACGGCCGGGCCCCCGATGCGGGAGAGTTCCTGCCGCTTGTTGAGCAGGTCCGCCACCGTGACGGCGTCAGCGGGCTCACCGCGGCCGTAGAGGTCGATGACCGCCTCATAGATCATCTCGTGGGCCGGCTTGTAGAAGTCGTTGCCCCGCAACAGCTCCACGACGTCCGCGATGGCGTCCTTGGAGAGCATCATGCCCCCGAGCACGGATTGCTCGGCCACCAGATCCTGCGGTGGAAGAAGATGGGCCCGCGAGCCGCCGGCGCCGTCGGTGGAATCAAAATCCTCTGATGCCAAGTACTCGATTCCCTTTCCCATACCGGACGGCCCGGCAAACTCCTCGCGGTGCGAATTTCCCCAGAGGAATCCGCCGCACCGGTTACCCCGAAGCGGCGGATTCCGCAGACGATGTAGTGCCGGATGTGCGCTGTGAACCCCAGCCAATACCCGGCTCCGCCTGAAGGGGATACCAGGAGACACTACTCGCCGGTCGCCCCTCCCTCAACCAGGTAATCCACATAGTCTGTGGATAACGTGTGGATTCAGCGGCGTGTTGTGTGCACAGCGTGGGGACAACTCCGGGGATTAGCCTGTGTATTCCGCAGCATTCACGATCTGACAAGGAGGTTTATGTACTGACGGCTGTGGATAGAAAAGAATTTGCTTGGGGATTACGGGTGGCGATCTAGCACCACAGGCGGCATTGGTGCAACCTGGAGGCCGTGCTCTTCAGAGTTATCCACAGCTTGTCCACATGGTTTGTATCCGTGGTTGTATGCTCCGATACCGCTCGTTCCGGCCACCCGGGGAACCTGTAGGCACCCGCGTTGTCACATCCGTCACGCCCGGCACCTACTCAGCCTCTATTGGTCTCCCGGTGCTTTCACATTCCCTCCCGTTGTAGGGACTGGGATGATAGACGCATGGCCGGCTATGAGAACAAGACGAAACCCACTCAGACTCCTGTCGAGGAGTTCATCGCGCACGTGGAGCACCCCGTCCGCCGTGCCGATGCCCAGGTCTTGGACGAGATGTTCCGACGCGTCACCGCAGAGGTGCCCGTCATGTGGGGTCCAACCATGGTCGGTTACGGCAGCTACCACTACGAGTATGAGTCTGGGCACCGAGGTGATGCCCTCGCCGTCGGCTTCGCCCCGCGGAAGGCCAGCCAGTCCCTGTACGGCCTCCTGGTGCAGCCGGAGGCCCCCGAGTTGCTGTCCAGGCTCGGCAAGCACAAGGTCGGCAAGGGGTGCCTCTACATCAACACACTGGCGGACGTGGACGTGCAGGTCCTGGAGGAACTCATGCAGACGGGTTACCGACACATGACAGAGGTGGTCGATCAGCCCCGTAGCGAGGGCTGACGCAGAGCGGGGAGCACGGGCGCGGAAACGAACCCGGTTAAATGCCGCGGCCGGTCGGTTCCCCGGGGGGACCCGACCGGCCGCAGTCCACAAGGACCAAGGTCGACTAGAGAGTCAGTCCTTCAGTCACTTCTGAAGTTACTTCTACAGCTACTTCTTCTTTGTCTTGGCTCCGACGACGTCCAGGTCGATCACGGCCAGGACATCCTCGTGCAGACGTGCGTGAGCCTGGAACCGGCCGGTCGCCTTGATGGCGGACGGCAGGGTCACGACGCGCTTGTCGATGCTGCCGCGGCCTGCGGCCTCGACGGCGTCAGCCACGTCGGCGGCCTTGACGGCGCCGAACAGGCGGCCGCCCTCACCGGCGGTGACCTCGAGCTTGACCGCGGACGCCTGGAGCTGTGCAGCCAGGGCCTGGGCCTCCTCGAGGGACTTCACGGCGCGGATCTGGCGGGCAGTCTTGATCGACTCGACCTGCTTCTCCCCGCCCTTGGTCCACAGGGTCGCGAAACCGCGCGGCAGCAGGTAGTTGCGGGCGTAGCCGTTCTTGACGTCGACGACGTCACCGGCGGAGCCCAGGCCAGTCACTTCCTGGGTCAGAATGAGCTTTGCCATCTGGTATCTGTTCCTTCCTCGACTCGGTCGATCAGCCGCGGCCAGCGCCGGAGTAAGGAAGCAGGGCAACCTCACGGGCGTTCTTGATGGCCTGGGCGATCTTGCGCTGCTCCTGCACGGTCACGCCGGTCACGCGACGCGCGCGGATCTTGCCGCGGTCGGAGATGAACTTGCGCAGCAGTGCAACGTCCTTGTAGTCGATGACGGTGATGTCAGCGGCCTTCAGGGGGTTGGACTTTGGTTTGGGCTTACGGATTTCAGCCTTCGCCATCGTGGTGCTCCTTCGATATTCGGGAGCCCGCAGAACGGTTCTGCGGGATGGGATCGCAGGTGGCGAGCCACCTGCTGTGCCGTGCGGGAAACGGTTCCCGACGACGTCCGGTCAGTCAGTGCCCGAGGGCACCGGAGGCCGGTGGCGGGCCTGGTGGACACCAGTCCCTGGATGATGCGGTGTGGGGCGGGGAACCCGGGATCAGAACGGAGGTTCGTCGTTGCCCGGGGTCTCCCAGGATCCGGCGGAGGTGGAGGAACCACCCCACGGATCGCTCTGCTGGCCGCCTCCGGCGCCCCAGCCGGCGTTGCCGCCGCCCTGGCTACCGGTGTTGCCACCCTGGTTGAAGCCGCCGCCACCCTGGCCGCCGCCGAAGCCACCACCGGAGTTGCCGCCGAAGCCGCCACCGCCGGAGCGATTGGACTTGGTGACCTTGGCGGTGGCGTAGCGCAGCGAGGGACCGATCTCATCGACGTCCAGCTCGTACGACGTACGCTTCTCGCCCTCACGGGTCTCGTAGCTCCGGGCCTTCAGCCGGCCCTGGGCGACCACGCGGGTGCCCTTGGTCAGCGATTCGGCCACGTTCTCCGCCGCCTCACGCCAGATCGACGCGCGGAGGAACAGGGTCTCCCCGTCCTTCCACTCGTTGGACTGGCGGTCGAACGTTCGAGGGGTGGAGGCGATGGTGAAGTTCGCCACGGCAGCACCCGAGGGGGTGAACCGCAGTTCCGGATCGGACGTCAGGTTTCCAACAACGGTGATGACGGTTTCTCCGGCCATGATGCCTCCTGTAGTGCCTTACGTCCGTGCCGTTCGGCGGTGATATCGGCGTGGGTGTGCGGCTTCCCGGGGGATGCCAACACGGAAATTACTCTGCGGTCTCCGCGGAGATCTTCTGCTCTTCCGGGCGAGTGATCTTGGTGCGGAGGATGGTCTCGTTCAGACCCAGCAGTCGGTCCAGTTCCTTGGAGGTCTCCGGGGAACTGGTGAAGTTGATGACCGCGTAGATGGCCTCAGCCTTCTTCTGGATCTCGTAGGACAGGCGGCGCCGGCCCCAGAGATCGAACTTGTCCACGGAGCCGCCGTCCTTGGTGACGACCTCCAGGTACTTCTGCAGGGTCGGTTCAACGGTGCGCTCATCCACTTCGGGATCAACCAGCACCATCAGTTCATATGCACGCATGCGAACCCACCTCCTTTGGGCTGACGGTCACGGGACTTCCGTAACAGGAGGTTCTGTGCGATGGTTCTGCGCGGAGTCCGTCATGGGACGGCACGCAGAAAACCTTGGCTATCCTACCCTGTGCCCGCGCTGTCCGCGAACCAGAATCGAAGCGGATCGATCCCAGTCTCACCCGCTTCGGCCCGCCGGCACCAGGCCCGGCCGCAGCACTGTGGACAACGCACCGCACCCCAGCCCGCGGTGCAGTGGTGTGGATCAGACGCCCTCGTAGAAGGCGGTGACGGCCCCGGCCAGCCGCGCCGGATCGTCGGCGCCGCACATCTCGCGGGCCGAGTGCATGGACAACAGCCCGATGCCCACGTCCACGGTCCGGATGCCCAGCCGGGTCGCGGAGATCGGGCCGATCGTGGAACCGCATGGCACGCCGTTGTTGGACACGAACTCCTGGAACGGCACCCCAGCCACCCCGCACCAGCGGGCGAAGGCAGCAGCCCCGGCGGCATCGGTGGAATACCGCTGGTTGGCGTTGATCTTCAGCAGCGGGCCGCCGTTGGGCCGGGGGTGGTTCACCGGGTCATGCCGTTCGGCATAGTTCGGGTGGACCAGGTGCCCGGCATCCGCTGAGAGCAGCCAGGAGCCCGCGAACGACCGTGCGGCCCCCTGGCCGGAGACGCCCAGGGCGTCCAGCACCCGGCGCAGCACGTCCTCCAACACGGGCCCGGCGGCACCGGAGCGGGAAGCGGAGCCGAGCTCTTCGTGGTCGAAGGCGGCCAGCACGGGGATCACGGGTGCCCCGGCCGATTCACCGGTCACGCCGTCCGCCACCACACCCCCCACGTTTTCAGTCGACTTGGGGTGGGTGTTTCCGTCCGGGACCCACCCCAAGTCGACTGAAAGTGAATGTGGGGTAGACAGAGATTCCATCGCCACCAGCCCGGCGTGGACGGAGGACAGATTGTCCAGTCGTCCGGAGGCGAAGAGCTCGCCCGAGGCGCCGAACACTCCGGGCGCCTGGGTATCGGCCATCACGACGTCGAAGCCGGCCACCTCGTCCGCCTCCAGTCCCGCGGTGCGTGCCAGGACGGCAAGGATGTCGGTCGGCAGGTCCGAGGTCCGGCCGCCGGCGTCTCCCACCGCCGCGGCGCCCCAGACGGGATTCAGGTGCTGCTGACGGTCGAGCTTCAAGCCGCTGTTGACCTCGCGGTCCAGGTGGATGGCCAGTTGCGGGAACCGGGCGATCGGCCCAGTGCGGACTAGGTGTTCCCCTCCGTCCACGGTCACCATGCGGCCGGCGAAGCACAGTTCGCGGTCCAGCCAGGAGTTCAGCAGAGGTCCGCCGTAGACCTCGACTCCGGCCTGCAGCCAGCCCTCGCGAGACGTGGACGGCTTCGGCTTGAGCTTGAAGGACGGCGAATCGGTGTGCGCCCCGAGGATCCGGAACACCGGGGTGGAGGTGACCTGGCCGGCATCGGGAATCCTCCAGGCCATCACGGCACCGTCCCGGACCAGCACGTACCCGCCGGGCTCCGCCGGGAAGTCCACTGCCTCGTTCACGCGGACATATCCGGCGGCCTCCAGCCGGCGGGCCACCTCGGCGGCGGCGTGGTAGCTCGAGGGACTGGCCATCACGAAGTCGGCCAGGTCCTGCAGGTACTCGGGCAGGTCAGGGGTCAGGCGGGGTGAGTCGGTGTCCGGTGCGGTCATGGCCCTACCGTACTGGGGCGTGGGCCTTGAGCAGCCAGGGTGCCCGGTCGGGGGCATCGTCGTAGAGCCCTCCCAACGGGTCGTCCACGGGGAGCCTGCGAGCTTCGGAGGGGTCGAAGCCGAGCGATTCCAGCCGGGCGGCGGCCGCCACCCGCCCCTGTCCGGCGTTTCCAGTCCGCCAGATCCGCCCGCCGGGGAGGGAGGCCCGTACCGGGTCCTCCCAGGGATTCAGCATCTGCTCCACCACCCGGAACATCAGGTAGGCGGTGGCGGCCATGTGGCCGAGGATGGCCAGCACGTAGAACGTGTCGTCCAGGGAGTGCTGGACCTCTGAGCCGGAGGCCCCCTTCGCCAGGTACATCCAGATGGCCCAGAAATGCAGGACCTCCAGGAACTGCCAGATCAGGAAGTCGCGCCAGCGCGGGGCGGCGAGCGCCGCCAGGGGGATGAGCCAGATGACGAACTGGGGTGAGTACACCTTGTTGCACAGCACGAACGCGGCCACGATCAGAAAGGTCAGGTGGGCCACCCGTGGCCGGTAACGGCACAGGACGCCCAGGGCGAAGATGGCACAGCAACAGGCGAAGAAGGCACCGTAGGCCAGCAGGGACAGTTGCTCGGCGTTGATGGTCGGCCCGCCGATCTTGCCCATGGTGACGTCCCACGCATGCCAGATCGAGCTCAGTCCCGGGCCACGCTCCCCGGAGAAGGTGAAGAACACACTCCACGCCTGGACGTTGCCGATCATCATGGGCAGGTTGACCGCCAGCCAGGCCGCCACAGTACCCAGTGCGGCCCAGAGGAACGGCGCCCACTTCAGGGAGCGGACCGCCAGGATGAGCAAGGCACCGAGGATCAGCAGCGGGTAGAGCTTCATGGCGGCACCGAGGCCGAAGAAGATCCCGGCCAGCAGGGGCCTGCGGCCTCCGAACAGCCACATCCCCACCGCCAGCAGCGCGACCGCCCACAGGTCCCAGTTCACGGAGCCGGCCAGGATGATGCCCGGGGCCACGGCCACCATGAGTGCGTCCCAGGGCCGCCGTCCGGCGGACTTGGCCGTGACCACCACGGTGATGATCCACAACACCGCGGTGAACACGAAGTTCACGTCCCAGTAGGCCAGCGAGGGGTTGAGGTCCGAGAACGGCAGTGTCTGGGAGATCACCGCCGCGATCGAGGCCACCACGGACATCAGCACCGGGTACTCAAAGCTCGCGCCCGCGGCAAAGGGGGCGAACGGGTCCTCCGCGAAGCCGCGGCCGCCGTAGAGGGCTGACCAGTCCGAGTAGCAGCCGGCGTAGTACACGGTGGGCTGACCCCAGCCGCTCAGCCGGCAGGGGGACTTCAACAGGACGGCGACGATCGCCGAGAGGGTGGTCAGCAGGATCAGGACCCGCATCGGGGTGAAGAACGTGCCCGTCATCCGCCCGGGGACGGTGTGCCGGCCGACCGGTCCACCGAGCAGCTCTCGCATCCGGCGCACCAGGCCGTCCGCGCGGGACGGGACGGAGGCCGGGAGCGGGCGGCCGGCGTCGTGACCTCCGGGGATGGTGGACGGGGCGGCCCCGGCCTTCCGCGGGCCGGGGGCCGGGGTGCGCAGGCTCATGGGCTCCATCCTACGGAGGGCCGGCCCGGTCCCGACAGGCAACTGGGAACGGCCGGGAGCCGAGGACGGGAATAGCAAGGATCCCCGCACGGTTGGACACGATGCCGTCCACGGACGTCATCCAGCGTAAAGTGGATGGGGTTGTGCCGCGCCCACTCGGGTCGGCGGCACCCACCAGCGTTGAGTCCCGTCATGCGGGACCCGGTCCGCCGCGCCCAGCGTGCGGCCCCAGGACCATCAGGACAACAAGGAGTACCGGTGTCTAAGAACCCGATTCGTGTGGCCATTGCGGGCGTGGGAAACTGCGCCACCTCGCTGATCCAGGGGGTGGAGTACTACCGCAACGCCTCCGTGGACGAGAAGGTCCCCGGACTCATGCACGTGAAGTTCGGCGACTATCACGTGGATGACCTCGAGTTCGTGGCCGCCTTCGACGTGGACGCCAAGAAGGTCGGCGTGGAGCTCTCCGAGGCCCTGACCGCCTCCGAGAACAACACCATCAAGATCGCCGACGTCCCCGCCACCCAGGTGACCGTGCAGCGCGGCCCCACCCTGGACGGTCTCGGGAAGTACTACCGCGAGACCATCGAGGAGTCGGACGCCGAGCCGGTCGACGTGGTCCAGATCCTCAAGGACACCCAGGCCGACGTCATCGTCTGCTACCTCCCGGTCGGCTCGGAGGAGGCGGCCAAGTTCTACGCCCAGGCCGCCATCGACGCGAAGGTCGCGTTCGTCAACGCGCTGCCCGTCTTCATTGCGGGCACCCCGGCCTGGGCCGAGAAGTTCACCTCCGCCGGCGTGCCGATCGTGGGCGATGACATCAAGTCCCAGATCGGCGCCACCATCACCCACCGCGTGATGGCCAAGCTCTTCGAGGATCGCGGCGTCACCCTGGACCGCACCTACCAGCTGAACGTCGGCGGCAACATGGACTTCAAGAACATGCTCGAGCGCGAGCGCCTGGAGTCCAAGAAGATCTCGAAGACACAAGCCGTCACCTCCAACACCTCCGCGAAGCTCGGCGAGGATGACGTCCACATCGGCCCCTCGGACTACGTGTCCTGGCTGGATGACCGCAAGTGGGCCTTCGTCCGCCTCGAGGGCCGCAACTTCGGCGACGCCCCCGTCTCCCTCGAGTACAAGCTCGAGGTCTGGGACTCCCCGAACTCCGCCGGCGTCATCATCGACGCCGTCCGTGCGGCCAAGATCGCCCTGGACCGCGGCATCGGCGGGCCGATCCTCTCGGCCTCGTCCTACTTCATGAAGTCCCCGCCGGTCCAGCACCATGACGATGAGGCCCACGAGCTCGTGGAGGCCTTCATCCGCGGCGAGATCGAGCGCTGAGCCCTCGCCCTTCTGCTCAACCCACTGCTCAACTGGCGGACGAGACCGCACCCTTTTCCGGCGTTGAACCAGGAGAATCGGTGCGATCTCGACCGCCAGTTTTTTGTGGCTGCTGAAACTACCCTCCGGTAGGGGTGTCGCACGCCACAGGTCAGGTGCTAATCTCCAGTGGTGCCCTGATCCGTGAGGATTCGGCGCGCTTCCTTGTCGGCTTTTCCGCTTTTCATCGGCGGACAGACTCATCTGAAGGAGGTGGGGAAATTGATGATTTATGGAAATGACTCTGAGAACGGTGGCTACACCGCGTCCGGCGTCCATCTGGCCTGGCCAGGAGTCGCCGCCATTCATCTGTCCGACCCCGCCTCCGCGCTGACCGCAACCAGCTGAGCTTCCCCTTCCCGGGCCCTTCCCGTCCTGGAAGAACCGTAGAGCAGGACTCCTTTCCAGACCTGTCTGGTGGACGTCCCCTGAGCCGCTTGCCCATCGCTGAGGCCCCCGACCAAGGGAACCCCAGCCATGTCCATCCATCTCCCCACAAGGCTCTCCACACAGCACACCACCGATCCTGACCGGACCCCCTTCAGTCACGGGAAGGGGGTGACAGCACGTGAGTGAGCACTTCGATGACCACCGCGGCAAACGCCGGCGGTCCGGCAAGCAGCGCTTCGGGACCATCTTCCGCCCGGCACCCTTCCTGCCTGACCAGGAACGGTCCCCGAGCCGGGACGACATCCCCTTGCCGCCGGACTTCATCATCTTTCCCCGGTGACCAGCATCCACCGACCCGCATCTGGCGGTCGACGGATACCTCGGATCGGCCCCCGCGGCCCGTTCGAGGTCATCCATCGGCCGCCAGTCTCGTGACCAGGGCAGACCGGGGTAGGGCAGGGCCCGTTCCCCACTCCGCAACGCCTATGCGAGGATCACCCCCATGAACGACGCCGAGATCTCCGCGGCCGCGACGCTCGAACCGGTGGCGGACGTCGCCCACCGGGCCGGGATCCCCGCCGACGCGCTCATCCCCTACGGGCACTACATGGCCAAGGTGGACACCCGCCGCCTCCCGGAGCCCCCCGCCACGCCCGGCAGGGTCGTTCTGGTCACCGGCATCAGCCCGACGCCGGCCGGTGAGGGCAAATCGACCGTCACCGTCGGCCTCACGGACGGCCTGAACCTCCTGTCGCAGGCCGAGGACGCCCCGGTAGACTGGGCCGGCAGGACCGCGATCGCCGCACTCCGTGAGCCGTCCCTGGGCCCCGTGTTCGGCATGAAGGGCGGCGCCACCGGCGGCGGGTACGCGCAGGTGGTACCGATGGAGAACATTAACCTGCACTTCACGGGCGACTTCCACGCCATCACCGCGGCGCACAACCTGCTCTGCGCCCTCGTGGACAACCACCTGCACCGGGGCAATGCCCTCGGCCTCGATCCCCGCACCATCTCGATCAAGCGGGCACTGGACACGAATGACCGCGCCCTCCGTGAGACGATCATCGGCCTCGGCGGTCGTTCCGAAGGGGTCCCCCGGGA
Source organism: Citricoccus muralis (assembly GCF_003386075.1). Lineage (GTDB taxonomy): Bacteria > Actinomycetota > Actinomycetes > Actinomycetales > Micrococcaceae > Citricoccus > Citricoccus muralis. The sequence goes on from NZ_QREH01000001.1 coordinate 2,673,487, forward strand.
GAACGGTTTCGAGATCACGGTGGCCACCGAGACCATGGCGGTGTTCTGCCTGGCCACCGATCTCGAGGACCTCAAGGACCGGTTGTCCCGCATGATCATCGGCCGGACCCGGGATCAGCGGCCGGTCACGGTCGGGGACCTGGGCCCGAACGGCGCGCAGGGGGCCATGGCGGTGCTGCTCAAGGACGCGCTCCGCCCCAACCTCGTGCAGACCCTGGGCGGTTCGGCCGCCTTCGTCCACGGCGGGCCCTTCGCCAACATCGCGCACGGGGCCAACTCCATCACCGCCACCAACACCGCCCGGAGGCTGTCCGACGTGGTGGTCACCGAGGCCGGCTTCGGCGCGGACCTGGGCGGTCAGAAGTTCATGGACATCACCTCCGTGGCCGGAGGATTCCCGCCGGCGGCCAGCGTCATCGTCGCCACGGTGCGGGCACTCAAACTCAACGGCGGGATGGCCCTGCAGGAGCTGGACCGGAACACCGGGGACGCGGAACAGCAGCACCTCGAGGCCCTGGAGGCCGGCGTCGCGAACCTGGCCCGGCACATCGAGAACATGGCCGCCTACGGGGTTCCCGTGGTCGTGGCCATCAACCGCTTCCCCCAGGACACCGAAGCTGAACTGGACTGGCTCACCGCCTGGTGCGCGCGCCGGGGCGTGCCCGCCGCGGTGGCCGAGGTCTGGGCCCGCGGCGGGGCGGGCGCCCTGGACGTGGCCCGCCGGCTCCTCGAGGTCCTACCGTCCGAAAAGGCGGGCTCCGGCTGGCATTCCCTCTGGACCGAGAACATGACGGTCGCGGACCGGATCGAGGCCGTGGTGACCCAGATCTACGGCGGATCCGCCGTGGAGTACGCGCCCGCCGCCGCCCAGCAGCTCGTCCAACTGGCCGAGGAGGGCTGGGACCACCTGCCCGTGTGCATGGCCAAGACCCAGTACTCGTTCACTGACGACCCGGCGGTGCTGGGGGCGCCCAGCGACTTCACCGTCCTGGTGCGTGAGCTCCTGCTGCGGCCGGGTGCCGGCTTCGTGGTCGCCCTGACCGGGGCGGTCATGACCATGCCCGGGCTGCCGAAGGAGCCGGCGGCCGACTTCATGGACGTGGACGCGGACGGCAACGTCACCGGGCTGTTCTGACCTGCGCCCCGGAGTGACGAGCACGCTCGCCGGTGGGTTCCTCGGCGCGCCTCGACATCCGTCGTGATCGCAACTCCGAACGCCGTTCGGGGAGTCGGCTCAGGAGGACGACTCCGGCTGCTCGGCCCACCAGCGCAACAGCTCGGCCGTGGCCGTCTCCTCGTCGTGCGGCCCCTCGTCGAGGCGGTACTCCAGCAGGTGTTTGTAGGCGCGCCCCACCACGGGCCCGGGCTTGATGCCTAGAATCTGCATGACCTGGGATCCGTCCAGGTCCGGACGCACCGCCTGGAGCTCCTCCTTCTCGGCGATCTCCACCATGCGACGTTCCAGGTCGTCATACGCGAACGCCAGCCGCTCGGCCTTCCGGCGGTTGCGCGTGGTGACGTCCGAGCGGGTCAGGGCGTGAAGTCGCGGCAGCACCGGGCCGGCGTCGTTGACATACCGACGAACAGCCGAATCCGTCCAGCCGGCGTCACCGTAGCCGTAGAACCTCATGTGCAGCTCGACCAGCCGGGCCACCGCCTTGATCGTGTCGTTGTCGAACTTCAGCGCGCGCATCCGCTGCTTGACCAGCTTGGCCCCCACCACGTCGTGGTGCCGGAAGGTGACCGCACCGTTCGGTTCGAAGCGCCGGGTCGCCGGCTTGCCGACGTCGTGCATCAACGCCGCGAAGCGCAGGACGAAGTCCGGTGCGGGAGCATAGGTGCCCGACGGCGGCGCGAACCGTTCCGTCTCCGCCTCGCCATCGCTATCCTCGCCTGTCCCGGCTGTCTCGGCACCCGGCGCCTCCGGGTGCTCCGCCGCCCACTGCTCCTCGAGCTCGGCGGGATACTCATGGCCCATCGCCTGTTCCAGAACCGTCAGCGAGTGTTCGTAGACGTCCTTGTGGCGGTGGTGCTCGTCCGTCTCCAGCTTCAGGGCCGGCAGCTCGGGCAGCACGTGCTCGGCCAGGCCGGTGTCCACGAGCAGGTTGAGGCCGGGCCGCGGATGGGAACCGTTGACCAGCTTGACCAACTCGTCCCGGACGCGTTCGGCAGAAATGATCGTGATCCGCTCTGCCATGGCGGTCATGGCCTCCACCACGGAGGGGTCCACGCCGATGCCCAGCTGGGAGGCGAACCGGGCGGCCCGCATCATCCGCAGGGGATCATCGGAGAAGGAATCCTCAGGGGTGCCGGGCGTGCGCAGCCGTCCGGCCGCCAGGTCCTTGACCCCGCCGAACAGGTCCACGAGTTCCAGGGAGGGCAACCGGATGGCCATCGCGTTGACGGTGAAATCGCGGCGCAGCAGGTCCTCGTCGAGGGAGTCCCCGAAGGCGACCTGCGGCTTGCGGGAGTCGCGGTCGTACTTCTCGGCGCGGTACGTGGTGACCTCGAGTTGCCACCCACCCTTCGAGAAGCCGATGGTGCCGAACTTCCGGCCGATGTCCCAGTGCGCATCCGCCCATTTCCGGGCGATCCTCAGGGTGGTGTCCGGATCAGCGTCAGTGGTGAAGTCCAGGTCCGGGGACACCCGGCCGAGGAACAGGTCACGGACTGGGCCGCCCACCAGGGACAGCTCGTGTCCAGCGGCCTCGAACAGCCGGCCCAGTTCCAGCACCACGGGGGGCAGGCCGGCACCGGTCGGGAACCCCACGGGCAAGGCGACGAGGTCGGTTTGGTCAACGAGGTCGGCTAGGCCGGTGCCGGGGGGCTGGACGCCGGCGGTGGCGGGCGTGCCGGGCGAAGGAGAGGAGGGGGCGGTGGGATTCATCGTGTGCTTAAGGGTGCCAGATCCGGGGGCCAGGTGAGGACAGCCGGGGTGCGGACTCCGGTGTTGCCGGATGCGGTTCCGGTTCGGCCCGCTACAGTGGAATGCATGGCTCACCCCGTTCCGAGCGCCCCCAAGCGCACTCCGCTCACCGCATCGGTGGGCCGGCGTGTGCCCCGGCGCCCGGGACAACCGGGCACGCCCGGCGAGTCGGCGCAGAGCTCTCTGCCCACGGTGGAGGAGATCTCCGCCGGCGGACTGGTGGTGCGCCGGTTCGGCGGCCGGCTCGAGGTCGCCATCATCGCCCGCTACAACCGCGGCGGCCGGCTGGAGTGGTGCCTGCCCAAGGGCCATCCGGAGGGCGTCGAGACCCACGGCGAGGCGGCCATCCGTGAGGTCGAGGAGGAGACTGGGATCGCCGGGCACATCCTGGCGTCTCTGGGATCCATCGACTACTGGTTCACCGTGTCCAGTCACCGCGTGCATAAGACCGTGCACCACTACCTGCTGCAGGCCACCGGTGGCGAGCTGACCACGGAGAACGACCCGGACCATGAGGCCGTGGACGTGGCCTGGGTCGGCCTGGACGTGCTCAACGCCAAGCTGTCCTTCCCGAACGAACGCCGGATTGTGGACCTCGCGCGCGACGTGCTCCCCGAGTATGAGGGCAGGTTCCCGGACCTGTCGGACTCCGAGCGGTGAAGAACACCCCCACCACGACTCCGGAGACCCCGGACCGCGGCGATTCCCCCGGTCCGCGGCGCCCCGGCACCGTGCCCCCACGCCGTCCCGGGAGCACCGCCCGCCCTCCTGCTTCGGTTCCCGCCCCTGATCCCGCTCCTGTCTCCGCGTCCGACCCTGGTTCCGCCTCAGCCTCCGTCACGGCCTCCGCCGCTGCCCCCTCCGAGGCTGAGAGCACGGCGAAGTCCAGTGCCATCATGGCCGCAGGCACCCTGGTGTCCCGCATCCTCGGCTTCGTCCGCACGGCCCTGCTCACGGTGGCCATCGGTTCGACCGCCATGGCCGCGGACATCTTCGAGTCCGCGAACACGATCCCGAACATCATCTACATGCTGCTGGCCGGCGGCGTGTTCAACGTGGTGCTGGTCCCACAACTCATCAAGGCGGCGAAGAAGCCGGACAAGGGCTCCGACTACACCTCGAGGCTGATCACCCTCGCGGTGCTGGTCATGGCCGCGGCCACCCTGGTCATCACGCTCGCGGCCGCCCCCATCATGGTGGCGCTGACGAGCAACTGGTCCCCGGCGATGCTGAGCCTGGGCACGGCGTTCGCGCTCTGGACCTTCCCGCAGATCTTCTTCTACGGCGTGTACGCGGTGCTGGGGCAGGTCCTCAACGCCAACGGCCGTTTCGGCGCGTACATGTGGGCCCCGGTGGCCAACAACGTGGTGGCGATCGGTGTCATCGGCCTCTACCTCGCCATGTTCGGCTCCTACCAGGCTGGCGGGGATCAGCTGGCGGAGTGGACCACCGGCCAGACGGTTCTGTTGGCTGGCGGACACACCCTGGGGATCGTGGTCCAGGCCCTCGTGCTGTTCGTCCCGCTGAGCCGGCTCGGGCTGGGGCTGAAGCTGAAGTTCGGCTGGAAGGGCATGGGACTGCGGTCCACGGGCAGGCTCGCCGGCTACACCCTCGTGACCATGATGGCCGGCAACGTCGTGAACCTGTTGGTCGCCCGCCTGGTCTCCGGGGCCACCGAGGCCCGTGCTTCCCTGGGTGAGGCCAGCGCGTCCGGCGGGCCGTTCGAAGGGCTGGACCCCGCCGTCGTCGAGGCTTCGATTCCCGGTCTCATGGCGCTGAACATCGCCCAGCTGATCACCGTGCTGCCACATTCGGTGTTCGTCCTGTCCCTGGCCACCGTGCTGTTCAACCAGCTTGCTCGGTCCCTGCACCGGGACGATGTCCCGGAGGCCCTGGCCACCATCAGCCGGGGCCTGCGGAACTTCGCGGTCCCGATGATGTTCTCCACGGTCGTGGTGCTCGTCCTCGCCGGGCCGCTGGGACGCGTCTTCGCCGGTTCCTCGGAGACCGCTGCGGCGTCCGCTGTGGCCATCGGGCAGCTGCTCATCCTGCTGGCGCTGGGGATGCCGTTCCGCTCGGCCCACATCTACCTCATGCGCCTGTTCTATGCGGCCGAGAATGCGCGGATCCCCATGCTGTTACAGGTCGGGACCGCGGCCTTCACGCTGGTCATCGCCTACGTGGCCTCGATCTTCATGCCCAGTTGGGCCATGGCCTACCTCATGGTCTCCGTGTTCACCCTCCTGCACGTGGCCCAGTTCGTCGCCGCCCACGTGCTGGTGCGCCGCCACTACGGGGACTACGGTGCCGGCGAGGTCCTGGACACCTACCTGCGCACCGGCGTGGCCGCCGTTGTCTCCGGAGTGGCCGGCGGACTGGTGCTGTGGCTGATCGGCGGCTACTCCGGCGGGTTCCCCTGGTCCACGATCATCACCGCCCTGGTGAGCTGCGCCGTCGTCGGGCTGGTCATGCTGTTGGTGTACTTTGTGATGCTCCGCGCCATGCGTCTGCCCGAGCTGACCGAGTTCCTGGGGCCGCTGGCCCGGAGAATCCCCGGGTTGGCCCGGTAATTTCCTGGCCTGCCGTCCGGCGGTTCACCGCGCGCCAACCCGCCGTCGGCCGTAGCATGGACCCGACCGCACCCGGGTCCGCCGTGGCCGGCCACTGCCCGCAGTGGCGCCAGAGGCACCCCCGTCCACCTGGACGGCCATACCCAACCGTTGGCCCGGGCCACCGACCTGGAGGAACACCGTGCCGCAGCCCATTGAAGAGGGAATGGTCCTCGGAGGCCGATACCTCGTCACCGGACATGTGCTGACGTCAGCCGATCAGGACATGGTGCTGGACGGCCGCGACCAAGTCCTGAACCGTGATGTCTCCATCCTGGTCGCCTCCTCCGCGCATGCCTCCCAGGTAGCCGCCTCCGCCCGCGAACTCGCCACCGGTGAGCGCCAGGGCACCATCCAGGTCCTCGACCTCGGCCTCAGCGAGGGCCGCACCTACCTGATCGCCGGCGGCAACCCGGCGCCCGAAGACCTGCTGGACATGACCCGTGAGCAGCAGGTCTACGTGGAGCCCTTCTACACGGACACCCTCGGCTCGGAGATCTTCGGCGAGGCCCGCACCTACGAGCCGCAGGTCTACGAGGACGACGAGGAGTACTACGAGGAGCTGGACGACGGCTATACCGGGCCGGAGACAGAGACACGCCGCCCCAAGTTCCTGCGCGGCATCTCCGACCGCCTGAGCCAGCGGCTCGGCTCGGATGACGCTGCCAAGGACGCCGTGGACGGCAGGGCTGCTGCCGGCGCAGTCGGTGCCGGTGCTGCCGGCGCTGCAGCTACGAGGAACGCCCAGGGGCACGACGACGGCGCTCGGCACGAGCACGATCCGTACCGTTCCGCGGTGCTCCGCACCGATGAGACGCCCCTGCCGGAAACCGTCAGCGACTCTGACTGGACCGGTGCCCAGGACGAGGTCACCGTCACGTCCTCGGCTGCCGATCGGAACGTTGCTGCGACCTCCGCATCGCCCGTGGTGGGGTCCGCATCCGATGAAGAGCGCGACGAACCGTCCCGAGATGCCTCCGACCTCGGCCGCTCCGAGGACACGGGCGAGGTGACGGGCGAGATGACCGGTGAGACCCCCACGGCCGCCGTCGGCTCCCCGGCCATCGGCCGGCACAGTCCCAAGCCGGGGCGGGAGCCGCACCAGCGCGCTGCTGAGCGGCCCAAGGTCACGCTTTGGGACGACGCCCCCTACGAGCCCTCCCGCAACGATCAGGCCGGTGCGGCCGGTGAGTCCCACTCCGACGACCGCCGCGGTGCCGGTGTGCTCGGGGCCGGCGTCACTGGCGCTGGGTTGGCTGCCGGTGCGGGCTCTGGTTCTGGCTCTGCCGGGGCTGGGGCTGGGGCCGGGGGAGGCTCCCATGGTGGGTCGGCAGGCGGCCCTGGCCGTCACCCGGACGTTGACCACGGCGATGACGATGACTATCCCGAGTTCGACGACTACGAGGAGCACGACGAGGACGACAAGCCGCGGGGCGCCCGCTGGCTGGTCGGCGGAATCCTGGTCCTGCTGCTCATTCTCGGAGCGGTGTTCGCCTTCAACATCCTGGACAACAATCGCAATCCGGAGGCCGGAGGGGGCGAATCGAGCACTCCGGGGTCCTCGCCAGCCGAGTCCTCGCAGGAGCAGACCCAGGACTCACAACTGCCGGAACCGGCCATCGTCTCGGCCACCCGCGTGGTGCCGGACGACGACGGTCTCAGTGCGGAGACGGACTCCACCCTGCCCAATGCCATCGACGGCAATCCCGCCACGGCCTGGCAGACCTACACCTTCGCCCAGCCGGCCTTCGGCGGTTACGCCTCCAGCATGGCCCTGGTGATCGAGCTGGAGGAGCCCAGCGCGGTCTCCCAGGTGGACATCACCCAGAACAACGGCAGCGGCGGATCGTTCTCGGTGCTGCTGAGCGATACCCCGGAGATCGACGACGCCCGGCAGATCGCCGAGGGCTCCCTCACCGGACCCGAGGTCAGTGTGCCGATCCCCGCCGAGGACGGCAGCCCCGCGGAGGCACAGTACGTGATCATCAACTTCACCGAACTGCCTGAGCTCTCCAACGCCACCTCCAACCGGCCCTACGGCCTGAGGATCGCCGAGGTCGAGGTCAACTGACCAGGGACTGAGGGCCGGGCTCGCGCCCTCCGCTGGGCGGAAGACGCGCCTCTGCCCCCTGTGGACCCCGCCTAGGATGGTGGAAGCGTTGGCCCGGCTGTCCCCAGGCCGTCCAGGTGACGAGGGGCCGTCGAGGTCATGCCAGGACATCTGATGGTCGGGAACAGGCTTGGAATAGGTTTCTGCCGGGGGGTGTTCCACCGTTAACAGTTCCAGTTGCCTACCCCTGAAGGAATCACCGTGACCGAGGCTCCAGAGTCCACCGACGTCGTCCGGGACGTCGTCATCATCGGATCGGGCCCGGCGGGCTACACCGCCGCCATCTACGCTGCACGCGCGAACCTGAATCCCCTCGTGGTCGCCGGGTCAGTGACCGCCGGCGGTGAGTTGATGAACACCACCGATGTGGAGAACTTCCCAGGATTCCCCGAGGGCATCCTCGGTCCGGAACTGATGGGCCACCTCGAACAGCAGGCCACCCGGTTCGGCGCTGAAGTCCAGTATGAGGACGTCGTGGCGGTGGACCTGAAGGCCTCTCCAAAGGTCGTCACTCTCGGCAACGGCTCTGAATACCAGGCCCACGCGGTGGTCCTGTCCACAGGGTCGGCCTACCGAGAGCTCGGAGTGGAGGGCGAGAAGCGCTTCTCCGGCCATGGCGTGAGCTGGTGCGCCACATGTGACGGATTCTTCTTCCGCGACCAGAACATCGCCGTGGTGGGCGGTGGCGACTCCGCCATGGAGGAGGCACTGTTCCTCACCAAGTTCGCGTCCAAGGTGACGGTGATCCACCGCCGTGATGACCTGCGTGCCTCGAAGACCATGGCTGACCGGGCTTTGGCGCACGAGAAGATCGAGTTCATCTGGGACACCGAGGTCACCGGCCTCGATGGCGAGGAGAAGCTCAAGACCCTGCATCTGCGCAACTTGAAGTCCGGCGAGGAGACCACCCTCGACGTCACCGGCCTGTTCGTGGCCATCGGATCGGATCCCCGGACCGATCTCGTCAAGGACCAGGTCGAGCTCAATGCGGACGGCACGGTCCGGATCGACCACCCCAGCACCCGCACGTCGCTTCCCGGTGTCTTCGCGGCCGGGGATGTCACCGACCCGACCTATCGTCAGGCCATCACCGCCGCCGGCAGCGGATGCATCGCCGCCCAGGACGTCGAGCATTACCTTGCGGACGTCAAGGAACTGGTTGCGGCAGCCGGCTAGGCCGCCGGACCACACAGACCTGAATACCGGCCCCCTGCCGGCATTCCAAACCAAACCCACCAGGAGGAACCATGAGCACCATTGACGTCACCGACCAGGACTTCCAGGACAAGGTCCTGAACTCGGACAAGCCCGTCATCGTCGACTTCTGGGCAGAATGGTGCGGTCCCTGCCGCATGCTGAGCCCCATCCTCGAGGAGATGGCCGCCGAACATGCTGACAAGATCACCGTGGCCAAGCTCAATGTCGATGACAACCCACAGGCAGCCTCCAACTACGGCATCACCAGCATTCCCGCAGTGATGGTGTTCCAGGGGGGCGAAAAGGTCGCCACCTCCATCGGCGCCAAGCCCAAGCAGGTGCTGGAGACTGAGTTCGCCGAGTACCTCAAGTGACCATTAGCCACTGACTACTGTGGCAAGAAGGGTCCCGCTCCAGCCGGAGGGGGACCCTTCTTGGTTTAAGGCATGTACTGATTGGCGTTTGTCAGTGTCTACCGACGCTTAGGCACGTGCACTGTTGGCGCCTGACTGATCGATCAGGCCCATAATCCTATTGAGGTCGTCCACCGACGCGAAGTCAATGGCGATCTTGCCCTTACGGGCTCCCAGGGTGATCTTCACCGTGGTGTCCAGACGATCCGTCAGGGAATTCGCCAGGTAGTCCAACCGTTCGTGCCGATCGCTCCTCGGAGCACGGCTCTTCGGCTTCACCTGACGGACGCCATCCTGAAGTGAGACGAGCTCCTCGGTCGCCCTCACTGATAGTCCTTCCGAGACCACCTTCTGCGCCAGACGCTCCATTTCGGCCGGATCTACCAGGGCGAGAAGTGCACGAGCATGGCCTGCGGAAAGGACGCCGGACGCCACCCGGCGCTGCACCAACGGGGGTAGTCTCAGCAGCCGCAGCGTGTTCGTGATCTGCGGCCGGGACCGTCCGATGCGGGAGGACAGCTCCTCCTGGGTGCAGTTGAAGTCCTCAAGGAGCTGCTCGTAGGCGGCAGCCTCTTCGAGGGGATTCAACTGGCTCCGGTGCAGGTTCTCCAAGAGGGCATCCCGGAGCAGGTCCGTGTCTGCCGTATGCCGCACAATGGCGGGGATCTCGGCCAGACCCGCGCGTTGCGAAGCGCGCCACCGCCGTTCACCCATGACGAGCTCAAAGGGAGAGGGTCCCTCAACGGGGCGCACCACAATGGGCTGGAGCACTCCCACCTCGGCAATGGACGCCACCAACTCATCCATGTCGTCCTCATCGAACACCTCACGAGGCTGACGTGGATTGGGGTGGATGTCCCCCGTCGGGATCGTTCTCAGCTCTGCGTCGCCGACAGCGCCATGGTGCCGTACCTGAGCCCGTACCTGGTCGCTTTCATCCGTCCCAGTCTCTCCCTGAGTTTCCTTGAACTCAACCTTTTCCGGCTGTGCCGCCTGAGCATAGCCTTCTAGGGGAGCGGCCTCGGCTGCCACTCCCGCGATGCCAACGGACTTCATGGCCGGCATCGTGGGGCGCGACTTCACCTTTCGGCCAGTCGTCGCCACATCGGTCGCATCGGTGGCGTCTGAGGCAGGAGACGAATCAGACACATCACCAGCATCAGCGATACGCCGATCGGGGAAGAAGACGTCAACCGGACGCCGTGTTTCACGTGCAACCGGAGTGCGAGCCACATCGGGTCTGCGGACCCCGAGATACCTACTCGTGAGGTCCGTCCGGTCGAAACGACCGTTGGTCTCCTGGTCGGCAGAGGGTGGCTCAGAAGTGACCTGCTCGCCCGCCCAGTCCACAGTCGCCGCTTCATCCGGGGCAACTATCGGTTCCGTCGACTGCGTGCTCGAGCCCTCGGAATGGCTGCCACGGAGGGGAACCTGCTCCGCACGCCGATCTGCGGTTGATTCGACAGGACCTGAGTCCGCCGGGTCAGGGCGAACCTCCGAATCCTCGAGCGCCGCCTCTGGAGCGGGGGCTTCTTCTTCGGAGCTCGTGTTCTGAATCAGTGCCTCTAGTCCTCTACCAAGACCGCGTCGGTTCTTCTTCACGCATACTCCTTAGATCGCGCCCAGCATCGAGTTCCAGTCTACTGCCGTTTCACGTGAAACCAGATTCCCGGATGTCGTCGTGCCCCGCCAAACCGTCCGGACATTCAGCATCGAATTTGGATTCCCGTGTCGGGTTGTCGATCGAGGTCATAAGGAGGCAGTTGATTTCGGCACTTGTCTCGACGCCATTCGGAGCGCACCATTCGAGATATTGATGAGAACGTGCGTCAGAACGACGAAGAGTTCGTTCGGACATGAGGATCTCGCTGACCAATCTTGCCTGTTTCACGTGAAATGCCCGCCGACGGCGCCATTCATCTACTACGCCCCCAACTACGTTTCACGTGGAACGGATGCCCAGTGCAACGTGGGCATCCGCCCCATGCGCCGACGGTAGCTCGGTGTCGACCCGCCTCAAAGGGCGCATCTGGGGCGCCGACCGCGGAGGAGGCGGGTCAGGCCACATCTAGTCGCAGCGAACTGCACAGTTGGCCACAGGCCATGGAGTCGGGCACCCTAACAGAACCAATGTCCCGATACCCGGGCCTGCCGACACCCAGTACGACATGGCCCATATAGCGTTGGCGTCCCACGGCCAGCGGGGCTCGCAGGGGTGCCCACAAGACGGTCAGAGCGGGCTGTTGGGGCACGGCGAACCAACGCCCACAGCGTGATCCAATCTCGTCTGCATCGTGTATCCACGTCGGACACATCCAGGAATGCATTGTCCCTCGGTAGAAGGATGAGGAGCCTCGAGAACATGCGCCCGCATCAGTTGAGCAGATGGCGCGGTCTGTCGTGATCTGCCCGCCGACTCAAGCCAGCGCCCAGTTCAAGTGGCATCAGGGATCTGGTGGGGCAGTCTCACTGCGTTTCACGTGAAACCACGCTAACCTGGGCAAACACTCGCAGCTAGATCAGGGTTCCACGTGAAACGCTCCGGAAACTGAGGCCAAGAGTGTTGCCTTAGCTTCACGTGCAACGACGAGGCCTTACGCGTTCCCGAGTCCGGAGTCCCTACTCCCGCGTCTGTGCCTTAGCTACCAAAGAGCCGGCGCATTCGTACAGGCCACCCTTGGCCTCGATCTCTTTCGAACGACACGGATGAAGAAGATGGATGCGAAGACTCATTGGTATGCAACCCGGCGTCGCGTTCCGCCCGGGCTACCGCTCCCAACTATTCGCCACTCAACTCGTCGGATGACACGCAACAAATCCCACCTTAATCGCCAACTGCGTTTCACGTGGAACAAAGATGCGGAGTTGGCATGCTCATCACTACAAACTCATCACCACCGACCGGTTGGGACGGCCACTCGATAATGCGCACCATCCACATCACCACGTGGTCGTGTCCACCGAGGACCACCATTGGAGTACGTCAGCAAACCCGTCTTGTTCGATGAACAGTTCTACACGCCCCAATTGATGCCGTTCTGGCCTCATCGCCTGGTTCAGACAAAGGCCGGATAGGGCTACTGCGCCATTCTCCACGCCATATCCTCAGCGGACTCTCTCCACAGATGTCTCATCCAACACGGCTACGAATAGAACACGTTCCATCTAGCAACGGGCTGGGCCTAGCTGTTTCACGTGAAACGGCATTCATGAGACCAGAACAATCTCAGACCTAGGCACCCTGCCGCCCTGCCAGCACTCCCAAACTGGATGGCTTTCGAACACGAGGACCCCGGGCATGGGGAATACCAGTACCGTACGTCGCCGCGGACGAGAATGGCCGGCTTTCGTGGAGGCGACATTGAGGAGACACATGGGACCGAATCTAGCGGGCCCTTGCCCCATGTGCGTCGGCCAGTCAAACTCGAAGTAGGCGATTCCACGTAACCGTTTCACGTGAAACAGCCCTGGGTACTGGCTGCCTCCCGGCGTTCAGCGTCACTCAGCCTCGTCAGACGTCGGAGAACAACACGACATCAACCATAAGCAGTTTCTTTAGCCGACGTCGCTCGTCGGCAGAGCGGAATCAGATACCGGCCGCGTGTCCACGGTCAGCGATCTCCACAGCCGCTTCCCGGTAGGACAATGCACCAGCAGACTGAGGATCATAGGTGAGCACCGTCTGCTGGAAGCTTGGAGCCTCGGAGATGCGAACGTTGCGGGGAATCACGGTCTTGAGGACCTCGTCCGGGAAATGCTCACGAACCTCGTCAGCAACCTGGGTCGCCAAGTTGGTGCGTCCGTCGTACATGGTCAGGATGATCGTGGACACCTTGAGAGACGAGTTCAGGTGCTTCTGGATCATCCGAATGTTGTTGAGCAGCTGAGAGAGCCCCTCCAGCGCGTAGTACTCGGTCTGAATGGGGATGAGAACTTCACTTGCTGCCACGAAGGCATTGACGGTGAGCAGGCCAAGGCTCGGAGGACAATCAATGAAGACATAGTCGAGCCGCGGAAGTCCCTGCTTCTCCCGGTAGGAGAAGTACTCCTTCAGCGCGCGAGACAGGCGTTGTTCACGCGCAACGAGGGAGACCAGCTCGATCTCTGCTCCGGCCAGGTCGATCGTAGCCGGAGCCACCACCAGCCCCTCTACATCCGGGCAGGGCTTGACCACATCAGCCATGGGCAGTTCGTCAATGAGGACATCGTAGACACTGTCCACATCCGAATTGTGGGGGATGGCCAGCGCCGTGGAGGCGTTGCCCTGGGGATCGATGTCAACGACCAGGACCTGCATTCCCGCTCGCGCCAGGGCTGCCGAGAGGTTGACCGTCGTGGTGGTCTTGCCGACACCGCCCTTCTGATTGGACACGGTGACGATGCGCGTTTCACTCGGCGTGGGCAGCTTGCGACCCTTCAGCTTGTCCCGTCTACGGTTCTCTTGGGCCAGTTCGCGGGCCAAGGGCGTCTCGATGTCATCCGCCACGGACGAGTCCACGGTACTGACGGTTTCCCGTGAAACTTCCGACTCATTAGTCAATGAGAACAACCTCCCGAGGTTGATAGACGGCGAAACGAACCTTCGGCCGTGGCATCCAGCCACTCCAGCCTACTGGTCAGCGTGAGGAGCCCACACGCACCCGTACCACTGTGGTGGGCTCGGCCAGCAGATCCTCGCCCACGGTCTCGATGATCGGCGTGGATCCCTTGTGCTTCTTCAGGACCTTGGCCGCCGACTTGACCTCTTCGGCCGCACTCCGGCCCTTGATGGCCAACAGCTGTCCGGACCCCTGCAACAGCGGCAAGGTCAAGGGGACCAAGGTCTTGAGGGCGGACACGGCGCGGGCGGTCACGATGTCCACGACCACGTTGCCCACCACCTGTTCCGACCGGGCCCGGACCACGTCGACGTTGTCCAGTTCGAGGTCATCGACCACCATGTCCAACCAGGCCACTCGCCGTTCCAGCGGTTCGATGAGGATGAACTGGCAGTCAGGTCGGGCCAAAGCGAGGGCGAGGCCCGGCAGGCCGGCGCCCGAGCCGACGTCGGCCACCAGGGCACCTTCTGGCAGCAGGTCTCCGACCACGGCGCAATTCAAGACGTGACGTTCCCACAGCCTCGGTACCTCGCGCGGACCCAGCAGCCCCCACTCGATCCCGGTGGAGGACAGGTGTTCCACGAAACGAACGGCAAGATCGATCCGGTCGCCGAAGAGTTCCTCGGCCGCCGTCAACAGGTCACCGGTCAGTTCCGGTGGATCCTGGGCCTCGATCGAGGGCTTCTCAGCATCCCGAGTGGGCTGCGGAGCGGTCTGGTCGTTCTCTGGTTGGGGCTGATCAGACACCGGCGGAGACCACCACATGCCGGCGCGGGCCCTCGCCCTCCGATTCGCTCGCGAGACCGCCTTCGGCGATGACATCGTGAACGATCTTGCGTTCGTAGGCGCCCATCGGCCTCAGGTGCAACGGCTCTCCGGTCTCCCGGACCTTGACGATGGCCTCCTGGGCGAGTTGTTCCAACTCCTGAGCGCGTTCGGTGCGGTACCCCGCGACGTCCAGGACAAGACGGGAGCGACTCCCGGTGGCTGACAGCACTGTCAGGCGCACGAGCTCTTGCAGGGCCTCCAGGCCCTTGCCGTCCTTGCCCAGGAGGTCGCGCAGGCGGTCGTCTCCCTCCTCCGCGATCACGGACACGTAGGTGCGGCCATTGCGGATCTCGATATCGATGTCACCGTCGAGGTCCGAGATGTCCAGCAGTTCCTCGACGTAGTCGGCAGCGATGTCCCCCTCCTCCTCAAGGCGGCTGGCGGACGGGACGGCGGAGTCCTCGGACGCGTCCGGCGAGGTAGCGGCGTCCTGGCCGGCCTCCGCGGACTCATCCTCGTTCGGCTCGTTCCAAGCTGTAGAGGAATCTGCGGGTGTCACCGCGGCGCTGTCCACGGACTGGTCCGAACCCTGTTCGGTAGTCTGCTCGCCACTGTGATTTCCACTCTGATCGTCGCTCTGCCCGGTGGTCTGTTCGGTGGTCTGCCCCATGGCCGGCTCTGCGGTCTCGACCGACTCCGTGGCCTCTTCGGACGGCGTGCTGGACGCGTCAGTCATGGTCATCTCCTCTTCTTGGTCTTGCGCTTGGGCTGCTGACGCTGACCGGCCTGCTGGGGCTTGGCGGCCTCGATCTCCGCCTTGGCGGCCGCCTCCTGGGCGGCCTTGCCGACGGGGGGAAGTCCCTTGACGGCGCGGCGTTCATTCAGTTCCTGCTCGGCCAGGGAGCCCGGGGTCGGGTTGTTGCGGATGATCCACATCTGCTGTGCCACGGCCCAGAAGTTCGTGGCGGTCCAGTAGATCAGCACGCCGATCGGGAAGTTGATGCCACCAATGCCGAACACCAAGGGAAGGATGTACAGCATGAACTTCTGCGACTGGGCGAAAGGCCCGGTCATGGCCGCCTCGGACATGTTCTTGCTCATCAGCATCTTCTGCATGAAGAACTGCGAGCCCGACATGAGGATGATCATGACGACAGAGACCATGATGACGGCGACGTTGAGGTTCTCGCCCACGGACCCCAGGAACGTGGCCTGCATGGGGGCTCCGAGGAAGATCGCGTCACCGAAGGAACGGATCTGGTCCGCGGTCAGCGCGGCCTCGCCCTCACCTCGCTCGGCGGCGGCCCCGGCTCCGGTCAGGATCTGGAACAGGGCGAAGAAGAACGGCATCTGCACGAGCATCGGCAGACAGGCAGCGAAGGGGCTGGTGCCGTGTTCCTTGAACAGGGCCTGCTGTTCCATGGCCATGGCCTGACGGGACAACTGGTCCGTCTTGCCCTTGTACTTGGTCTGGAGCTTCTTGATGTCCGGCTGGAGCGCCTGCATGGCACGCTGCGACTTGATCTGCTTGACGAACAGCGGAATCAGCAGGGTCCGCACCAGCACCACGAGCAGGATGATCGACAGGGTCCAGGTGAACCCGCTGTCCGGGTCCATGCCGACCAGTTCCAGGACCGTGTGGAAGGCACCGAGGATCCAGGACATCACCCACTTGAAGGGCCAGAGAATGATTTGGAAGAAGTCCATGATCTCCTACTGTTCCGCCGGAGGATCCGGGGGGATGACGGGATGGTTTAGGTCAATGATCTTGGGTCGGCGGCCCGGTGGCCAAATCCTCTTGCCGGGAGGGACCGCATCGACACCGCCTTTAGACCAGGGGTGGCAGCTGCCGAGTCGGCGAGCCGAGAGCCACGAGCCCTTCAGAGCCCCGTGGACGTGGACCGCCTCGAGCGCATATGCCGAGCACGAGGGGAAGTAGCGGCAGACCTGGCCGTAGAGCGGCGAGATCACGGCGCGGTAGGCCATCAGCAACCAGGCCAGCAGGGTGGACGGCAGGGCGCGGAGCCAGCTCCATTCGGCGGCGTCGGGCCGGGTGGTGAACGGGGACTGCGTGATCATGCGTTCATCTCCATCCCGGGGCCGTGATCCTGGGATGCAGACCGGCCGTGAGGCACCGGATCGGCGGGACGACGCCGGCCGGTTTCCTTCCGCAGGGCACCCGCCAAGGCAGAGTCCAGGTCCTTCTTGAGCTCGTCCCAGTCGGCCGTTCCCGACGGCGGCAGGGCACGGACCACGACCGTCGCACCCGGGTGCTGCGCCAGTGGCCCGCTGAGCTGATCGGCCACGGCGGCCCGAAGGCGACGCTTGACACGATTGCGGACCACCGCATTGCCGACGGCCTTGGAGACGACGAAACCCACGCGCACCGGTCCGGCCGAGCTATCGGCCTCGCTGGGGAGCGTGGGATCGAAAAGGTGTGCGGACACGACAACGTTCCGGCGCCCTGTTCGGGCGCCGGAACGCAGTGTCTGGGAAAAATCCGCGGGGGTGCGTACCCGTCTCTCGCGGGGCAGCACGCCGTGTCGTCCGCTCTGCTGATCGGCCTCAGGCCGGGTCAGGCGGACAGTTCCGTGCGGCCCTTGGTACGGCGGGTTGCCAGGATGGCGCGGCCGGCGCGGGTACGCATCCGGGCGCGGAAACCGTGCTTCTTGGCCCGGCGGCGGTTATTCGGCTGAAAAGTCCGCTTGCTCACTTGATATCTCCACAACGTGTGTATGCGCCCGGACCCGTTGTACCTGGGGGAAGAACCGGTAGACGCTCTGACTAGGACTTCCCCGCTGAAGACACCGATCCAACAGGCCTGGGCCTTCGGCTGTCCGCTGGTTGACTACGCCCTGAGGTCGATCCGGAGAATTCCAGTCGGTTCAGAGCACGGCTAAACAACCCCGCGGGGACCAATCAAGTTTAGGGATGGTGGGCCACCAGCGTCAAATTACACTCTCCGGTGGCTACGCGAGCACTGGACCTGTACCCTCACCGAAGTTATCCACTGCCTGTGAATAACTCTGTGGATTGCCGTTAGACTCGGTTCGACGCCGACGGAAGGACCCCAGCCCCCATGGTTGCAGATGAGGCTGTCAGCAGCTCGTGGCGCAAGGTGGTCCGCACCCTTGAGGAAGACGACCGCGTCTCACCTCGCCAACTCGGCCACGTGGGCCTCGCACAGCCCCAGGGGCTGATCGGCACGACCCTGTTGCTCGCTGTACCGAACGAACTGACCCGTGAGGTCCTGCAGTCCCAGCTCAAGGACTCCCTCGCCGAAGCGCTCGGGAACGTTTTCAGGACCGAGATCCTGTGCGCCTATTCGATTGACTCGACCCTGATTGCCCAGACGGGCGAGGACTACCAGCTGCCGACCGCCGCGGTGCCGCCCGTCCGCGAGGTCCCGCACACCCGCTCGGCTCCGTCCCCCCATGCCCCGGTCCGTTCAGCAGCGCCGGCTCCCGCGCCGCCGTCGACCTCGGATGAGACCAGCCGCCTGAACCCGCGGTACCACTTCGAGACCTTCGTCATCGGTTCCTCGAACCGCTTCGCCCATGCTGCCGCGAACGCCGTCGCCGAGGCGCCCGCGAAGGCCTACAACCCGCTGTTCATCTATGGTGAATCCGGGCTGGGGAAGACGCACCTGCTGCACGCGATCGGTCACTACGCCCGTCACCTGTACCCGGGGCTGCGCGTCCGCTACGTGAACTCCGAGGAGTTCACCAACGACTTCATCAACTCGATCCGCCACGACGAGGGCGCGAGCTTCAAACAGGTATACCGCAATGTGGACATCCTGCTCATCGACGACATCCAGTTCCTGGCGGACAAGGAAGCCACCATCGAGGAGTTCTTCCACACCTTCAACACCCTCTACAACAACAACAAGCAGGTCGTGATCACCTCCGACCTGCCCCCCAAGCAGCTGTCCGGCTTCGAGGAACGGCTGCGTTCTCGCTTCGAGTGGGGTTTGATCACGGACATCCAGCCGCCGGACCTGGAGACGCGCATCGCCATCCTCCGCAAGAAGGCAGAGGCCGAGGGGCTGACGGCCCCGCCCGAGGTCCTCGAGTACATCGGCTCCAACATCTCCACCAATATCCGCGAGTTGGAGGGCGCCCTCATTCGCGTCACCGCCTTCGCGTCGCTGAACAAGCAGCCGGTCGGGATCCAACTGGCGGAGCAGGTACTGCGTGATCTCATCACCCATGAGGACGCCCACGAGATCACCGCGCCGACGATCCTCAACGAGACGGCCGCGTACTTCAACCTGACCATGGAGGAGCTGACCTCCAAGTCCCGGACCAGAACCCTCGTCACGGCCCGGCAGATCGCCATGTACCTCTTGCGTGAGCTGACGGAGATGTCCCTGCCGAAGATCGGTCAGGAGCTCGGTGGGCGTGACCACACCACGGTGATCCACGCCGACCGCAAGATCCGCGAGCTGATGGCTGAACGCCGGACGATCTACAACCAGGTCACCGAGCTGACGAACCGGATCAAGCAGCAGCAGCGCGCCCGCTGACCTCACCGGTCGTGGTTCGTCTGACCTCGTTTCAGGCCTGCCGTCGCTCTCAACCCCGCCCTGGTTCAGAGTCGCGCGCGTTTCTGCACCGCGCCTCCATCTCCACTCCATCCAGAGCCCTGCTCCCGACTCCGACTCGGGCAGTCCTTCATCCAGAGGCAACCTTGATCCTTAACGACAAGGTCGTTCCACAGGCAGAACCCCGGAGTGAGCGCTCCCGCACCCACCTTATCCACAGTTGTCCACAGATATCCACAGGTTGTGAGAGGCCTTCGCCGAGCACAACCCACAGCTGTGGACAAACCTGTGGATGCTTAAGTGGAGTGTTCGGGCGAGTCTCTGGATAACTACACGCTTCCCTGTGAATTCGCAGATCCACGCTCGAAAGTTGTGCACCGACGGTGCACAGGGCAAGCGAGAGAAGTCCACCGCAGGGTCCACAGAAGGAAGGCCGGAACCACACCGACGGATCGGGTTATCCACAGTATCCACAGGACTTATTAACACTACTAATCCCTGTTAAGAATGAATCCCAAGAACATTCACCCCTGCCTGCCGAACGCCGTTCGCCCGGTCTGACGAACCCGTCGAAACGTGGGACGCGTCAATGACGGTCCTCATCGCTGACCCACATGGCTCAACCACATCCGCGGCACAAATGCCAACATTCGCACCCTCGGCGAGTCACGGTAAGCTGACACAGCACACGGCTCAGACGTGTGATTCAAAAGATGCCCGGCGGGGGTATCTGGAGGAAGACCAACATCACCTGCCGTCTACGAGAAAGGCGGAAACTTCTGTGAAGTTCACCGTTGAGCGAGACATCCTGACGGACGCCGTCTCCTGGACCGCACGTTCCCTGTCCCCTCGCCCGCCGGTACCGGTGCTGTCCGGGCTGCTGATCACCGCCGAGGACAACCTGGTCTCCATCGCCAGCTTCGACTACGAGACCTCGGCGCAGCTTGAAATCGAGGCAGACATCGAGACACCTGGCAAGATCCTGGTTTCCGGCCGGCTGCTCAACGACATCGTCCGCTCGCTTCCGGCAGCGCCCGTCACCGTGGAAACTGATGGCACCAAGGTGGTCCTGACCTGCCGGAACTCGCGCTTCTCCCTGGCCACCATGCCCGTCGAGGAATATCCGGCCCTTCCGGAGATGCCTGAGTCCGCTGGCACTGTGGATGGCGACGCCTTCGCCCACGCGGTCGCGCAGGTGACCGTGGCAGCCTCCAAGGACGACACCCTGCCGATCCTCACTGCGGTGAAGCTTGAGATCGAGGGCGACCGCATCACCTTCCTCGCCACGGACCGGTACCGGCTGGCCATGAAGGAACTCAACTGGTCCCCTGCCGATCCCTCGATCTCCACGTCCCTGCTGGTCAAGTCCAAGACCCTCACGGAAGTTGCCAAATCATTGGCCGGCGGCGGAGATCTGCAGCTGCGCTTGCCCAAGGAGTCATCCACCTCGGACCTGGTGGGCTTCGCCTCGGGAGGCCGACGCACCACGAGTCTGTTGGTGGACGGGGAGTACCCGAAGATCCGGGCACTCTTCCCGGAGTCCAGCCCCATCCACGCCGTAGTCCCGACCGGTCCGCTGGTCGAGGCCGTCCGACGCGTGGCCCTCGTCGCCGAACGCAACACCGCTGTGCGCATGATGTTCAATGACGGCCACGTCACCCTGGACGCCGGTGCCGGCGATGACGCCTCTGCAAACGAATCCCTGGACTCGGTCCTCGACGGCGACGAGATCACCGTGGCATTCAATCCGTCCTACCTGGGCGAAGGACTCAACGTCATCAACGCCCCATACGTGCGCTTCTCCTTCACCACGGCACCGAAGCCGGCCCTGATGACCGCCCAGCAGGAGCAGGACTCACCCGAACAGGACGACTACCGGTACCTGGTCATGCCGGTGCGCCTGGCCAACTGACCGACTGCCAGCCCAGTCAGGTCGCCGACGCCGAAACGTGTTTCTCTCCCACCTCTCCCTCACGCAGTACCGCTCCTACCAGCAGGCCGATGTCTCCCTGGTGCCAGGGCCCAATGTGCTGGTCGGTTCCAACGGGGTCGGAAAGACGAATATCGTCGAGGCAGTGGGTTACCTGGCCACGCAGGTCTCCCACCGGGTGTCCACCGACTCCCCTTTGGTGCACTTCGGGGCCTCACAAGCGATCATCCGCGGTCGCATCCACCGAGGCGACCGGGCCATGTCCCTCGAACTGGAGATCAATCCCGGCAAATCGAATCGGGCCGCCGTCAACCGGGGCGCCCCACAACGAGCCCGCGAGGGCCTTGGGCTGCTGCGGTCGGTGCTGTTCGCTCCGGAGGATCTGGCCCTGATCAACGGCGACCCGTCCATTCGGCGTCGATTCCTGGACGATCTCGTGGTGCAGCTGCGCCCGGCCCTCGGAGATGCCCGCAGCGATTACGACCGGGTGCTCAAACAACGCAACGCGCTGTTGAAGAACGCCAAACACTCCGGGCGATGGACTGAGGAGCACGGTCACACCCTCGGGGTGTGGGACGAACACCTCGCCCGTGCCGGCGCTCGGGTCCTCAACGGTCGGCTCCATGTGCTGAAGATGCTCGCCCATCCCCTCACCGAGTCCTACACGGCCCTGGCCGAGAGCGTGAAGACCGCAGGGTTCAGTTATGAGTCCACTGTCCCGCTGGCCGGTGGCCAACACCAGGAGATCCCGGACGAACAGGCCCTCCACGAGGCACTGCTCGCAGAGCTCGAGTCCCGTCATCGGCAGGAACGGGACCGCGGCGTCACCCTGGCCGGCCCGCACCGGGACGACTTGGCCCTGACCCTCGGCCCGGCCCCGGTGAAGGGGTTCGCCTCCCACGGCGAGACCTGGTCCATGGCCCTGGCCCTCAAGTTGGCCAGCTACCGCATCCTGGTGGCCGACGATCCGGATCCTCATGCCCGGCCCGTGCTCATCCTCGACGACGTCTTCGCCGAACTCGATGCCGGCCGCCGCAGCCGGCTTGCTGAGTTGGCCTCCGACGCAGAGCAACTGCTGGTCACGGCCGCAGTGGCCGCAGACATCCCGGACGAGCTGGCCGGGCCGAGGATCAGTGTCACTCTGGAGGACGACGGGAGCGTGGTCCACCAGACCGAGTCCACCGGACCGGCCGCAGCCGAGACGGAGGACTCTCCGTGAGCAGCCCTGACGATCCGGTGCCCCCACCGGAGCGGGAAACCTCCCCGGACGGGATCGAAGATGATCCCGATGCGGCGATCGTGGCCCTCAACCGGGTGCGCCAGGCCGCGGAATCCCGGGGTGAGGTACGCCGCCGGCGCCCGGCAGCCAAAGGCCGCGGGGCCACCGCGGCATCGGGAGCCGGGAGCGGGACGGTGCCGGGCCGGCGTCGTGGTCCGGATGCCCGGGACCCGAGGATGGTGGGCGATGTCTTCGGCCGGTTGGTCACCGAACGTGGTTGGTCCTCGCCTGTGGCCGTGGGATCCGTCCTGTCCCGATGGGACGAACTGGTCGGCGCGGACATCGGGCTGCACTGCCGGCCCGAGAGCTTCGAGAACGCCGTGGTGACCGTCCGCTGCGATTCCACCGCGTGGGCCACCCAGCTCAAGCTCCTGACACCGGCCCTGCTCCAGCGGTTCGAACAGGCACTCGGCCCCGGAATCGTGACGAGCCTGCGGGTGGCGGGCCCAGCCGCTCCCTCGTGGCGCAAGGGTCCCCGGGTGGTCAAGGGCCGTGGTCCCCGGGACACCTACGGCTGATCGGATCGGTGCCGGCGCCGGTTCCAGAAGCGCCGGCATGCTCCGGAGAACCCGCCAACGGCGATTTGGCGAACTGGAACCCCGTTGGGCGGATCGGGACCGGGAGGGGGTACCCCGGGTGGTCGGAACCGCCGATTCTGTTCCGTAGAGGCCATGTTTTATCCCCGGAACACCCCACTGAAGACGCACGAATCGGCGTGTCGGGGGTAGAATGAGACGGAATCGTGCCGAAAGGGACACTTTCCGTGCGCCCCGGCGCCAGGAGCCCCTTGGTACATCCGATGTGAAGCCCAGTACCCCAACAGAGGAGCCGTAGACGCCCGTGGCCGAAGAGAACAACGGCACAGATCAGAGCGGCGCCCCGCAGGATCCCACCGTCGAGACCACCGCCCCGGCGGAGTCCGACGCGGCGGCCTCGGAGGCATCCATCCCATCGACGCAGATCACCGAGGCGACCCGCAAGGTGGAGCACGAGTACGGTGCCGGGGACATCACGGTCCTCGAGGGGTTGGAGGCCGTCCGCAAACGCCCCGGCATGTACATCGGATCCACGGGCCCGCGCGGTCTGCACCACCTGGTGTCCGAGGTTGTGGACAACTCCGTGGATGAGGCGCTGGCCGGATACTGCGACACCATCCACGTGACCCTGCAGGCGGACGGCGGCGTCCGCGTGGAGGACAACGGCCGAGGCATCCCCGTGGACATGCACCCCACCGAGGGCCGGCCCACCGTGGAAGTGGTCATGACGATCCTGCACGCCGGCGGCAAGTTCGGCGGCGGCGGCTACGCGGTCTCCGGTGGTCTGCACGGCGTGGGCATCTCCGTGGTGAACGCGCTGTCCACCCGCGTGAACACCGAGATCCGCCGCCAGGGAAGCCTCTGGAAGATGAGCTTCGCCGATGGCGGTGTGCCGCAGGGTGAACTCATCAAGGCCGGGGAAACGGACGAGACGGGCACCACCCAGACGTTCTACCCGGACCCCGAGATCTTCGACACGGTCGATTTCGACTTCGAGACCCTGCGCGCCCGTTTCCAGCAGATGGCGTTCCTCAACAAGGGTCTGCGCATCACCCTCACAGATGAGCGGCTGATCGAGACGAACGAGATCCAGCAGGACGAGATCGCCGGAGACACCGACGGCGACGGCGTTCCTGGTGCCGACGCGGACCGCCAGGCTGAGAGCGAAGCCCAGCCGGACGTCATCGGCGAGGACCTGGCCAGCGCGAAGAAGCGGATGGTCGACTACAAGTACGACAACGGGCTGCTGGACTACGTCCAGCACCTGAACTCGAACAAGAAGGTCGAGATGGTCCACGAGGACGTCATCGCCTTCGAGACGGAGGACACCGACCGCAAGATGGCCGCCGAGGTGGCCATGCAGTGGACCACGGCCTACTCCGAGTCAGTGCACACCTACGCCAACACCATCAACACGCACGAGGGCGGCAGCCACGAAGAGGGCTTCCGTGCGGCTTTGACCTCCCTGGTCAACCGCTATGCGCGGGAGAAGGAGATCCTGAGGGCCAAGGACGAGAATCTCTCGGGTGACGACGTCCGCGAAGGGCTGACCGCCGTGCTGTCCATCAAGCTCTCTGAACCGCAGTTCGAGGGACAGACCAAGACCAAGCTCGGCAACTCCGAGGCCAAGGGGTTCATCCAGAAGATCGTCACGGATCAGCTGGGCGATTGGTTCGAGCGGAACCCGGGCCCGGCCCGGGACATCATCCGGAAGTCCCAGCTGGCCTCGCAGGCCCGGATGGCCGCCCGCAAGGCCAGGGACAATGCCCGCCGCAAGTCCCCGCTGGAGTCCTTCGGGATGCCCGGCAAACTGGCGGACTGCTCCTCGAAGAACCCCGTGGAGTGCGAGGTCTACATCGTGGAGGGCGACTCCGCCGGTGGCTCGGCCAAGCAGGGCCGGGACCCGCGTACCCAGGCGATCCTCCCGCTGCGCGGCAAGATCCTGAACGTGGAGCGGGCCCGCCTGGACCGGGCACTGTCCAACGCCGAGGTCCAGTCGATGATCACTGCCTTCGGCACCGGCATCGGCGAGGAATTCGACATCACGAAGCTGCGGTACCACAAGATCGTGCTGATGGCGGATGCCGATGTGGACGGTCAGCACATCACCACGCTGCTGTTGACGGTGCTGTTCCGCTACATGCGTCCGCTGATCGAGCACGGGTTCGTGTTCCTGGCTCAGCCGCCGCTGTACCGGGTCAAATGGTCCAATGCGCCGCACGACTACGTCTTCTCCGATGAGGAGCGGGACAAGGCCGTGGCGGCCGGCCTCGCCCGGGGCTGGCGTTACCCGAAGGACAACGGCGTCCAGCGCTACAAGGGCCTGGGTGAGATGGACTTCAAGGAGCTGTGGGACACCACCATGGACCCGGAGCACCGTACCCTGCTGCAGGTCACCATGGACGACGCGGCAGCGGCGGACGAGATCTTCTCCATGCTGATGGGCGAGGACGTCGAATCACGCCGTTCCTTCATCCAGCAGAACGCCAAGGACGTCCGCTTCTTGGACATCTGAGCCTTCTGATCCCCTCCGCTACCCATCCCGGCCGGAGACGGCCGCGGCCCGGCGGCACCGAGTGATCGGCGCCCGGGCCGCGGCGCCGGCCCACACTTTGAGACCCGAGGACACCGCGCGTGACTGACGAGCAGAACCCTGAGAACGAGAACGTGAACCCGGACAACGCCGTGAACCCCGACGCCGGCCTGCCGGCTGCCGAGGGTGAGGCACCGGTGATCGCCCCGGCCCTGACTGAGCATGACAAGGTCGAGCAGGTTGACCTGCAGACCGAGATGAAGCGGTCCTACCTGGACTACGCCATGGCAGTCATCGTGGGCCGCGCGCTGCCGGACGTGCGGGACGGGCTGAAGCCCGTGCACCGCCGGGTGCTGTACGGCATGTTCGACGGCGGCTACCGTCCGGACCGCTCGTTCAACAAGTCCGCCCGTGTGGTCGGCGAGGTGATGGGCAACTATCACCCGCACGGCGACTCGGCGATCTACGACGCCCTGGTCCGCCTCATCCAGGACTGGGTCATGCGCTACCCGCTGGCCCTCGGCCAGGGCAACTTCGGTTCTCCCGGCAACGACGGTGCCGCAGCCCAGCGTTACACCGAGACCAAGATGGCGCCGCTGGCCATGGAGATGGTCCGGGACATCCAGGAAGACACCGTCGACTTCCAGGACAACTACGACGGCAAGCAACAGGAGCCGACCGTCATGCCGGCCCGGTTCCCGAACCTGCTGGTCAACGGCTCCTCCGGCATCGCCGTGGGCATGGCCACGAACATCCCACCGCACAACCTCCGCGAGGTCGTGGACGGTGTGCAGTGGTACCTGGAGAACCCGGAGGCCTCCCGCGAGGAGCTCCTGGCCGCCCTGATGCAGCGCATCAAGGGTCCGGACTTCCCCTCCGGCGCGCAGATCCTCGGCCGCAAGGGCATCGAGGACGCGTACCGCACCGGCCGCGGCTCCATCTCCATGCGGGCCGTGGTCAACGTCGAGGAGATCCAGGGCCGAACCTGCCTGGTGGTCACCGAGCTGCCGTACATGGCCAACCCGGACAATCTGGCCGCCAAGATCGCCGAGATGGTCCGCGACGGCAAGCTCTCGGGGATCGCGGACATGCGCGACGAGACCTCCGGCCGTACCGGTCAGCGCCTGGTGATCGTCCTCAAGCGGGATGCCGTGGCCAAGGTGGTGCTCAACAACCTCTACAAGCACACCCAGCTGCAGGAGAACTTCTCCGCCAACATGCTGGCCCTCGTGGACGGTGTCCCGCGGACCCTGTCCCTGGACGGATTCGTGCACCACTGGGTGATGCACCAGATCGAGGTGATTGTCCGGCGCACGGAGTTCCGCAAGCGCAAGGCTGAGGAGCGCGCCCACATCCTGCTGGGGCTGCTCAAGGCCCTGGACATGTTGGATGAGGTCATCTCCACCATCCGGGCCTCCGCCAGTGCCGACGCCGCCCGGGAGGCCCTCAAGACGTTGTTGGACATCGACGACGACCAGGCCAAGGCCATCCTCAACATGCAGTTGCGGCAACTGGCCGCACTGGAGCGCCAAGGCATCCAGGACGAGTACGACGAGTTGCAGGAGAAGATCGCCCAGTACAACGCGATCCTGGCCTCCCCGGAGCGCCAGCGCGAGGTGGTCTCCTTCGAGTTGGCCGAGATCGTGGCGAAGTACGGTGACGACCGCCGCACGGAGATCATGTACGGCTATGACGGCGACATGTCGATCGAGGACCTCATCCCTGAAGAGGAGATGGTGGTCACCATCACCCGCGGCGGCTACATCAAGCGCACGCGGATCGACAACTACCGGGCCCAGAACCGCGGCGGCAAGGGGGTGCGTGGAGCCTCCCTGCGCAACGACGATGTGGTGGACCACTTCTTCACCACGTCCACGCACCACTGGATCCTGTTCTTCACCAACCTGGGCAGGGTCTACCGCATCAAGACCTATGAGCTGCAAGAAGCGGGACGGGATGCCAAGGGCCAGCACATGGCCAACCTGATGGCCTTCCAGCCCGAGGAGCGGATCGCCCAGGCGCTGCCGCTCGCCGACTACGGACGGGCACCCTACTTGGTGCTCGCCACCCGGCAGGGCCTGGTCAAGAAGACCTTGTTGGCGGACTACGACACCAACCGCTCTGCGGGCGTCATCGCCATCAAGCTGCGCGATGACGACGAGGTCGTCTCGGCCAAGCTGGTCTCGGAGGAGGATGATCTGATCCTGATCTCCAAGAACGGCCAGTCATTGCGCTTCAATGCCACCAATGAGGCGCTGCGTCCCATGGGCCGCGCCACCTCCGGCGTCACCGGCATGAAGTTCCGTCAGGGAGACGAGCTCCTCACCGCGGACGTGGTCCGTGAGGACGCCTTCGTGTTCATTGTCACGGACGGCGGCTACGCCAAGCGTTCCACGGTGGACGAGTACCGCGTGCAGAATCGCGGTGGGCTGGGCATCAAGGTCGGCAACATCGTCGAGGATCGTGGTGAGCTGACCGGCGGCCTGGTAGTGGAGGAACAGGACGAGGTGCTGGTGGTGATGAACTCCGGCAAGGTGGTCCGTTCCGCCGTCACCGGTGTCCCGGCCAAGGGCCGCAACACCATGGGTGTCATCTTCGCCAAGCCGGACAAGAACGACCGGATCATCGCCGTCACGCTCAACAACGAGAAGCAGCTCAACGGTGTGGCGGACGAGAATCCCGAGGGCGAGGTCGCGGGGGATGCTACCGAGGGTGAAGTACCCTTGGACTCTGAGACGGCCGCCCCCGCCAGTGCGGAGGGGACCGACACGACCGTGACAGCCACCGAATCCGCAGCGGTCGATCCTGACCCGGACGCGGAGATTGACGGAGGACAGTAGTGAGCACATCCGGAACGCCCCGGCCCGCAGGCCAACGCCCGGCCGGCGGTTCGTCGGACAGGGGAGCCACACCGCGCGGGACGCAGCAGCGACCCTCGGCGCAGGGTTCCCGTCAGCCCGGCCAGCGTCCGCAGAATTCCCGTCCCCCAGGGTCCGCGGGATCCGGACAGAAGCGCCCCGCGCAGCGGCCTGCCGCCCAGGGGTTAGTGCGTCCGGCGCCCAAGGCCAAGGTCCGCAAAGCCCGGCTGCTCGTCTCCAAGGCCGATCCATGGTCGGTGCTGAAGATGGCCTTCCTGCTGTCGGTGGCTTTGGGCATCGTCACCGTGGTCGGAGCCGTGGTGCTGTGGACCGTCATGGACCTGACCGGCATCTTCGACCAGGTCAACGACCTGCTGGCCCAGGTCCTGGGCTCTGAAGGAGGATCGTTCACGGTGCAGCAGCTGATCTCGCTGGGCCAGGTCGCCTCCTTCGCGACGATCATCGCGGTGATCAATGTGGTGCTGCTGACGGCCCTGAGCATGCTCGCGGCCGTGCTGTACAACATCTCCGCGACCCTCGTCGGCGGCATCGGAGTCACCCTGACCGATGACTGAGCATCACAGTGCTCGTGGTGCGTCAGAGATGAGGGGCAAGCACCCCTGATCTCTGCCCGCACAGCGAGAGGCTCGACGGGATCGGTCATCGATTTTGACGGTCAGCCCCGCTGGGGTAATGTTGATTCTCGTTCCGGAGACACGATTTGGTTCGGTCTTTCGAAACGTGAGGGCGTATAGCTCAGGCGGTTAGAGCGCTTCGCTGATAACGAAGAGGTCCCAAGTTCAAGTCTTGGTACGCCCACCCACGCAGTCCCTCATCCGGCCACAGGCCGGGGAAGGCGGCACCATGAAGCCGGTAGTTCGACTGGCTGCCCTGGCAGCCGGCGTGGCCACCGTGCTCGGGATCCGCTTCTGGCGGGAGAACGAACGCGGCAAGCAGGTCTGGAGCTCGGCCACAGATTCACTGGACGGCGCCGGAAGTCCGCGCGAGAATCATCCGGACGCACATAACTGAACACCCCTCGGGGGCATGGCGCAATTGGTAGCGCACCTGCTTTGCAAGCAGGGGGTTAGGGGTTCGAGTCCCCTTGCCTCCACCGAGAGAAGGGCCCGGGACACCAGCACCACTGGTGACCCGGGCCCTTCTGTTTCAACCGGCGGCCGGGTGCCGGGCCCGCATCATTCTGCGGACTTCGGGGCGGGAATAATCCCCTCGACCTTCTCCTCGGTGGCGTCCACGGTGTCCACAGTGGCGGTGCCTGCGGCGACGCTGGGAGCCGGGGAGGCTGCAGCAGAGCCAGCGGCCGGAGTCGGACCCGGAACGGAGGGAGCCTTGACGGTCAAGTCCGGATCGGCACCGGACGGTGCCGGGACGGACGGGGTGTCCTGCTTCGGCAGCGGTGAGGGGGCCGGGGTCTTCCACGGATCCTCGACCGGCTTGGTCAGCTGCCAGACGGCGACGGCCGCGACGCCGGCGGCCACCACGATGCCGGCCACGATCCAGCCCTTGCCGCCCTTGTTCTGCTTCTTGGCCTGCTTCTTCAGCTGCTTCTCCGCCGTCCTGGCATACTCCTCAGCGGCCTTCTTCAGCTTCTTCACGGCCTTCTTGTCACCGGTGATGTTCACCAGGGCCCTCTCGACGGCCGGGGAGACCTTGACACCGTGGGCCGCCTTCGAAGCCTGGCCGGCCACTGTGGCGAGATGTGCCGACGCGGCGGGGACGTACTCGCCCTCCACCTTGTTGCGGGCCCCCTCGAAGGCCGGGGCCAGCCGGTCGAGCTGAGCCTGGACCTGCGGGGAGACCTTGTCGACGGCGCCGGCCAAGGCTGCGCTCGCCTGGGCGAGGCTGGCCCTGACCTGCGGGCTGAGCTTCTCCACGGCCTCGGACACCTGCTGGGAGGTCTTCTCCCCGGCGGCCTTGCCCTGGACCTTGCCCTCGCCAAGGCCCCGTTCCGCCCAGGCCAACGCGGCCTCGACCTTCGGGGCGGCCCAATGCGCCGCGTGGTCCATGCCGGCGTTGAACCGGTCTTCGATGCTCGGGACAGTCGTCTTCTTGCTCATCTGAACCTCCATGATGTGCGGTTGTGCACTGTGGTGTGCCGGCAACCCACCGGTCCGCCGGTCCTGGAGATAGCCTACGGGGTTCGCGCCGCCACGGCACGGTGAGCCCGGGGCACGGGGATTCGGCTGTGGGCGAAGTTGTCACCACCATTGAGCCGCGGCGGGTTCTGACCGGCGGCGTGATGGAACAATGGCGACCATGACTGCCATTGCAACGCACACCGCCACCATCAAGACCACTGCCGGCGATATCCTCGTCGAGCTCTACGGGAACCACGCCCCGAAGACCGTCCAGAACTTCGTCGGGCTGTCCACCGGTGAGCGTGAGTGGACCCACCCGGAGACCGGAGAGACCCACAACGGCACCCCGCTGTACAACGGGACCGTCTTCCACCGCATCATCAAGGACTTCATGATCCAGGGCGGCGACCCGCTCGGCCAGGGCTTCGGTGGCCCCGGCTACCAGTTCGACGACGAGATCAGCCCGGACCTGGACTTCAACGCCCCCTACAAGTTGGCCATGGCCAACGCCGGCATCCAGAACGGACGCGGGACCAACGGCTCGCAGTTCTTCATCACCACCGTGCCGACCACCTGGCTGCAGGGCAAGCACACCATCTTCGGCGAAGTGAAGGACGAGGCCTCCCAGAAGGTCGTTGACGCCCTGAATGCCGTGGCCACCGATGGTCGTGACAAGCCGCTCGAGGGCGTCTCGATCGAGTCCATCGAGATCAAGGAAGCCTGAGTCTCCTTGTCCCACCAGACCGCGGGCGGTCCGGACGGAGGGGCGGGCCGGCGACTGCCGGTCTGCCCCCGCCATCCGGACCGCCCTTCGTTTATCCAATGCCAACGCTGCGGACGTCCGGCGTGCCCGGAATGCCAGCGTCCGGCCGCCGTCGGCATCCACTGTCTTGACTGTGCTGCCGGCCGGGGCCCGGACGGAACAGGCACGGCCGGCTCCGGGCAGCCGTCCACCGATCCGTGGGGAGTTCCGTCCTCCGGACCCACCGACGCGGCGAGGCCTCCCTACGGCCAGGGCCAGCTGATCGTACCGCCGAGCACGGGCCGTCCAGGACGGACCGTCGTGCGCCGCCAGTCCGGGCAGCCGTGGGTCACCTGGACCATGATCGGGCTCTGTGTGGCCATGTATGCCCTGCAATGGGTCACCTCGGGTCAGCGCATCGGGATCACCGAGCAGTTCTTCTACGCCGGGTTGCACACCTCTTCAGAGGCCATGGAGCCGTGGCGGATGCTGACCTCGGCGTTCCTGCACTCGCTGGGCAATCCACTGCACATCGTGCTCAACCTGTACACCCTGTGGCTCATGGGACGCATGTTGGAGCCCGTTCTCGGATGGCGTCGGTTCCTGGCGCTCTACCTGCTGTCCGCCTTCGGCGGCTCCGTGGCGGTGCTGTTGCTCTCCAACCCCTACGTCCCGGTGGTGGGCGCCTCCGGTGCCGTGTACGGGCTCTTCGCGGCCCTGTTCATCGTGATGCGCCGGACCGGGGGGAACGTCACCGGGATCGCCGCCCTGATCGGGGTTAACCTGGTGATCTCGTTCCTCCCGGGGGCCAACATCTCCTGGCAGGGCCACGTCGGCGGCCTGGTCACCGGGGCCGCCTGTGCCGCAGTGGTGGCCTATCTGCCCCGTGGTCATCGCGGACCAGGGTTGCCGGCGCGCTTGGATCAGCGGGCGGCCACCGTCCAGTGGCTCCTCCTGGCGGGAATCCTCGTGGTACTGGCGGCCCTGACGGTTTTCGGCATCCTGCGGCTCACGGACGCCACCCTGATCGAATACTGGCTGGACATGTGAGCGGGACATCGCTGGTCGCCTGACGCCGGGCCTCTGGCTCGCGGCGGTTGACGCCCTCCGAGTCACGGTGAGTCGGTGAGGCAATACGGACCCGTGGAGGAATGATCCCTGAGGATCGACCCTCCACGGGTCCCTTGTTTATCCACAGAGTTATCCACTGGTGTGGATGGAATGACATCGTTGTGATTCGTGGCTTAAGTTATCCACAGGCGTTATCCACAGTGTGGATGAACTACAGCCATGTTGTTCACATTGTGGATAGCGCTGTGGATAGTAAAATTCCATGTCAAGAGCCCAATTGCCGGAAATTACCCAACTGTGGAAAACTCGGGCGTTTCGACGGCCTCACCCGGTAGGTCTTCCACAATTGCTGCGGAGGCGCGAGCATCGGACCATGACAGATCACGCAGGTGAATCCACAGGCCCGTCAAAAGATAACCACAGGCCAGTCGCCCTTCCGCTCGGACAGCTGTCCCAACAATTGCGTTGGCATTGGGACCACCATCTCTCCACTCGGCTGGTGGGGATGAGCGACGAGGAGTACCACTGGGAACCGGCACGCGGGGCGTAGGGGCTACGTCCACGGGGCGCCCCTTCGCCGGACTATCCGGGCGCCGTGCAGGCTGGTGGCGGCGACTGGGTGGTCGACTTCGCCTTCCCCGAGCCGGAACCGGCACCGGTGACGACGATCGCGTGGAGGATGGCCCACGTGCTCGTGGGCGTGTTCGGGGCACGGATGGCGGGGCACTTCGGCGGCCCGGAGGCGGATTACTTCACCTATGACTACCCGGGGACGGCACGGGAGGCCTATGAGAGGCTCGATGCCGCTGTAGCGGCCTGGTGTGAGGCGGTGGACTCGCTCGACGAGGGCGCCCTCGGCGCAGCCGCGGGAGAGGCCGAAGGACCGTGGAAGGAACACTCAATGCTGGAGCTGGTCCTGCACATCAACCGCGAGGCCATCCACCACGGGGCCGAGATGTGTCTACTGAGGGACCTCTATCGCGCGGACAGGAACCTCTAGCGCCAACGCGTGGCCGTACAGACGGGAGGCGTCTAGCGCCAACGTGTGGTCATGAGGAAGCCCACGCAGGCGACGCCGAAGCCAATGCCGATGTTCCAGCCACCGACTTGTGGGATGGGAGCCACGCCCATGGTGAGGTAGTAGACGACGATCCATAGCAGGCCGACGATCATCAGGCCGAACATGATGGCCTTGTACCAGGTGGGCAGCGGGCCCGGCTCGGGCTTCTCCGCACGGAGATCGGCCCGGCGCTGGCCTCGCTCGGCCCGCGCAGGGCTCTTGCTCTTCTGGCCGATCTGGCCGGTCTTGCGGGACTTCGACTCGGGCACTTCGATTCCTGTCCACGATGGTTCGGTCACGTCGCCGCACCGGGACCGGTCACGGCGTAGTCTGCTTCAGATGAAGTACTCGGCCCAGTCTAGCGGCGAACCAATGGAGAAGATGGGCCCGCCCGTGAGTCCAACGGGGCTCGCCCCGACGCGCCGAGTACCTCCGGACCCGCCTCCGCTGCCCTGCCCGCCCGACACTCGATGGGACCTCCGCTCATGACCTCCCCGACCGCAGCCACCGACTCGGACCATGCCACCGTCTCCGGGGCTGGATCCTCCGCCCGGATCCTCGTGGTCGACAACTATGACAGCTTCGTCTACACGCTCGTGGGGTATCTCCGGGAACTGGGGGCGGACACCCTCGTGGTCCGCAATGACGCCGTGAGCCTCGATGAGGCGACCGAGCTCGCAGCCGAGCGGGACGGGATCCTGTTGTCCCCCGGCCCTGGAACACCCGCCGAAGCCGGCATCAGCACGGATATGGTCCGGTGGGCCGCCACGCATGCCAAGCCCCTCTACGGGGTCTGCCTGGGGCATCAGGCGATCTCCGAGGCCCACGGGGCCACCGTGACGCACGCCGAGGAACTGATGCATGGCAAGACCTCCCGGGTCGTCCACGGGGGGCACCCGATGTTCGCCGGCGTCCCTGACCCCTTCACCGCTACCCGCTACCATTCCCTGGCGGCCGTGCGCGCCACCATCCCCGAGGAACTGGAGATCACCGCGGAGACGGACGGCGGGATCGTCATGGGTGTGGCCCATCGCAGCGCTCCGCTGTGGGGCGTTCAGTTCCACCCGGAGTCCGTACTGACCGAGGGCGGCTACCGGATGCTGGGCAACTGGCTCGAATACCTTGGGATGGCGGGTGCGGCCGCCCGGGCCGACACCCTCTCACCCGTGATGAACTGACCTCACCGGTGACGAACTAACGTCCCGCCGCCGCCTCCGGAGAGCCGGCCGCTCAGTCGCCTTGCCCGCGGCCTCGATTGTTGCCCGGTCCGGTGGGCTGGGACCCGGAGGCGCCGGCCGAGGATTCTGACGGGCTGGGCGACTCGCTGGGTGAGCCGGACGCGGAGTCGCTCGGACTCGGGGAGCCGCTGGGCGACTCACTCGATGGAGATGGAGACGGAGAGGCAGACGGCTCCTCGGGGGCCTTCGCCACCTCGACCGTGACGGAAGAGTCCTGGGGCACCTCGGTTCCCTCGGGCTGTTCCTGACCGACCACGGTGCCCGGTTCCACCGGTGCTTCGCGTTCCACCTCGGAGACGGTCATCTGCAGGCCCAACTCCCCCAGGGCCGCTCGGGCCTCCTCCTGGGTCAGGCCGATGAGGCTGGGCACCTCGACGTTGCCAGAGGACATCTGCAGCTCCACGGAGGAGCCCGACTTCACGGTGGCTCCGAGTTCCGGGGAAGTGCCGACCAGCCGGTCCCGCGGGACGTCGGCGGAGGGGACATAGCGGACTGAGGAGATGGACAGACCCAGTCCCTCAAGGGTGTCCCGCGCCGTGGCCTCCGACTGCCCGGCCAGGTCCGCGGAGATCTCCACTTGTTCGGGACCCTTGGAGATGAAGAGGGTGATCTCCTGGTTCTTCTGGACGATGGTTCCGCTGTCAGGTTCAGTGCCGACGGCCAGATCCCGCTGGACCTCGTCATCGTGAACCTCTTCCAGGATGGGCCGCAGTTCCGCGGAGGTCAGCGCGTTCTGGGCCTCGATCTGGGTCATCTCGGCCACGGACGGGACCGTCACCTGATTGGCTTCCACATTGCGCCGGTTTAGTTCCTCCATCAGGAACCACCCACCGGCCACGGCGCCCAAGGCCAGGATGACCACGAGGATGGGCACCCAGACACGGTGTGCCTTGCGCTTCTTCGGTGGGACGGGCTGGCGCGGCTCGTCGCCCAGGTCCAGCGGGTGGCCCGTGTCCTCCGGCGGTGCGGGAGGCGTGGACGCGGTCGGGGCCGCGAGTTCCCCGGTCTGCTGGCCGGAGTACCGGTCACCCGAGAGGCCCGTGTACCTCTCGGTCCTGGGTTCGCTACCGGACTCATTCCCGACGGCGGCCATCGCCCTGGTCTCTCCCTCCGGCCGGGGAGAGACGGCCGTCATGGCCTCCGTGGCGCCGTCCGGATGCATCCCGACGGCGGCGGCACCGGCGGCTGCCCCCGCGGCGGAGCCGGCGGTGGCGCCGGCAATGCCACCGGATCGGTCCCCAGCGGCAGCCGAGCGGGACGAGTGCTGCGCAGGGCCGGCGTCGGGCTGCTCGGCTGCCCGGTTCAGGCTGGCACGGAATTCCAGGCCGGACTGGAACCGGTCCACGCGGTCCTTCGCCAGGGAGCGGGAGACCACGGCGTCCAGGGCAGGCGAGACGGTCGGGTTGAGCGTGGAGGGAACCGGTGGTTCCTCCCGGACGTGCTGGTAGGCCACGGCCACGGCGGAATCCCCCACGAACGGCGGGCGCCCGGTCAACAGCTCGAACAGCAGGCAGCCGGCCGAGTACAGGTCCGACCGCGAATCCACGGTCTCGCCCCGGGCCTGCTCCGGTGACAGGTATTGGGCGGTTCCGACCACGGCTTGGGTCTGGGTCATCGTGGCGGCCGAATCGGACAGGGCGCGGGCGATGCCGAAGTCCATGACCTTCACGGCCCCGGACTTGGTGACCATGATGTTGGCTGGCTTGATGTCCCGGTGGACGATGCCTTCCTCGTGGCTGTAGTTCAGCGCGGCCAGCACCCCGGAGGTCCACTCGATGGCCTGGTCCACGGTGATCTCGTCATGGCGCAGCAGGTCGCGCAGCGTGCGGCCGTCCACGAACTCCATGACCATGAACGGGCAGGCAACTCCCTGGTAGGCGCCGTCCTCGAACCGTTCCTCGCCCGTGTCGAACACCGAGACGATGTTCGGGTGATTCAGCGCGGCGGAGGACTGGGCCTCCCGGCGGAACCGCGACTGGAACTGTGGATCGCGGGCCAGGTCCGGGCGCATCAGCTTGATGGCGATCTTGCGACCGAGTTTCTGGTCCCGACCCTGGAACACATCGGCCATGCCACCCCGGCCGATGAGGTCACCGACCTCGTAACGGCCGTTGAGGATGCGTTGATGTGGCACTGTCGTTCGTCCTGTTCTGGGATGCGAGTACTGGCGGTGGTCGAGGAGATCCAGGCCGGCGGTTTCGGGGCCGGTCCCTCCGCTGTCGTCGTGGTTAGGGTGCCGGCTCGTCGGTGACCGTCGGATTCGGCGTCGGTTCCTGGGTAGTGGGATCCTCGGTCGGCTCCTGGGTGGGCTCCTCCGTGGGTTCCTGCGGGGTGGTCTCGTCCGGCGGTGCCTGCGTGGCGGTTTCCTGAGGCGGGGTTCGCGTGGTCGGGGCCTGAGTGGTCGGAGCCTGGGTGGTCGGCACCTGGGTGGAGGGCGCCTGGGTGGTGGGCTCCGGCGGGGGACCCGCGGAGTAGCGCACGGTGATCCGGGTTCCCACCGGGACGTCGCCAGTGTGCGACAGGGTCAGGACCATCCCCTGGCGCTCTTCGCTCGGGACCTCCTGGCTGGTGACGTTCATGCCCAGGTCCCGCAGCGCAGCCTCGACCGTGGTGATGTCCGAACCTATGTAGTCGTCCGAACTGATGGATACGGTCTCCGGTCCTGAGGAGCTGGAAGACGGCGATTCGGGGGCGGAGGTCACCGGAGCCGAGGAGGACTCCTCGCCACCGCCACCGGTCAACTGGGGCCCGAGCCAAATGCCGAGGATGACGAAGACGATCAGGGCGAGCAGCCCGATCATCGGCCAGGTCCACGGGCTGCGCTTCTTGCGTCCGGCCGTGCGATCCAGCTGGTCGTTGTAGCCCTCGGCGTCCGGGTCCAGGGAGTCCCCGGCGCGGTAGGCATCCGGGTCCTCCGTGGCGGAGATGGCACCGGCTGCGCCGGCACCGGCGGCCTCTGTCACGGGCAGCGCGGAGGTGCCCGTGCCCTCCGAACCGGAGGCACCGCTGATGACCTCGGTGGCATGGGTCTCTGACATGCCCGAGTAGTCCACGGCCTGCGTGATGGCTTGGGTCTGGGCGCCTTGAGCGGCAAGAGCCGCGGCGGCGGCTCCCCCGGTCAGGAACGGAATCATCCCGGGAACGGCGGCGGCAGCGGCCGCCGTGTCCTGCTGACGCAGGGACTCCGCGGCCTCGGCCAGGGCGGTGGCGTTGGCCGGACGCTCATGGGCCTCCTTGGCCAGCATGGACATGATCAGGGCCCGCACCGGTTCGGGGATGGTGTCCGGCAGGGGCGGCGGTGGGTCGTTGACCTGGGCCAGCGCGATCGCGATCTGGGACTCGCCGGAGAAGGGACGGTGTCCCACGAGGCTCTCGTAGCCGATGACACCGAGGGAGTAGATGTCCGAGGAACCGGTGGCCTGCTGTCCCGTGGCCTGTTCCGGAGCCAGGTACTGGGCGGTACCCATGACCTGGCCGGTGGCGGTCAACGGCACCTGGTCGGCGAGCCGGGCGATGCCGAAGTCGGTGACCTTGACCCGCCCGTGCGGAGTGATCAACAGGTTCCCGGGCTTCACGTCGCGGTGCACCAGGCCCTGGGCGTGGGCGGCGGACAGGGCACGGGCGGTCTGGGCGATGATGTTCAGGGTCCGGTCCGGGGAGAGGACCTTCTCCTTGTCAAGGATCGCCGAGAGCGGCGGCCCGGGAACCAACTCCATGACGAGGTAGCCGGAGCCGTCCTCCTCGCCGTAGTCGAAGACGTTCGCGACCCCGGGATGGTTCAGCAACGCCGTGTGCTGGGCCTCCGCCCGGAAGCGGCGCAGGAAATTCGCGTCACCGGTGTACTCCTCCTTGAGGATCTTCACCGCCGTCAGCCGGCCCAGGATCTTGTCCTTGGCCTTCCAGACCTCGCCCATGCCGCCGATGGCGATGCGCTCGGTGAGCTGATACCTGCCGCCCAGCGTGATACCCGATGTCGGCCTCACTGTGTGACCACCGCCTCCATGATTTCCTTCAGGTTGGTCGACGTCAGCTCACTGCCGGTGTCGAAGTCGATGTTCTGGTACACGATCGTGACGGCCACTTGGGGGTCATCAGCCGGAGCGAATCCGGTGATCCACGAGTTGACCAGGTCGTTGTCCGCACCCAACTGGGCGGTGCCGGTCTTGGCGGCGATGTCCACGGTCTCGGACTGGGCGCGGTAGGCCGTGCCGCCGTCCAGGGGACCGCGCATCAGCTCCGTCATCTGCTCGGCGATCTCCGGGGTGGTGGAGCGCTTGAAGACCTCGGGCTGCACGTCCTCCAGCAGCGTCAGGTCCGAGCCGCGGATCGTGTCGATCAGCTGCGGTTTCATCATCGTCCCGTCGTTGGCGATGGCGGCGGCCACCATGTTCATCTGCAGGGCGGTGGCCTTGACGTCCCGCTGGCCGATCGAGGACTGGGCCAGGGCGGCGTCATCCAGGTCCTCGGGGAACTGCGAGGCAGCGACCGTCAGGGGGATGTCGAAGGACTCGTTGAAGCCGAAGTTCTCCGCCGTGGTGCGGATCCGGTCCTGGCCCAGCTCCATGGCCGCGAGGGCGAAGGGCGTGTTGCAGGACTGGGCGAAGATCTCGGCGAGGGTGGCCTCGTCCAGCCTGCCGCACAGGCCACCGCCGAAGTTGCCCAGGGGCGTGGTCGTGTTCGGCAGGGTGATGGAGTCCGGCACGTCGAGGACCTGATCCGGCTGGTACTCGCCGGACTCGAGCATGGCCACCGTGTCGATGAGCTTGAACGTGGAACCCGGAGCCGGCAGAGAGGCGGTGGGCCGGTTCAGGTAGGGGCTCAAGCCCGGTACGGACTGCAGCTCCGCCATGTTCGCCGAGGCCTCGGCCCCGCTGTGCGTGGCGAGCAGGTTCGTGTCATAGCTGGGTTTGGAGGCCATGGCCAGGATGTCTCCGCTCTCCGGGTCGGTGATGACCACGGAAGCCTCCACCCCCTCCGGCATCACCGAGTAGGCCAGTTCCTGCATGTCCGGATCGATGGTCAGCTCCACCTGGGCGCCCTCCATCTGGGTGCCGGAGAACAATTCGATGATGCGATCCACGAACTGGCCATCCGAGGAGCCGGCCAGATAGCGGTTGA
The DNA here is from genome assembly GCF_003386075.1 of Citricoccus muralis. Lineage (GTDB taxonomy): Bacteria > Actinomycetota > Actinomycetes > Actinomycetales > Micrococcaceae > Citricoccus > Citricoccus muralis. The sequence continues at coordinate 2,713,118 of NZ_QREH01000001.1, forward strand.
GCTTGTCCTCGAGGCCGGTGGCGCCGTAGGTCAGCGAATAGAAACCGGTCAGCCCCGAATACAGCTCGGTGTCGTGGTAGACGCGCTGGTAGTTGAAGTCGTCATTGGACTCCACCGATTCGGCGATCGGGTTGCCGTCCACGAGGATCGGCCCGCGGGCGGAGCCGAACTCCTGGTAGAGCTGGCGCGAGTTGAAGTCGTTGTTCTTCAGGGCATCGGCGGCGATGACCTGGATGACGGAGATGGCCACCACGAGCACCATGAACATGGCGACGATGACGACCCAGGAGTTGCGGATGGCCTGATTCATGCGGTGACTCCTCCTGCCGGCGTCTCGACCGGAACCCCGGACGTACGGTCTTGGTGACCTGATCCGGAGCCGGACGCGTTGACCATGGGACCGACGGCGACCGGCTTGCGTGCGGACTGGGACACCATCAGCACGAGCGCCACCACGATCCAGTTGGCCAGCAGCGAGGAGCCACCGGCCGCCATGAACGGCGTGGTGAGGCCGGTCAGCGGGATCACCATGGTGACTCCGCCGATGACCACGAAGCACTGCAGGGCCATGGTGAAGGCCAGCCCGGCGGCCAGGAGTTTGCCGAAGGAGTCACGGGTTCCCAGGGCGGCGCGGAGCATGCGGGTCACCAGCAGCACGAAGAGCATGAGGATCGCGGACAGGCCGATGAAGCCCAGCTCCTCTCCGAACGAGGCGATGATCATGTCCGAATTGGCGTAGGCCACGATGTCTGGCCGCCCCCCGCCCAGACCGGTGCCGAGGAGTCCACCGGAGGCGAGACCGAACAGGCCCTGGACGATCTGGTAACTGCCGGCCCCACGGTTGTAGACCTCCGGGTCGAAGGCATGGAGCCAGGCGTCCACGCGCAGCCCCACGTGGGAGATCGTGTTCACGGCGATCAGCCCGCCCACGGCCACGAGGACCAGGCCGAGGATGATCCAGGACACCCGGGAGGTGGCCAGGTAGATCATGGCCATGAACAGCCCGAAGAACAGGATGGCGGAGCCGAGGTCCCGCTGGAACACGAGCACGCCCATCGAGATCAGCCACGCGATCACCAGCGGGCCCATGTCCCGGAAGCGGGGGAAGGTCACGGGGCCGATCTTCTTGCCGGCCAGCAGGATGAGATCCCGGTTGGCGGAGAGGTAGCCCGCGAAGAAGATGGCCAGGGTGATCTTGGCGATCTCCCCCGGCTGGAAGGAGCCCACGCCGAGGTTGATCCAGATCCGGGCGCCGTTGATCTCCATGCCCAGGCCCGGGATCAGCGGCAACAGCAGCAGGATGCCGGAGGCGGCGAGGAACAGATAGGGCCAGCGCCGCAGGACCCGGTGGTCCTTGAGCAGCCAGAGCAGGGCGATGGCCACGCCCATGGCTACCACGGTCCACATCAGCTGGCGGGAGGCGGCGTCGTCCCCCTCGGCCACGTCGATGCGGTGGATCATGGCGATCCCGAGGCCGTTGAGGGTGACCACGATCGGCAGGATGTACGGATCCGCGTACCGGGCGCGCAGCCGCAGCACCAGGTGGAAGACCAGGGACATGATGGCCAGCACGGCCGCCTGCACCCAATAATCCGAGGTGATCTCCCGGTCCATGCCGAGGCCGGCGAGCACGCTGGCACCGGTGCCGATGCACAGGCCCAAGATCAGCAGCACCAGTTCGGTGTTGCGCCGCGGGCGGGGGGTGGAAGCAACCTGGGACATCAGCGATCACCTCCTGGAGGGGTGGATGGGGGCGTGGAGGTCGGACTGCCCGAGGGAGTCCCGGACGGAGAATCGCTCGGCGTCTCGGACGGGGACGGGCTCGGTGTGGCCGGCGGATCCGGGGTCGCGGAGTTCTCCAGGTCGGCCACGATCTGCTGGGCGTGCTCGAGGTCGCGGGCCGGCAGGCCGGATTCAACACGTTGACGTGAATACGCCGGCAGGTCCTCCAGCGCCACGTCCGTCTCGCTGTCGAGGTGGGACAGCTGGATCGGACCCAACCGCTGTGAGACGCCGTTGTAAATGGCTACCCGGCCGTCCTGGGCACCCACGTAGTACTGGGTCTGTGTCCACAGGTAGCCCCAGAGCAACAGCACGGCGAAGATCAGGGCCAACAGGGCGGTGAAGACCGGGATGAAGACGGAACGACGTCGGCGCGGCCGCTCCTCGTCCCGGGTCCCGTCCCGCGTTTCCTCCCGTTCGGGCCCGCCGGAATCCGAGCCGTCACCGAGACCGTCAGCTGAGCCATCGACCGGGCCACGATGGCCCTCGATGAGCTCCGAGGCGGCGGAGACCGCCAGCGGGTCGGTCAGCGCACCGTCGGCCTGGGCACCGTGGCTGGCCGCGCCGGTCAACAGGGCGGCCGCGCGCTTCTGGGTGCTGCGGCGGGTGACGATCGGGATCTTGCCGGTCTGGGTTGCCAGGTCGGCGGCGCCGACGAGGACGTGGGGGCGGGATTCCAGGTCCTCGCGCAACAGGGAGGCGGAGACGGGGCCGGCCTCACCGGGGGTGGCAGCGGCGAGGGCCTGGTCGGAGAGGTGGGCGGGCGAGGGCAGGGCCGCCTCGGCCTCGGTGGCCTCGTCCACCTCCAGGGCCACGACGGTGACGTTGTCCGGGGCACCGCCGGCCAGGGTCAGTTCGACCAGTTCATCGGCCACGGCCTGCAGGTCGCTCCGGTGGCGCAGCTTCTGCTCGATCACGGAGGACGGCACCACGGCCGTCAGCCCGTCGGAGCACAGCAGCCACCGTTCTCCGGGTGCGGCGTCCACGGCCGAGATGTCCAGCTCCGGGGAGGCGTCCACGTCCCCGAGCACCCGCATGAGCACGTTCTTGTGCGGATGTGACTCGGCCTCGGAGGGGTCCAGCCGACCCTCGTCCACGAGCCGCTGCACGAAGGTGTGGTCGATGCTGATCTGCTCGAAGGTGTCGTCCTTGAGCCGGTAGGCCCGGGAGTCTCCGATGTGCGCCACGTGGATGGTCCGCCCGGCGAGCAGCATCGCCGTGCACGTGGTTCCCATCCCGGCGAGCTTGGGACTGGCATGGACCAGGTCGTTGAGGATCAGGTTCGCGTTCTGGATCTCGTCCGGCAGCACGGTCTCCGGACTGGCATAGCCGGTGGCGTCCAGGGGGGCCAGGTCCAGCACCGTGGAGGCGCTGGCCACATCGCCCCCGACGTGCCCGCCCATGCCGTCGGCCACGACGGCAAGGTGTAATCCGGCATAGGCAGAGTCGTCGTTCTTCGACCTGACCCTGCCCACATCGGATCGCGCAGCGAAGCGGAGGACCAAAGGCATCGGCGTCAGGACCTCAGTTCGAGGACGGTCTTGCCGATCCGGATCGGGGTGCCCGGGTCCACGGCCACGGTGCGCGTCAGCTGGGAGCCGGACACATAGGTGCCGTTGGTGGAGCCGAGGTCCTCGAGGAACCAGCGTGAGCCCTGCGGGAACAGGCGGGCATGACGGCCCGAGACATAGTCGTCGTCCAACACCAGGTCAGCCTCTTGGGCGCGCCCGAGCAGGAGCGGTGATCCGTGCAGTTCCACGACGGAGCCCTGGAGTGGGCCCTCGGTGACCTGGAGCCGCGTCGGCAGCGGCCGGGCCTGTTGCTGGCCGGTGGTCTGGCCTCCGGTCCCGGAGGCGGGTGCACCACCACTGGGGCCACCACTGGGGCTGACGGCCGTACCGGCGGCTGCGCCGGCGGCGACGGGCGCCGCGTTCTTGCCGCGGGGACGGACCTTGTTGCGGGCGCCGACCATGAGGTCCCGCCCCTGGGAGGAGACGATCGAGATGATGAGGATCCACATGACCAGCAACAGGCCCAGCCGTAGGGCGGCCACGGCAAGTTCACTCATGAGGCACCTCCTTGGCTCGGCGAGTCCCGCGCGGGCAGCATCCTGAAGACCATGGCAACACGTCCCATCGTGATTCGGTCACCGTGGCGGAGCACGGTGGAGCCGTCCACTTTACGGTCGTTGACGTAGATGCCGTTCGTGGAGCCCAGGTCCACCGCCATGACGGTGCTGCCCCGGGTGATGATCTCCAGGTGGCGGCGGGAGACGCCCGTGTCCTCCACCAGGATGTCCGCATCGGCGGACCGGCCGAGCACGATCGAATCGGCGTTGATGCCGTACTTGCGGCCATCGATCTCGAGCACGGGCTGCAGCGGTGCAGCTGCCGGCTGGGACGGCTGGGCCGGACGTTGGGGGGACGGGCTCGGCGTCCGCCGGACAGGCACTGCCTGCGCGGCAGGGGAGGGGGCGGGTCGGGGTGCCGGGGACGAGGTCACGGGCGGTACCGGCGGAACGGGTACGTTCCGGTCCACCGGAGCCTGGTCCACGACGGCGGCCGAGCCGGTCCCGGAAGGCGACGAGCCGGCGTCGTGCATCTGGTCCGAACCGCCGGAGCGGTCCGAGGCGGACTCGATGTCCAGCTTGCCGGCGCGCAGCGACGCCTCCTCCACGAAGGTGACGCGGACCGGGCCGTGCAGCGTGTAGCCCTGGTCCCGGGCGTGCCGGATGGCCTCGTCACAGAGTTCCTCTGCCAGGGCGGAGCCCCATTTGCGGGCCAATTCGAAGTCCGGGGTGGAGAACCGGATGATGAAGACGTTGGGCACGAAAGTGCGGCCCTCGGAGAGGACCATGGCCTCATCGTCCATGGTCAGTCTCAGGGCGTTGGCGATCTCGACCGGCTTGACTGCTCGGGAGCCGCCGGCCGAGAAGGCTGACTGCACAGCCTTCTCCAGGCCGCGCTCGAGGTTATCCAGAAGACCCACGCGGGGGTGCTCCTTTCCGCAGATGTCTGTGTCGATAGTACGCGGCACGCATGAGCAAACTGTGAGGAACAGGCCGGTGACGGGTCTCAATGCGGTTTCAATGCGATCTCCCAGGCTGGCTCCAGGCCCTCGATTGGCTCACGGTTGGCCTTCGGTTGATCCTTGATGGGTCCTCGATTTGGGAATCCGTGGGGGTGGGGATAGGATAGATCCTGCTGTTCTGACCGGTACGAAGGATTCCATACAGGCCTTTCGACCGGGAAGACAGACCAAAACCTCGCGCGAGTGGCGGAATTGGCAGACGCGCTGGCTTCAGGTGCCAGTGTTCGAAAGGACGTGGGGGTTCAAGTCCCCCCTCGCGCACGCGAGTCAATACAGCGAAGGCCCCGGATCATGGATCCGGGGCCTTCGTCGTGGGCGGATCCGCAAAGGAGAAGTCCTGCCGCACGTCAATCGTGTTGAGGCACACCGATGGCCGGTGTGCCTCAACACGAATGACGTGCCTGGCGGGCGGCAGGGCCTGACTCAGTCCTGCGCCCGGGGCATCGGCTTGGCGAAACGGTCCAGGAAGGGGCCGTTGAGCGGCCGGTGCTCGCTCCAGTGCGTCTCGATCGCCCGATCGTAGAAGCCCACCAGGGCCTCGGTGGCGGCACGCCAGGAATGCCGCTCGGCTTCGGTGCGGGCCGCCTCGCCCATCGCAGTCCGGAGCCCGCGGTCTCCGAGCAGGCGCGCCAGGCGGTCCACCCAGCCGTCCACATCGCCGGGGTCGACGAGGAAGCCGGTGCCGCCGTCGTCGATCACGAAGGGGATGCCGCCCGCGCGGGCGCCCACCACCGGGACGCCCGAGGCCATCGACTCCAGCGCGCCCAGGCCCAGGGTCTCCGTGGTGGAGGGGAAGGCGAAGGCGTCCGCGCTGGCATAGGCGGCGGCGAGGTCCGCGCCGGACAGGTAGCCCGTGAACACGGTGTACGCCGGGTCGAACATCCGCTCCAGGTCCTCGCGGTACGGGCCGGAGCCGACCATCGCCAGCCGGGCACCCGGAACCCGCTCGCGGACCCGGCGCATCGGTTCGACCAGCTGGTCCAGGTCCTTCTCGCGGCTCATGCGCCCCACGTAGACCACCAGTGGGGCCTCGGGATGGCCCGCGGTCAGCTTCGCCCGCATCTGGTCCGTGGCCTTGGAGGGGTGGTAGCCAACCGTGTCCACTGCCTTCGGCCACAGGTCCACCCGCTGGATGCCGACCTCACGGGCCCGGTCCACCATGGGCCCGGAGGTGCACAGGTTCACCTCCGCCTTGTTGTGGAGGAACTGGATCCAGGACTCGAGCGGGTGGCGGGCCCAGCCCACGCGCAGTGATTCCGTGTACTTCGGCACATCCGTGTGGAAGCTCGCCAGCTGGGGCAGGTCCCGCCGCCCGGCCGAGAGCACGCCGTAGGCGGACAGCCAGATCGGGTTGACCGTGTGCACCACGTGCGGGCGGAAGGCCTCCACCCGCCGGGCGATGGCCGGCGTCGGGACCCCCACCTTCAACTCCGGGTACAGGTAGCGCAGCGAGAAGCTCCGCACCCTCACCACCTCGTGCCCGGCATACTCCGCCGGCGGATCGCCGGGCGCGAAGAGCAGGACCTCGTGCCCCATCTCCTCGAGCTGTTCCAGGGTGCGCACCACCCGGGTCACCACGCCGTCGATCTTCGGCAGGAAGACCTCGGTGAACATCGCGATGCGCATGTGCGGGGCCCGCTCGCGCTACTTCACCGGGGCATGGTCCGGAACAGAATCCGGAACGAGGTCCGTTTCCGGGACCGGGACCGGGACCGGGGACGACGCCGGCCCGGCTGGTGCCGCTGCCGGGACGCCGGCCTGCTGGTCGGCGGTCCAGAGCGAGGTAGCCGGGATCTTGGACAGGTCCGCTCGGTCCCGGTACTTCTCGGCGATGTGTTCGACCTCGAGCAGCAGCCCCTCGGACAAGGTGGTCGGGCGGAGCCCGAGGTCCAGGAACGTGTCGTTGACGACGTGCAGGTCGTTCTCGGCGGACTCCTTGCGCGGGTTCGGCACCATGGCCACCTCGGCACCGGTGATCCTGCCGATCAACTCCGCCAGGTCCCGCACGCGGTGGGTCTCGGTCATCTGGTTGAAGATCTTGACGCGCTCGCCCGCTGCCGGAGGGTTCTCCAGGGCGATCTGCACGCAGCGCACCATGTCCTGCAGATGGATGAACGCACGCGTCTGGCCACCTGTGCCGTGCACCGTGAGTGGATGGCCCACGGCGGCCTGCATCAGGAAGCGGTTCAGCACGGTGCCGTAGTCGCCGTCATAGTCGAAGCGGTTGATCAGGCGCTCGTCGAGCTGGGTCTGGGCCGTGTGGGTGCCCCAGATGATGCCCTGATGCAGGTCGGTGATCCGCACCGAGTCGTTCTTCACGTAGTAGGCGAAGAGGTGCTGGTCAAGGACCTTGGTCAGGTGGTAGATCGAGCCCGGATTGCTCGGATACAGGATCTGCTGTTCTATGCGCCGCGGTTCGGCCGGATGTTCGGACGGGCCGTTCGCAGCGCCCTTAGTGTCATCGTTCGCGTCGCCGTCCGCGGTGACCTCGATGTCCAGGTAGCCCTCGGGGATCTTCATACCGGCGGTGCCGTAGCCGTAGACGCCCATGGTGCCCAGGTGGACCAGGTGGATGTCCACGCCGGACTCGACGATCGCGCTGAGCACGTGGTGCGTGGCGTTGACGTTGTTGTCCACGGTGTAGCGCTTGTTCTTCGAGGACTTCATGGAATAGGGCGCGGCCCGCTGCTCGGCGAAGTGCACCACGGCATCCGGGCGCTCGGTGCGGAAGAACTCCAGCAGTCCCTCGTAGTCCTGGGCCACATCGATGAAGGCGAAGCCGATCTGACGGCCGGAGACCTCCCGCCAGGCTGCGCGCCGTTCGGAGAGGGACCGGATGGGGGTCAGGGACTCGGCTTCGAGTTCCTCGTCGATCACGCGCCGGGAGAAGTTGTCCACGATGATGACCTCGTGGCCCTGGTCCGAGAGGTGCAGGGATGCGGGCCAGCCGCAGAAGCCGTCGCCGCCGAGGATCGCAATCTTCACAAGTACTCCCAATGCAGGTTGTCGAGGGACCGATCACGGCGAGACACACTCACGGTGCTCAGTCGGGCACCGGTGTTGGCTACCGTATCGGTTGAAGGGCTGCCTTGAGCCTATCCAAACGACCGGAGCCCAGGATCGGTTGAGACGCCTGGGTGTCGGGGATTCGCTCGGCCGACCGGGTGGGAGGCCCGGCTCCCTGCGGGGCTGAACGGCCGCCGTCGGCCGCCGTCCGCAGGGGCGCCTCGATCCGTTCATCCGAAGTTCATGCCGGGGCGGGGAATAGTTCCGGGCCCGCCATGGTTCTATTGAATGTTCAACCAATATTGGTGGAACGGACGGGCTGCGGTCCGGACGCCACCGTTTTCAACGCAAGGAGACTTCTCATGACCGCATTGACCCCCGGAACCTGGAACCTGGACGCCACCCACACCGATGTGGACTTCACGGTCCGCCACGCTGGCATCTCCAAGGTTCGCGGCACCTTCAACGCCGTCGAGGGATCGCTGGTCGTGGCCGATGACGCCACCGCCTCGAACGTGGACATCACCATCGACGCCAACTCGGTCGACACCGGCCAGCCGGACCGCGATGCCCACATCAAGGCTGCCGACTTCTTCGAGACCGAGGCCCACCCGAACATGACTTTCGTCTCCACCGAGGTCCGCGCCAACGGCAACGATCCGCAGGAGTTCACCCTCGTGGGCAACCTGACCATCAAGGGCGTCACCAACCCGGTCCAGCTCAAGGCGGAGTTCGGCGGCCAGACCGTCGACGCCTTCGGCATGACCCGCGCCGGCTTCGAAGCCGCCGGTGAGATCTCCCGCAAGGAGTTCGGCATCACCTGGAACGCCCCGCTGCAGGCCGCGGCCGGTGGCGTGCTCGTCTCCGACGCCGTCAAGATCCAGATCGACGCCTCCTTCGTGCTGCCGGCCGAAGAGGGCGCCCAGGCCTGAGCCTGAGCACACCCTTGCCTGCAACCGCAGGCCAGAGCGCCCCGTTGTCCCGGAGATCATCCGGGGCCACGGGGCGCTTTTGACCTCTGGGTGTGATCTGGCGCGGCAGGGAACGGATCAGGCTGTGGCGTCGTTGGCTTCCTGCCCGGCGATGTCCGCGTTGACGGCTCCGCGGTCCGGGAACAGCAGGTTGTAGGTCAGCCCGGCGATCGCGGCACCCACGAGCGGGGCCAGGATGAACAGCCAGACCTGGCCCAGTGCCTCACCGCCGGCGAACCAGGCCACGCCGAGGGAGCGGGCCGGGTTCACGGAGGTGTTGGACACGGGGATGGAGATGAGGTGGATCAGGGTCAGGGACAGGCCGATCGCCAGGGGGCCGAAGCCGGCCGGGGCACGGCGGTCCGTGACGCCGAGGATGACGTAGAGGAACACGGCGGTCAGGACGATCTCGATCAGCAGGACAGACAGCATCGAGTAGCCGTCCGGTGAGCGCTCGCCGTAGCCGTTGGTGGCGAATCCGGACTCCTGGGCGTCGAATCCGGCCTTCCCGGACGCGATCGCCAGCAGGACGCCGCCGGCCACCGTGGCGCCGAGGATCTGGATGAGCATGTACGGGCCGACGTCGGACCACTTGGTGCGGCCCGCCAGTGCGGTGCCCAGCGTGACAGCGGGGTTGAAGTGGCCGCCGGAGATGTGTCCCACCGCGTAGGCCATGACCACCACGGTCAGGCCGAAGGCGAAGGCGACCCCGAGGAAGCCGACGCCCATGTTGACGCCGGCGGCGTCGTCCATGACCTGGGCGGCGAAGACGGCGGTGCCGCAACCGCCGAAGACGAGGACGAAGGTGCCGAGGAACTCGGCCAGCAAGCGGGCCGTGGTGCTGGGCTTGTACGGGACAGACATGGTGCGATCCTCCAGTGCTGTGATGGCAGACCGGCACCGGCCCTCCTGGTGGACGGGCAACACGGGCGGTCGCTCGAAACCCAGTATCATCACTTGTCCGCTTCGAGGACACCCCTAGACTGGCAGTGACGCTCACCACCAGCTTCACCCGCGGATCCAAGGAGGACCAGTGGCCGGAAAGACCCCGCACCAGAACACCACCTTTGCCTTGCCGGAGAAGGAGGGGACCGAGGGCGGCGACCACCGCGGCCACGGCTACCTGGCCACCCCCGAATCCGGGTCCGGTCCTGGCGTCATCGTCATCCAGGAATGGTGGGGACTCACGGACCACATGCGGGATGTCTGCGACCGGTTGGCGGCGGAGGGCTTCACCGCGCTGGCCCCGGATCTGTTCGGCGGTTGGGTCGCCCATGATGGCGAGGAGGCCGGCGAGATGATGCAGAACCTCCCCGCGGAGGAGGGGGCGCGCCAGCTGGCCGGGGCCGTCGACTACCTGCTGTCCCTGGACTCGGTCACCTCGAAGACCGTCGGCACCGTCGGGTTCTGCATGGGTGGCGGGTTCGTGCTCGCCTTGGCCGCTGACCAGGGTGCGAAGGTCTCCGCCGCGGTGCCGTTCTATGGCGTAGGCCAGGCGGTCCCGCAGGCCTACGCCGGGGTGAAGGCCGCCATCCAAGGCCACTACGCCGAACAGGACTCCATGTTCCCGCCCCAGGACGCACGTGCCCAGGAGCAGCAGATCCGCGACGAGTCCGGTGCCGAGGTCGAGTACTTCTTCTACGATGCCCCGCACGCCTTCCACAATGACGAGAACCCGCAGGGCAACTACCGCCCCGAGGAGGCCGAACTCGCGTGGTCCCGCACCGTGCGGTTCCTGAAGGACAAGGTCGAGTAACCGCCGGTGCCACCGTCCCCGCCCCCGTCCGGGCCGTCGACAGCAGACGAGATCGTCCCGGAGACGCTGTTCCTCTCCACCATCCCCGGCGCCTCGCCCTCCAAGTGGGTGGACCGCTTCACCTCCCGTGAGCGCAGCGTCCACCTGGTGAACCACGACGTCGGCGCGCAAGTCACGTTCCTCGCCCCCGGCCCGGACGGCTCGGCTCCGCGCGGACTCCCGCAGCTGGGCTACTTGCGCTGGCGGCTCGATTCCACCCCCGAGGCACTCCTCGCCGCCGGCGGCGTGGATCCCGCCGATGTGCACGTGGTCCGCTTCTACGAGGAGGACCCGGTGGTCTGCGTGGGCCAGGACCACCTGCTGGCAGCGTGGGATGCCGCCGACGGCCCCGTCCCATGCTCCGAACTGGATCCGGCCGAGCGGATGGACCCAGCGAGGTTCGCGCCCGAACCGCCGGTCGACCCGCTGGACGCCCCGGAGGTCCCGGGTGCGGGCGAGCGGATGGCCGTGGAGATCGTGGCCACCGGGGCGGGCCACGTGGTCCTGCCCGCCTCGGTGGCCCGCATGTTCGGCCGCAAGGACGTGGTGGTGTTGCCGCTGGAACGTCGCAGTGACGCCGCGGAGGCATCGGACGGCCACCCCGGGTGGGGCGTGGGCCTGGCCTGGTTGAAGGCCGTGGACTCCCAGCTCGTGCAGGACTTCGTCGGCGCCGCGAAGGGCCGCCGCCCCGGGTCGTCCCGGAATGACCACCACCAGACCACCACCGCGGCGCCTCAGGGCGGCGCCGCGGCCGCCGGTGCATCCCGCAGCGGCAAGGCCACTACTACGGGCCGCAACGTCGCGGCCACGAAGGGTGCCAAGGGTGCCAAGGGGGTTCAGGGATCTAGAGGTTCCAAGAGCTCCAAGGGTACGAAGGGCGCGAAGGGTTCCCCGGGATCGAAGGGCGGCAGGGGCGGCAAGCGCCGCTGAACGAGACCTGACCCCGGTCGTTGGCCGGCACCGGTGCCCTCGACGCCACCTCGACACCCCGACGATGCCCCCACGGCTGCTGGCCACGCCTGCGGGCCGTACCGGGCCGGCGTCGTGCGCGTCCGCCGTTTCCGCCGCAGCCGGGTGATTCAGCCCAGGCGGCCGGGCTCGGAGGACTCGTAGGGATTCTCGTCCGGATCTGCAGGCACGGGTTCGGTGCCGCGCCAGCGGGCGATGGCGGTCATGAGGTGGAAGACCACGAGCACGGTAGCGGTGCCGAGGGCGATGCCGCCGAACTGCATGCCGGCGACGTCCAAGGTCGGGTCGGCGATCGCGACGATGAGGCCCGCACCGGCGGACATCAGGTTGATCGTGTTCGAGAAGTCGACCCGGTTCTGCACCCAGATGCGCACGCCCATCACGCCGATCATGCCGTAGAGGATGATCCCCGCACCTCCGGCGACGCCCGCGGGGATGGTGTTGATCAGGGCGCCGAACTGAGGGAAGAACGCGAGGGCGAGGGCCACGATCCCGGCCACCCAGTAGGCGGCGGTGGAGTAGACGCGGGAGGAGGCCATGACACCGATGTTCTCCGCGTAGGTGGTGGTGCCCACGCCGCCGCCGAGGCCCGAGAGGGTGGTCGCCAGGCCGTCGGCCATCAGGGCCCGGCCGTTGGAGGAGTCCAGGTTGCGGTTCGTCATGAGCCCCACCGTCTTCACGTGGCCGATGTTCTCCGCCACCAGCACCAACACCACGGGCAGGAAGAGGAACAGCACGTCCCAGTGGAACTCGGGGGCGTGGAAAGGCGGCAGGCCGACCACCGCGGCCTCACCGATGGGGCTGAAGTCGATCTGGCCCTGGGCCAGGGCCACGAGGTAGCCGACGATGATGCCGAGCAGGATGGACAGCCGCCCCAGCAGACCCTTGAACAGCACGGCACACACCACGATGGTCAGGGCGGTGGAGAACGTGGTCAGGGGTACCGAGACCATGGCCTCCGTGGTGGAACCGGCGAGGTTCAGGCCGATCAGGGCCACGATCGTGCCCATGACCACCGGGGGCATGAGCGCGTGGATCCACCCGGTCCCGGCCCGCTGCACCACAATGCCGACGAGGAATAGCGCCACTCCGGAGACGAGGACGCCGCCGAGGGCCCCGCCGATGCCGTGCTGGCTCATCGCCGCGCTGATCGGCGCGATGAACGCGAACGAGCTGCCGAGATAGGAGGGGACCCGGCCGGCGGTGATGATCAGGAACAGCAGAGTGCCCACGCCTGAGAAGAACAGGGAGGCGGTCACGGGGAAGCCGGTGATGGTGGGCACGAGCACGGTGGCGCCGAACATGGCCATCACGTGCTGAACGCCGACGCCGATGGTCTGTGGCCAGGCGAGCCGCTCGTCCGGGGCGACGACCTCGCCCGGGGTGATGTGACGGCCGTCGCCATGCAGGCGCCAGCCCATGCCGAGTCGGCGGGCCAGGGACCGCTGCTCTTCGGCGGCGGGTCCGTTGGTGGGCTCTGTGGGGTCCTTCGAGGTCACGGGCATCTTTCCGGTCGGTTCGGGGGTGTGGGAACTGCCTGGCGGACGTCCGGAGGGCCGGTCGAAAACCGAGAGGGCAACTGAGCGGTAGGGTACCGTTGATCTGTGACTGATTACGTGGGTGTGATCGGCGAGGCGCTCGTCGACGTCGTCCTTTCCGATACCGCGACGCCGCGGGTCCACGTCGGCGGCAGTCCCCTCAATGTGGCTGTAGGCCTGGCCCGGCTCGGGGAGAACGTGTTATTCGCCGGCCGCTACGGCCACGATGACTACGGCGCCATGGTCCGCGAGCATCTCGACCGCAACGGCGTGAACGCGGTGCTGGATCCGGACGGCCTGCCGACCTCCGTGGCCACCGCCCGCCTGGACCCCACCGGGGTGGCCCACTACGAGTTCGACCTGGACTGGTCGCTGCCCGATCCTGACGAGACGGCCCGGCTGGTGCGCGCCGTGCTGGACCGGGACGGCATGGCACGGACCCTCAAGCACCTGCACACGGGATCCATCGCCACGATGCTCGAGCCGGGTGCCTCCACCGTCATGGAGTTGCTGACCACGCTCGAGCCGGATGTCACCCTGAGCTACGACCCGAACTGCCGCCCCTCGATCGTCCCCGACCGGACCACCGCCCGCCGCCGGGCTGAGGAGTCGGTGGCGTTCGCGGACATCGTGCACGCCTCGGACGAGGATCTGGCCTGGCTGTACCCGGACCGTGCGCTCGAGGACGTGATCGTCGAGTGGCAGCGGATCGAGCCGGCCATGGTGGTGGTGACCCGCGGGGAGACCTCGCTGCTGTGCGCCACCGCCGCCGGGCTGACCGAACACCCCGTGACACCCGTCGAGGTCGCGGACACGGTGGGTGCGGGCGACTCCTTCACCGCCGCCCTGCTGGTCGCCCTGAAGGACCGTGGGCTCCTGGGAGCCGAGAATCGCGAGGCTCTGCGGAACATCAGCCCGGAGGACACCGCGGCGGTGCTCGCCTATGCCGCGCGGGCGGCGGCCATCACCTCGTCCCGGCTGGGGGCTGATCCGCCCACGCGTGGCGAGCTCGGCTGAGGCGCCCCGCCGGTTCGCCTCCCACCGTCACCCCCGCTGGCCCGCGGCCTAGAATGGGGGCCATGTCCCGTCCAGAACCGACCTACGAACCGGCGCCGCCGGCTCCGGCCGGTCCGGCCCTCCGCCGGCCCCGGATGATCGCCAGCGACCTGGACGGCACCATCATCGGCTATGACCACACCCGCACCGGCCTGATCTCGCCGCGCACGGTGGAGGCCTTCCAGGCCGCGCATGACGCCGGCATCCAGGTGGTCTTCGTGACCGGACGGCCCATCCGCTGGCTGACGCCACTGACCGAGGCGCTGGGTCATGCCGGGCCCATCATCTGCTCGAACGGGGCGGTCATCTACGACCTCGTGCGGGAGACCGTGCTCGACTCCAAGCCCATGGACTTCGAGACCGTGCTGCAGGCGCGCGAGATGATCGCCGCTCTGGACCCATCGGCGTCCTTCGGAATGGAGACCCTCGAGGGCTTCCATCTCGATGCCGCCTTCGTCGACCGGCAGGACGCGGAGGCCACCGGGGACCTGGTGTCCGGCGAACTCGCCGCCGGCGTCCACGTGGCACCGCGTCTGGATGAGGTCCTGCCCGCGGATCCCGCCGTGGTGAAGTTCCTGGTCAAGACGCGCTCCCACGAGCCCGATGCCTTCCTGGCCGAGGTCCGGGACCTGCTGGGGGACCTGCTCGCCGTGACGCATTCCGCACCCGGGATGACCTTGCTGGAGTTGTCCCGGCCGGAGGTGAACAAGGCCACGACCCTGGCCGGCTTCGCTGCCGAACACGGCATCTTCGCCAGCGAGGTGGTGGCGTTCGGGGACATGCCCAACGACCTGGAGATGATCCACTGGGCCGGCACCGGGTACGCCGTGGCCTCGGGGCACCCGACCCTGCTGGCCGCCGCGGACGCGACCACCGGAGCCTGCGATGACGATGGAGTGGCCCAGGCCATCGAGCATCTGCTCACCCTCGACTGACGGATAGGGTGGACGCGTGAAGCGCCCCACCCTGCCTCCATACCTGACGGATTCCCTCCCCGCCCGCCGGGGCTGGCCGCTGGCCTTCGCCCACCGCGGGGCGGACACCACCCGGGAGAACACGCTGACCCCATTCCGCAGCGCCGTGGACCGCGGATACGGCTACCTCGAGTTGGACGTGCGCACCTCGAAGGACGGGGTGCTCATGGTCTTCCACGACGAGGTCCTGGACCGCGTCACCACCGGTTCGGGGAGGATCTCGGACCACACCTGGGAGGAACTCAGCGCGCTCCGGGTGCTGGATCCGGCCACCGGTCAGGGGTCCGACCGCGGACTGGTGCGGGAGCGGGTCGCCTCCGTTGGCGGTGCGGCATTGGACCCCGAGGTGGGGTTCGCCGGGAGCGACCTGCTCGAGGGTGAGCACCTGCTGCGCTTCGAAGACCTGCTGACCGAGTGGCCTGACGTGCACCTCAACGTGGACCTCAAGGACGATGCCGCTGGCGAGGCCATGGTGCCCTTGCTGGCCCGCCATGATGCCTGGCACCGGGTGCTGATCGCCTCCTTCCATGATTCCCGACGCCGGCGCTTCACCCGGACGGCCGGCCGCCGGATCGCGATGTCCGGCGGCGGATGGGCCATCGCCGCCCTCGTGCTGGCGGCTCCACTGGGGTTGACCCGGTTCGTGGCGCGCCGGCTCGTCCACGTCGACTGCGTCCAGGTCCCCGTGAAGCAGGGCCCCATCCCCGTGGTGACCCGCACCTTCGTGTCCCGGTGCCAGGCCGCCGGACTGCAGGTCCACGTCTGGGTGGTGGACGAGCCCGCGGAGATGGAACGCCTGTTGGCCCTCGGTGTGGACGGCCTGATGACGGACGATGCCGAGGCCCTGGCCTCCGTGATGGAGGCCCGCGGGTACTGGCCGCAGCGCTGAACCCCCGCTTTCAGGGCAGAGATCAGTACTCGTCTCTGCCCGCAAATTGCAGGTGAGTCTGCCGTGACCTGAGCGGCTGCGCGGTATCGGGCCCTTGCCGTTACCGTGGGGGCATGCCTCAGATTCCGGACTTCATCGCGGACCAGACCCTGAATCCCGGCCAGCACGGGACGAGCCCCGGGCAGGATGACACCGCGCTCGACTCGGCGCCGATGCTGCACGTCCCGGCCGGACCGGACGTGGCGAGCGGGAACGAGGAGCCGGGCGCCGCCGTCGTGAGAATGCGCCAGGCCGCCGCCCTACGATTGGCGCACCCGCGGCGCTTCCGGGCCGGCCAGCTCAAAGGCATCCGCCGCATGCTCGAGGAACAGGCCGACGCGATCTGCGGGGCCTTGGCGGCAGACCTCGGCAAGCCCTCCGTTGAGGCAATGCTGACCGAGGTCCAGCCCACCCGGTCCGAGGTGGACCACGCCCTGCTGTACCTGACCGACTGGATGGAACCGGAGTCGGTGAAGGTGCCGCTCGCGTTCCGGCCCGCCAGCGCCAAGATCGAGGCCCGGCCCCTGGGGACCGTGCTGATCATCGGCCCCTGGAACTACCCGGTCCAGACCCTGCTCGGCCCGCTGGTGGCGGCCGTGGCGGCCGGCAACTCCGTGGTGCTCAAACCCAGCGAGAAGGCCCCCGCCACGTCCGAACTCATCGGCCGGCTCATCCCGCAGTACCTGGATCCGCGCGCCGTCGCCGTGGTGCAGGGCGGGGCCGAGGCCGTGCAGGCCCTGCTGGCCGAGAAGTTCGACCACATCTTCTACACCGGAGGGGAGCGCGTGGGGCGGATCGTCTACGAGGCCGCCGCGAAACAGCTGACCCCGGTGACCCTGGAGCTGGGCGGCAAGTCCCCGTGCGTGGTGGCGGACGGGCGGAACTGGCCGGCGATCGCCCGCCGGATCGCCTTCGGCAAGTTCACCAACGCCGGGCAGACCTGCGTGGCCCCGGACTACGTGCTGGCCGTGGGGGAGGAGTCCCAGCGGCAGCTCGAGAAGCACCTGCCGAAGGCCATCGAGGAGTTCTACGGGAAGGACGCGCAGGCCTCGCCGGACTACAGCCGCATGGTCAGCACCGAGCACCTGGAACGGACCGTGGCCTTGCTGGAAGACTCCCTATCGGGTGGCGGTGGCGGTGGCGGTGGCGGGGACGGAGCCAGTGCCAGTGCGGGTGCTGAGGACGGCGCCGGTGCGCGGTTCGGAGTCGAGGGGCGCCCGCCGGCACGGCTCGTGCATGGCGGCCGGGCCGATGTCGCCGACCGGTTCCTGGAGCCGACCGTGGTGGCGGATGTGTCACCGGACAGCGCCCTGATGGCGGAGGAGATCTTCGGTCCGGTCTTGCCGATCGTGCGCGTGGACACCTTCGAGGAGGCCGTGGAGTTCATCACGGCCCGGCCGCACCCCCTGGCCGCCTACCTGTTCACGGACAAGCACCGCTACCACCGGGCCTTCGAGGAGCGCGTCACCGCCGGCGGCATGGCCTTCGACGTGGCCCTGTTGCAGGTGGGACTGCCCACGCTGCCCTTCGGCGGGGTGGGTGCCTCCGGCCTGGGCGCCTATCACGGGCGTGCCGGGTTCGAGACGTTCTCCCAGCTGCGTCCGGCCCTGACGAAGACCGATCAGGTGGACACCCTGAGGATGGTCTACCCGCCCTACACCTGGGCCAAGCGCCAGGCCCTCAAGCGCCTGCTGTGACCGGCCGGCGCGCTTTCAGTCGACTTGGGGTGGGTCTTCGGCTGGCCCACCCACCCCAAGTCGACTGAAAGCGGGGGAGGATCAGGCGATGACGGCGTCCACGATCGCCTTGGCCTCCGCCTGCACTTGGGCCAGGTGCTCGGCGGAGACGAACGACTCGGCGTAGATCTTGTAGACGTCCTCGGTGCCGGAGGGCCGGGCCGCGAACCAGGCGTTCTCGGTGGTGACCTTGAGGCCGCCGATCGCCGCGCCGTTGCCGGGGGCCTCGGTCATCTTGGCAGTGATCGGTTCGCCGGCCAGGGTGCTGGCGGTGACGTCGGACGGGGACATCTTCTTCAGTTTCGCCTTCTGTTCGGCGGTGGCCGGGGCGTCGATGCGGGCGTACACAGGATCGCCGTACTGCTCCACCAGCTCCGCGTAGTACTCGGAGGGGGTCTTGCCCGTCACCGCGCGAATCTCCGCGGCGAGCAGACACAGCAGCAATCCGTCCTTGTCCGTAGACCAGGCGCTGCCGTCGAAGCGCACGAAGGAGGCACCGGCGGACTCCTCGCCGCCGAACACCCCGGTGCCGTCCAGCAGTCCGGGCACGAACCACTTGAAGCCGACCGGCACTTCCACGAGGGGCCGTCCCAGCCCGGCGGCCACCCGGTCGATCATCGAGGAGGAGACCAGGGTCTTCCCGACGCCGGCCCCCGCCGGCCAGCCGTGCCGGTGCCGGTAGAGGTAGTCAATGGCGACGGACAGGAAGTGGTTCGGATTCATCAGCCCGCCGTCCGGGGTGACGATCCCATGGCGGTCGGCGTCTGCGTCGTTGCCGGTGGCGATGTCGAACGGTGCAGCGCCGGCCGACTCATTCTCACCGGTCCCCTCGGCCCTCATCCGCTCGATCAGCGAGGCCATCGCGTTGGGGGAGGAGCAGTCCATGCGGATCTTCCCGTCCCAGTCCAGGGTCATGAACCCCCACTGCGGATCGACCTCCGGATTCACGACGGTCAGGTCCAGCCCGTGCCGGGCTCCGATCTCTCCCCAGTACCCCACGGACGCGCCGCCCATCGGGTCCGCGCCGATGCGTACCCTGGCCTGGCGGATGGCATCCAGGTCGATCACCGTCGGCAGGTCGGTGACGTACCGGTCCAGGAAGTCGTAGGTGCCCAGCGCTTCATGCTGCCGGGCCTCGGCCAGCGGGATGCGCTGGACATCCGCGAGGCCGCCGGCGAGCAGGGCGTTGGCGCGGTCGGCGATCCAGTTCGTGGCGTCCGAGTCCGCGGGGCCGCCGTGCGGAGGGTTGTACTTGATGCCACCGTCGGTGGGCGGGTTGTGGGACGGGGTGATGACGATGCCGTCCGCCTCGCCCTCCCCGTTCGAGGGATCAGCATTGAACGCGAGGATCGCGTGGGAGATCGCGGGGGTGGGGGTGTAGCCGTCCCGCGAATCCACCAGGGTCCGCACGCCATTTCCCATGAGTACCTCCAGCGCGGTGTCCTGGGCCGGCCCGGACAGGGCGTGCGTGTCCTTGCCCATCAGCAGCGGTCCGGTCACGCCCTGGGCGGCACGGTACTCGACGATCGCCTGGGTGATGGCGGCGATGTGGTCCTCGTTGAAGGAAGCCTTGAGCGAGGAGCCCCGGTGCCCGGAGGTACCGAAGGAGACCTGCTGGGCCGGATCCGCGGGGTCCGGATGCAGCTCGGCGTAGGCGGCCAGCAACGCTGGCACGTCCACCAGATCCTGCGCGAGGGCGCGTGTCCCGGCTCGTTCGGCGGCGGGCTTCACCTGGGTGACGGCGGCATCGGGAGAGGCGTTCTCAGTGCTCATGCCACCACTGTGGCACGCCCGGCCCGGGGCGGGTAGAGAAGTGCCTACCGTGACACCACTCGGTTCCTCTCGGCCTTCCGGCCGGTGCCGGACTACTGGGGTGAGGTCACCACGGTGATGAGGGCATCCACCTCCGGGTCACGACGCCGGCCCTCCTCGTCGCACTGCAGGGAGCCTTCCCCACAGCTCACGGCCCAGACGAAGGCGTCCCGCACCCGGCTCTGTCCCTCCCGCGGCGGTTCGGTCTGCAGGGCGGGGCCGGGTCCACGGTCGGCCTCCTCGAAACGGTGACCGTGTTGCCCTGGTGCTCCCAGCCCTGCGATTCGGTGCGCCGCACGCGCGGCCGGGCCGCCGTCGTCGGGAACCGGGGCGGACCACCGGCGTACCATCCCGGCGATCCCGCCGGAGCGCTCCACCGTGACCTCGAACCGTGCGGTGTCCGAACCTCGCTGAGGTTCTCCAGGTGCCCCCGGCGACTCCGGGGGGCGGTCAGCCCTGCCATCCATGGTGCAAGCCTACGCAGAGGGTGTCCGGTGCCGGTTGTTCCGGGCCCGGTCAGGATCGGACGGCCAGGACTCCGACCTGCTCCCAGGCGCCCCGGATCGCCGTGGCCACGGCCTCATCGAATCTCTCCCCGGCCGTCAGCACGGTGGCCTCCGCGAAACCGGCGAAGTCGGCATCGCGCGGCAGCGTCTCGCCCGTGACGACGTCGAACCAGACCTGACCTGCCCGCTCCCAGGCGTATCCGCCGAGGGCCATCGCCGCGAGGTGGAAGGCCTTGTTGGGGATGCCGGAGTTCAGGTGCACCCCGCCGTAGTCCGCCTGGGTCTCCACGTAGTCGTCCATGTGCGCCGGTTGCGGATCCCGTCCCAACCGCGGGTCGTCATAGGCGGTCCCCGGCGCGGCCATGGACCGCAGTCCATCAGCCTGGACGCCCTCGCCGAAGACCTCCGAACCGATCAGCCAGTTGGCCTGCTCGGCAGTCTGGCCCTGCGCGTACTGGTCCACCAGGGCGCCGAGCACGTCGGAGAAGGACTCGTTCAGGGCACCGGACTGGCCCTCGTAGAGCAGGTCCGTGGAATACTGCATCAGCCCGTGCGCGAGCTCATGGGCGATCACGGACACCGAGGGCGTGAAGCCCGTGAAGACCTCGCCGTCGCCGTCCCCGAACACCATCTGCGTCCCGTCCCAGAACGCGTTGTCATAGCGCTGGCCATAGTGGACGGTCGCGAGCAGCCCCAGCCCGGTCCCGTCCAGGGAGGACTGCCGGTAGACCTCCTCGAGGAACGCGTGCACGGAGCCGATCCCGTCATAGGCCTCGTTGACGGACACGTCCTGCACCGGTGGCTGTCCCTCCATCCGCACGGTCCTGCCCGGGAGTTCCTCGGTGTTCTCCGCATCCGAGATCGTGCGATCCAGGGTGCCCGCCGGGGCCACCAGGGCGCGCTCCGGCAGCGCCCCACGGTGGCGCCGCTCGCGGACCTGTTCATCCAGTTCCAGGGTCCTCGCGATGGCGGCCGGCGGCCGGTGCCGGGACAAATGCTCCAGCAGATACGGGGGCACGGCGCAGCGGCGTTGATACTCCGGCGCAGCGTCGATATCGCGAGGCGTGGTCGCGGTGAACATCGTCATCAGATCACTCCCGTTGCCGCCAGCGTCGGACGGTCCGGCCCCTGCGGTCTCGATCATCCTGCATGCGAACGCGGACGCGATAGGGATCGGTGGCGACCGGGACGGGGCCGGATCCGTTCCGTAGACTGGGGCTCATCATTCCGCCTGCCGGCGGCTGGCTCGTCCAGTATCCGGGCGGGCCCGCACCAGCCGAAGAGCCAAGGGGAGCCATGTCCGATCGGGACCCACGTCAGCACGGTGGCCAGTCGTCCGAGTCGCCGGACGGCAACCGGCCGTTCAACGACCCGCAACACCCCTCCTGGTACTCGGACCCCTCCGCACCGGCCACGCCCGCTGCTCCGCGGCAGACACCCGGCCACGAGGCCGCTGCGCGCAACCCCTACGCCGACCAGCCCCTGGCCGGCCCCTACGGCAACGGCCAGGGCCAGTACCCGATCCAGGGCGAGTATCCCGTCATCGCCAATCCGTCAGGTCAGGGCACTCCGTCCGGGCAGAACGGACCCACCGGGCAGAGTGGACCCCACGGCCAGGGCGTTGCCGGCAATCCCTACGGCCCACGCCCGGGCCACACCGGACCGTGGGACGCGTCCGGTCGTCAGGCGGGCAGTCCGTTCCCCACGGCCGACCATCCGGCTCAGCCCAGTGGCCTGGCCGTGGCATCCATGGTGTTGGGCATCGTCGGCGTGGTGACCGGCGGGTTCCTCTTCGTGCCCCAGATCCTGGCGGTCATCCTCGGCCACGTCAGCTTGCGCCGCGACCGTCAGAGCCGGGGTTTCGCGATCGCTGGCCTGGTCATGGGCTACCTGATGACCGGGTTCACGCTCCTCGGCGTCCTCGGATTCATGGCGCTGCTCTTCGTCTAGCCGGGTCTAATCGGCCAGCAACTGCTCCATCCGGGCGGCGAGGGCCAACAGGGGGCCTTCTGTCCCGGGCCGGCCGATGGCCTGGACGGACCAGCTGAACCCGTCCGCGTCCCGTAGTACGGGGACGGAGATGGCCGGCAGCCCCATGACGTTGACCATGGATGTGTACGGCGTGAACCGGCACTGCAGCTCGTAGTCCTCGGCCGGGGGCAGGGCGGTGAACGTGCCGATCGCCGGCGGGGCGAAGGCCAGGACCGGCGTCAGCACCACATCGTGCGCGGCCAGCTGACGGCGGGCATCGGCGGCCCAGTCGGTCAGACGTCCCACCGAGGTGGCGAGATGGTCCTCGGAGTAGCCCCGGGCCAGCTCCAGGAAGTGGGCGGACAGGGGCCCGAGGAGCGGCTCTGCCCCGTCCGGCAGGGGGACCCTGGTCAGGGCCGACGTCCAGACGGTGCGGAAGTCCCGGTGATACCCGGGCGCGTACGAGAGGTCAGCCTCCACCACCTCGTGCCCGTCCCGTCCCAGCGCAGCAGCGGCGGCGGTGAGGGCGTCCACGGCCGGCCGGGCCAGCGTGATGTCCAGGTCCGGGGAGAAGGGGGAGGCGGTGGAGTACCCGATGCGCAACTGTCCCGGCGCGGCCTCGATAGCCCGAGGCAGGCTTCGACCCTCGCCGCCGGGGCCACCCAGCATGGCGTCGTACAACAGGGCGGCGTCCGCGGCGTTGCGCGCCAGGGGCCCCGAGACCGTGAGGTTGCGCACCGAGTCGTCCTGTTGGTCGGTGGGAACGGTTCCCCGTCCGGGTTTCAGGCCCACCAGTCCACAGGCCGCCGCGGGGATGCGGACGGACCCGCCGCCGTCGCTCCCGGGGGCGAACGGCAGCATGCCGGCTGCCACGGCCGCTGCGCCACCGCCCGTGGAGCCGCCCGCGGTGCGTTCCGGGTCGAGCGGATTGCGCGCGGGAGCGGAGATGAGGTTCTCCGAGTGGCAGGGCAGGCCGAACTCCGGAACGGTGGTCTTGCCGGTGGAGAGGGCCCCGGCCACGTGCAGGGCGGCCGCCAGCGGGTCGTCCTCTGTGGCCTCAGGGGCCTGCGCCGTCACGCGAGAGCCGAACGAGGTGCGCATCCCGGCCACGTCCACCAGGTCCTTGAACGCCAGCGGCAAACCGTGCAGGGAACCGGTGGCGCCGACGTCGGCGAAGCGTTGGTCCAGGTCCTCGGCCCGCTGGAGGGCTGCCTCCGGGTAGAGGGTGATGAACGCCCCCAGCTCGGGGTTGCGCCGCTCGGCCACGGCCAGGAAATGCCGCGTGACGGCGACGGCGGAGACCTGCCCCGCGGCGAGGGCATCGCGGAGTTGCAGTGCGGTGAGGCCATCCAGGCCGGGGGCGGCCGGGTCGGCCGCGTCGGCAGGGGTTTCCCGGTGATTCATCCCCCCACTGTAACGAGCGCCGTCCAGTGCTGCTGGGACGATGCCGGGACGCATGGTTCCAGCCGTCCGCCTCGCTCTATAGGCTGGGAACCATGAGCATGTTCGAAACCGTCCCAGTCGGCGACGTCCCCGAGAACGCCACCATCCTCGATGTCCGGGAGGATGACGAATGGGTCCTCGGCCGCGCGGCCGGCGCCCTGCACATCCCCCTCGGCGAGCTGCCCGAGCGGCTCGATGAGCTGGACCCGGACACCGACTACTACGTGATCTGCCGAACCGGCGGCCGCTCCATGCGCGCGGCCGGATTCATGGTGGAACGCGGTTACTCCGCCATCAACATCGCCGGCGGCTCCGGGGCCTGGTTCGAGTCCGAACGGCCCATGGAGGCGGACGGCGGCGCCGAACCGGCCGTCAAGTGAGTGCTGCTGCAGCCCCGCAGGCCGAACCCCAGCACGACGCCGGCTCGCCCACCTCGGGCGCAACGGGCACCGAACGTGCGCGGTACGTCTACCTCGGCCCCGCCGGGACCTTCACGGAGGCGGCCCTGCGCCAGGTCCCGGGCACCGAGGGATCCCAGTGCGACCCCGTCGGCTCGGTGATCACGGCGCTCGCGGAGGTCCGCCACGGCACCGCCGACTTTGCCGTGGTGCCGATCGAGAACTCCGTGGAGGGGGGCGTCACCGCCACCCTGGATGACATCGCCGCGGACGACAACCTGCAGATCCGGCGGGAGATCCTTGTACCGATCAGCTTCGTGCTGGTCGGCCGGCGTCAGTTGGAGCTGAACGAGATCCAGACGGTCTCCACCCACACCCACGGCTGGGCGCAGGTGCGCAACTGGGCCGCGGCCCACATCCCCCAGGCGGAGTTCATCCCCGGCAACTCGACCGCTGGTGCGGCCCGGGGCCTGCTCGATGACTCCACGACCTACGATGCCGCCGTCTGTGCGCCGCTCGTGGCGGAGCAGACCGGCCTGCCCGTGCTGGCCTCGGCCATCGAGGACACCGCCGGCGCCGTGACTCGGTTCGTCCTCGTCTCCCGCCCGTGCCCCGTGCCGGCGCCGACGGGCTCGGACAAGACGACCGTCGTCGTGCCCCTGCCGGAGGACCACCCCGGCGCGCTGATGGACATCCTGGACCAGTTCTCGACGCGCGGGATCAACCTCTCGCGGATCGAGTCCCGCCCCACCGGGGCCGGGCTCGGCAGCTACTTCTTCTCGATCGACTTCGAGGGACACGTGGCCGAGGAGCGAGTGAAGGCCGCGCTCGCCGCCCTGTACCGGATGATCCCGGGCATCCGCTTCCTCGGGTCCTATCCTCGCGCTGACAAGCTGAAGTACGCGATCCCGGCGCACACCCGGGATGCGGCCTACCGGGCCGGGCAGGAGTGGGTCGCGGCGATCATGGAGCGGTAGGGCTCAATCCGCAGCTTCAGGGACGGCCTCCGGCCGCATGGCCGGGGCGGCGGCCGAGTCCGGCACGTCCGTGGCCGGCATCTGCACCCGCAGGGAATCCGGCTTGACTCGCGCATCGATGGCCCTGACCTCCATGATCGCGTCCCCGTCGAGCTGGGCGGTCATCGGCTCGTGCAGCACCACTCGGCACCGGGTGGCCTGGTGGGTCTCCATCACGGGGATCTCCGCGGTGGACTTGGACAGGGTCTTGGCGGCGATGCGGACCCAGTCGCCCACGTGGCGGGGGGAGAGCATGACCACATCCAGCAGGCCGTCGTCGAACCGGGCGTCCGGGATGAAGTCCATGCCCGCGGTGAGCTCGCCACAGTTGGCGACCATCACGGACCGGACCTTGCGTCGTTGGGGGGCGCCGCCGTCGAGCGAGACGGAGATCTCCTTGCGCTTGCCGGCCAGGTGGCGCACGCCCGCCTCGCCGTAGGCCAGCCAGCCGGCCCGGGCCTTGAGGTCATCACGGGTGTCCCCCATGACCTCCGCGTCGATGCCCGCGCCAGCGATCACCAGGAAGGTGTTCTTCTTGACCTCGCCGTCGGTGCCCTCGAGCTTGATGGTGACGGAGTCGATCTCGCGCGTGGACCCGTGGATGGCCGTGTTGATGCAGGCCTGGTGGTCGTCCAGCGGCATCTTGAGGTTCCGCGCCAGCAGGTTGCCGGTGCCCATCGGCACCAGCGCCAGCGCGACGTCGGTCCCGGCCAGTTCCTCGGCCACGAACCGCACCGTGCCGTCGCCACCGGCGGCGATGACGACGTCGGCACCGTCCCGGATGGCCTCCCGCGCCATCTGCTGGCCCGGGTCCTCCACGGTGGTCTCGTAGACCATCAGCTCAGGCAGTCCGGCCTCGGCGACGGCAGCGGTGGCCATCGCGCGGATGCGGTCCGCACCGTTCTTGGAGGGGTTGAGCACCAGGGCGACGCGCTGGGGATGGTCCATGGCGCGGGCCACGAGTGGTGCGTCGGCGATCTCGCTGACCTGCCCGTCGAGGACCTGGACCCTGCCGTTGAGGTCGTCCATCCGCCCCGGAAGGGTCTGGACGTTGCCGTGCAGCGAGGTGACCTGGCCGTCGAGGCGGTCCATGCGACTGCGCAGGCGCCGCTGTCCGGTCCAGAGCCCTGTGGCGAAGGCCAGCGCGGCCACCACGAGGACAAGGGCGATGATGACCAGGACCAGTTCAACGGGCATGAGCAGCAGTCTACGGGGAGGCCCGGCGTCGCCGTCCTGCAGTGACGCGGCCGGAGACTGGCTAGGCTGGTGTTCGTGATCGACGTCAAGCACCTCATCGAAAACCCGGACCTCTATGTGGCCTCCCAGCGCGCCCGCGGCGCCGACGAGTCACTCGTCGAGCAGATCGTGTCCGCCGACGCGGAGCGCCGTTCGTCGATCACGGCGTTCGAGGAGCTCCGCGCCGAGCAGAAGGCCTTCGGCAAGCGGGTCGCCGCCGCCAAGGGTGAGGAGAAGCAGCAGCTGCTGGCCGAGGTCAAGGAGCTCTCCGCCAACGTCAAGGCGGCCGAGTCTGCCTCGGACGAGGCGAAGAGCCGGCTCGACGGCCTGCAGCGCCGGTTCCCGAACCTCATCGAGGATGGCGTGCCCGCCGGCGGCGAGGACGACTTCAGCACCATCAAGACCGTGGGCACCATCCGGGACTTCTCCGCCGACGGATTCACCGCGCGGGACCATCTGGAGATCGGTGAGCTGATCGGCGCGATCGACATGGAGCGCGGCGCCAAGGTCTCCGGCTCCCGGTTCTACTTCCTCAAGGGAGTAGGCGCACGCCTGGAACTGGCGCTGATGCAGATGGGCCTGGACCTGGCCCTGAAGAACGGCTTCATCCCCATGATGACCCCCACCCTGGTGCGTCCCGAGACCATGCAGGGCACGGGCTTCGACGTGGAGCACGATGACGAGATCTACAAGCTCGAGCGGGACGACCTGTACCTGGTCGGCACCTCCGAGGTCGCCCTGGCCGGCTATCACGCGGACGAGATCCTCGAACTGGGGGAAGAGCCGATCCGCTACGCCGGCTGGTCCACCTGCTACCGCCGCGAGGCGGGCTCGGCCGGCAAGGACACCCGCGGCATCATCCGCGTGCACCAGTTCAACAAGCTGGAGATGTTCATCTACACCTCTCCGGAGAAGGCCGCCGAGGAGCACGCCAGGCTGCTGGACTGGGAGGAGCAGATGCTCGCCATGGTCGAGCTGCCGTACCGCGTGATCGACACGGCCGCCGGTGATCTCGGCATGAGTGCCGCCCGCAAGTTCGACTGCGAGGCCTGGGTCCCCACCCAGGAGACCTACCGGGAGTTGACCTCCACCTCGAACTGCACCACGTTCCAGGCCCGCCGCCTGAACATCCGTGAGCGCGTGGCCGCCGAAGAAGGCAGCAAGAGTGGCTCCAAGGGTGGCACGCGCATGGTCGCCACGCTCAATGGCACCCTGGCCACCACCCGGTGGCTCGTGGCCATCCTGGAGAACCACCAGAACCCGGATGGCTCCGTCAACGTTCCAGCGGCCCTGCGGCCCTACCTGGGCGGCCTCGAGGTCCTGCCGGTCCTTTCGAAGTAGGCCGCCGCGGGTGGATATCCACCCTGGAGACAAGATGTCCACACTGGGGACAACCTGTGAGTGTTAACCGTCCCGTCATCCGCCGGCAGGGAACGGGCTACTGTGTGTCCGCGCGGTCTGCTTGACTAGGGGCATGCTCAATTCAAGGAACGCTGGCACCGAAGACCGGCACGAAGAACGGAACCCGATCACCGGTTCCCTCCAGACCACCTACCGTCCCACCTCGGACATGACCTCCTCAGGCCACCAGCCCCACGGCAACGGCTCCCGCAAGATGGTGTGCCTGGACGTGGACGGTACGCTCGTGGACCACGACGGCCACATGGACGACGAGGTGCGGGAGGCCGCGCGTGCCGTCGTCGAGGCCGGCCACCACGTCCTCATCGCCACCGGCCGCTCGCTCGCGGCGACCTTGCCGATCATCCAGACCATCGGGCTGGACCAAGGACACAGTGTCTGCAGCAACGGCGGTGTCACCCTGAAGCTGTCCACCGCCCTCGAGGACGGCTACGAGGTCATCGACCGCAGGACCTTCGACCCGGCACCGGCCCTCCGTTCCCTGCGCCACCGCCTGCCGAGCGCAAAGTACGCCATCGAGGACGACCGGGGACGCTTCCTGTCCACCGAGCGCTTCCAGGACATGAGCTTCGGCGTCCAGGCCGAAGGCGTGACCTTCGAGGAGTTGATGGAGGCCACCGCGGTGCGCCTCGTCGTGTTCTCCACCGATTCCTCGGCCGAGGAGTTCGGTGAGGCCGTCGAGTCGATCGGCCTGCAGGGTGTCACGTACTCCGTGGGCTGGTCCGCATGGCTGGACATCGCCGCCGCCGGCGTCACCAAGGCGTCCGGGCTGGAGGCCCTGCGCGACCACCTGGGGGTGCACATCGACGACACGGTGGCCGTCGGTGACGGCCGCAACGACATCGAGATGCTGGCGTGGGCCGGCCGCGGCGTGGCCATGGGCCAGGCGCCGCCGGAGGTCATCAAGGTCGCCAATGAGGTGACCGGGCACGTCAACGAGAACGGCGCCGCCACCGTCCTGCGTTCGCTGCTCACCTGATTCACGTCCCCCCCCACCATCTCGGCGTTTTCAGTCGACTTCGGGTGGGTGTTCGAGCCGAACCCACCCGAAGTCGACTGAAAGTTATCAAGCGGGGACGGCGGGCGAGGAGCTCAGCGGGGGAGCTCGACTGCGTCCACCAGTGAGAGCAGTCGTTCGGCCGCCGGGCGGCAGGCGTGTTCCTCGTTCCAGAAGGAGCGCTGCACCGCCTTGGAGACGGCCTGCACCGTGATCCCGAGCTCGGCGGCCACCGGCTTCTGCTGTCCCCGGACCCCCGGCACCAGCAGGTCGAGTACCGCCCACTCCGCGTCCGTGCGGGTCAGCACCAACTGCCCGATGAGCCGCAGCACGGCCTGAGACTCCTCGGCCACGACCGCATCGGGGCCGTCCACGGCCACTGGCACCCGCACCCCGGCCTTGGCCGCCTCCTCCACCGCCCGCCGCGCGTAGACCAGCCCCGGCCCGCCGACATCGTGGATCACCTGGGTGTCCGGCAGGGAACCGCCGCGTTCCGGGTCGGCCGGCCCCACCGAGCCGACGCCGATGCCCACGTTCCAGCGCCGCTGGCGCAGGGCCCGCATCGATGCATCGACGGCAGACCGGGCGTCCGGCACGATGCCGATGGCCTCGTCGCCGAAGGAGCGCTGGAAGGGCACCACCGTGCTCACGGGGCGCAGTGATCGCAACAGGTCGCCGACCATGTCCCCGACCTCCCGCGAATCACGCTGGTTGATCGTCAGGACGTAGTTGGGCATGGCCTCGATTCTGCCAGCAACCTGCGCCCCGGCCGGCAGCGCCACCTCCCTCCTGACAACTTCTCTTAACCACTTCTCTTAACCACGTCGAGGGCCGTCCCCACCGGTGGGGACGGCCCTCGACGTCGATCAGGACAGGGAAGCGATCAGGCGTCGCGGCCCTGCGGGGCGCCCGAGGAGACGGCGGGTTCTTCTTCCGCGGTCTCGACGTCGCGGCCCTG
This sequence comes from Citricoccus muralis, assembly GCF_003386075.1. Lineage (GTDB taxonomy): Bacteria > Actinomycetota > Actinomycetes > Actinomycetales > Micrococcaceae > Citricoccus > Citricoccus muralis. The sequence goes on from NZ_QREH01000001.1 coordinate 2,742,719, forward strand.
CGGCTCGTCCTCCGGGGTCTCCTCGCCATGGGCGGCGAAGCGCTCGACCGAGGCGGCGAGTTCGGCCTCGGCGGCCTCGCGGCCCTGCCAGCCCTCAGCCTTGACCCACTTGCCGGGCTCCAGGTCCTTGTAGCGGGTGAAGAAGTGCTCGATCTCCTTCTTCAACCACTCGTCGATGTCCTCGAGCTCCTGGATATGGTCGAAGCGCTTGTCCTCCGGGACGCAGAGCAGCTTGGCGTCGCCGCCGCCGTCGTCGGTCATGTTGAACACGCCGATCGGGCGGGCCTCCACGATCACGCCGGGGACCAGGTCGAAGCCGGGCAGGAACACCATGGCGTCCAGTGGGTCGCCGTCCTCGCCCAGCGTGTCCTCGAAGTACCCGTAGTGCGTGGGGTACTGCATGGACGTGAAGAGGATGCGGTCCAGGCGCAGACGCCCGGACTCGTGATCGAACTCGTACTTGACGCGGGATCCGGCCGGGATCTCGATGGTGACGTCATGGCTCATGGACGGTGCTCCTTGGCGCTGCTTCTTCGGTGGGCTTCGGTGGTCACCGCGCCGGATGGCGCTGCCAGGCGCGGCGTCTAGAATCAAGGGTATCCCGCGCCCCACCAGGAAAGCCCCACCGTGACCGAACGCCCTGCCCTGCGACGGCCCGCCCGCGCGGGCGGACCGGCCTCCTTGACGGCGCGAGCGGCGAGGGTGGCCCGAGTGGCCCTGGGGGCTGCGGCGGCCACGCTGCTGGCCGGTTGCACCGTCATCCCGGTCCCGACCTCCGGTACGGCGCCCGGTGCGGTCGCCAGCACCGGCATCAGCACCACCACCAGCACGACGCCGGCCGGCTTCTCCCAGCCCGGCCAACCTTCCAGCGCCGCTGCGTCTCCCACTACCGCGGACCCTTCCGGCACCGCCGAGCCGCTGGCGGCGGCCTCCGCGGCGGCCACCCTGACCGAATTCCTGGACTTCCCCGACCTGACGCCGCTGCTGGTGCCGAGCCCGGAACCGGAGGTACTGGCACCGCTGCTGGACGAGGCGCTGACGGTGCAGGACGGTTCCGTCTCCGCCGCGGTCCGGGACGGGCTGACTGGCGAACTGCTCTACGACCAGGGAGCGGACACCGCTGTGGTGCCGGCCTCTGCCGTCAAGGTCCTGACCGCCGTGGCCGCCCTGGGCGTCCTCGGACCGGACCACCGGTACACCACCGCGGCCGTCGGCATGCCTGCGGGACCGGGCGGCACCGCCGTCGTGCTGAAGGCCGGGGGAGACGTGATGCTGGGGACCGGCGCGAACGCTGACGAGGCGAATGGCCGGGCGGGACTCGGAACGCTGGCGCTCAGGACAGCAGAGGCGCTCCAGGCCCAGGGCACCACGGGCACGGTGTCGGTCCAACTCGACGACTCGGGCTACGAGGGCCCCGCGGCCTCGCCGGACTGGTCCAGCGACATCGTGTCCTCCGGCAACGCCTCGGCGGTGCAGCCAATGGCCACGTATGGCGGCCGGGCCGTGCCCAGCCGGGACACCGATCGCCTCCATGACCCGGCGCTGTATGCCGCCGAGGTGTTCCGGGACCAGCTGGCCGCACACGCGCAGGCCCTCGGACTGGACATCACCCTCGCCGCGGAGACGAGCCGGGTTCCGGCCGACTCGGCGGCGGCCGAGCCGACGTCGACGGAGTCGGCACCGACGGAGCCGGCATCTTCGGACCCGACGTCACCGGACTCAACGTCTCCGGAACCGACCTCACCGGGCACCGAGCTGGCGAGCGTGCAGTCCGCGCCGCTAGCCGAGCAGATGGCGTACATGCTCCAGACCTCGGACAACCAGGTCGCCGAGGCCACCGGGCGCAACCTGGCGCTCGCCGCCGGTGCCCCGGGCAGTTTCACCGGCGCCGCGCAGACCATCGAGAAGACCCTGGCGGGACTCGAGGTGGACACCTCGGGGATGGCCCTGGTGGATGCCTCCGGCCTGTCCGGCGAGAACCTGGTGTCCGCCTCCCAGCTGACCGCCGCCATGCAGGTCGCGACGACGGCCCCTGACCTGGAGACGGCCGTCGCCGGCCTGCCCGTGGCCGGGGAGCAGGGCACGCTGGAGCAGCGCATGCTCGGAACCGATGCCGCAGGCAACGTGCAGGCGAAGACGGGCACGCTCAGTTCCGTCGCCTCCCTGACCGGCACGGTGAAGACCGAGGACGGCCGGACCCTGTTGTTCAGCTTCGTCGCCAACGGCCAGCCGGGCGTGCTGGACAACGCCCGCTTCGCCGTGGACCGTGGGGCCGTCGTCCTGGCCGGATGTGGGTGCCGGTAGGGTCGGTGCGCGGCTGCCCGCCGGTGAGCACCCGGTGGATCCGTGGCGCACCTTTGCAAGTGGAAATCTGGCTAGGATGAACCCCATGCCTTCGCCGGACACCGATCAGCGCCTCGCCCAGCAGCAGGCCATCTACGGGATCTCCCTGTCCGAGCGCTTCGGCGTCATCATGGCCGCCTACGGGCTGAGCCAACGGACCTTGGCCCGCGTGCTGGGGCTTTCCGCGCCCATGCTGTCCCAACTGATCAACGCGCAGCGCATCAAGATCGGCAATCCAGCCGTCTATGAGCGCCTGGTCATGCTGGAGGAGCGCCAGGACGAGACTGACCTGACCCGGGTGCTGGCCGAGGTGGAGGCCTCGGAGCCGGTGCTCAGCACCCACGCCTCGCGGGCCCGGCAGGCCCGCCTCCTGATGCCCGACGCCGGCGCCCTCCTGGATGCCGATCCCGCCGCCTCGCTGGGCGGGCTGGCCACGGCCGAGCAACTGCGCACCACGGCGCAAGCCGCCCGAGCCACCGGTGCCGCCTACCTCGCCGAGGTCCTGGACCGCGCGGCCACCCTGCGCGGCTGAGCCGCCGTGTGGTGGGATGGGTCCATGGAATCCGTCTCCAGTCAGACTGTCCCGTCCCCGGTGAATTGGGACCTGGCCGCCGCCACCGCGGCCCGCCTCTGTGCCGCCGGGCCGCGGTTCACCCGTCACCAGGCAGAGCGTGAGGCCAACGGCCTGCGCCGTGCCGCCGAGGTGTCCGTGGACCACGTCCACCGGATCACCCGGCTGGACGCCGCGAAGGACCTGCGCGATTCCGACGTGCTCGTGGTGGACCGCCCGACCTGGACGCAGGCCAATGTCCAGGCCTTCTCCACCCTGCTGAGCCCGGCCTTCGAGCACGTCCAGTCAATCCGCCCGGCCGAGTATGCCCGAGCCACCGGCGGACTCGGCACCGCCGCCACCGCCATGGAGGTCGGTGCCGTCCTGGCGTTCCTCTCCTCGAAGGTCCTCGGCCAGTACGAGCCGTTCTGTGCCCTGCCGGGGCCGGACGGGACCTCCGCCGGGCCGGAGGGCGGCCGCCTGCTGCTGGTGGCACCCAACATCGCCGAGGTCAGGGTGGAGCTCAACGTGGACCCGGAGGACTTCCGCCTCTGGGTCTGCCTGCACGAGCAGACCCACCGCGTGCAGTTCGCCGCCGCCCCGTGGCTCCGCGAGCACCTGCAGTCCCACATCATGGCCCTGGTCTGCGGCATGTTCGAGAAGGCCGACACCCTGCCCGAGCGCCTCTCCGCCCGTGTCCGTGCCCTGCTGCAGGGGCCCGAGGCGGACCCGGCTTCCGTGGAGCGTGGCCAGGGCTCCGCCGAGCTGGGCACGGACGAGCACCCCGCCTCCATGGGGCTGCTCGAGCTGATCCAGGACCCGGAGGACAAGAAGCGGCTCGCCCACCTCAACGCCGTGATGTCCCTGCTGGAGGGGCACGCCAACGTGGTGATGGACGCCATTGACTCCTCGGTGGTCCCCACCGTCAAGACCATCCGCCAGCGCTTCGACCACCGCGGCGCCACCCGCTCCTCCCTGGACCGTTGGATCCGGCGCATCATGGGCATGGACGCCAAAATGCGCCAGTACCGGGAGGGCCAGCGCTTCGTGAAGCACGTGGTCCGGGAGCTCGGCATGGACGGCTTCAACGTGGTGTGGGAGGCGGCCGAGAACCTGCCCGGCGAGCAGGAGATCCAGCACCCGGAACAGTGGATCCAGCGCATCCGGGAGACGGGCTGAGCCCGGTACCGGACGGCCAGGCATCAGTCGGCCCGGATACCCGCACGACGCCGGCCGGCCCGGAGACCTGGCCGCCCGCCACCCGCTGGCCGGAGGCCCTCCACCGGGCCGTGCATGCGGTCGCGGCGGCCACGCAGGGGCGTCGGACGCCGCTGGTCGGCCTCTCCGGCGGCGCGGACTCCCTGGCGCTCGCCGTGGTCACCGCGGAGGCGGTCCGCACCCGGGCCAACCCGGCGCTGGCGGGTGGTGCGGGCGCCGTCGTCGTGGATCACGGTCTCCAAGCGGGCTCCGCAGCCGTGGCAGACCGCGCGGCCGCCATCGCACGGCGACTGGGACTCGAACCGGTGGTGATCGAGCGCGTGCAGGTCACCGCCGCCGGCGCCGGGCCCGAGGCTGCGGCCCGCCAGGCCCGCTACGCCGCGCTCGAGGCCGCTGCCCAGCGCCTGGACTCCGGAGCGGTGCTGCTGGCGCACACCCGTGATGACCAGGCTGAACAGGTCCTCCTGGGTCTCGCCCGGGGGTCGGGGACGCGGTCGCTCGCGGGGATCCCCCGCCGTCGTGGGCTGATCCTGCGTCCGCTGCTGGACCTGACCCGGCAGGAGACGGAGGCCATCTGCCGGTGGGCCGGCGTGCGCTGGTGGCAGGACCCGGCCAACGCGGACCCGGCCTATCTGCGCTCGCGGCTCCGCGCCCGCGTGCTGCCCGCGCTCGAGGATCCGGTGGAAGGCCTGGGTCCCGGCCTGTCCGCGGCCCTGGCGCGCAGTGCGGACATCGCGGCCGAGGACGCCGATGCCCTCGAGCAGTGGGCCTCCCGTGAGTACAGCCGACTCGTGAGGTTCAGGTCCGGCGAGCACACCTCCGGCACCGGCAGCCGTTTCGACATCACGGCCGAGCGGGGCGCGAACGTGTCCCTGCCGCTGGAGGAGCTGGCGGCGCTGCCGGACGCGATCCGGTACCGGGTCATCGGCTCTGCCGTCGTCGCGGCGGGCGGTGAGCGGCCCAGCCGTGAACGCGTGCTGGCCGTGGACCGGTTGATCGCCGGCCGGATCAGCGGGGGAACCTCGGCCGGGCCGGTCCAGTTGCCGGGCGGCGTGGTCTCCCGCCGTCGTCGTACCGGCGGGTATGCGACACTGGACTTCGACGCCGGAGCGGTCCTGGAGTCCCCCGCGGACCCCCCAGATCCCCCGGCGCCTTCCCGGTAGCGCAAACCACAGAAACCCGCAGCAGGAGCAGCCCGCATGGAAGCACAGGACGTGCACGGCGACCTGGATCATGTGCTCATGACCACAGAGCAGATCCAGGACACCATCAAGGATCTGGCAGCCCAGATCGACCGCGACTACGAGGGCAAGGACGTCCTCCTGGTGGCGGTGCTCAAGGGGGCGGTGATGGTCATGGCCGATCTCTCCCGCGCACTGCACTCGCACGTCACCCTCGACTTCATGGCCGTCTCCTCCTATGGCTCGGGGACCCAGTCCTCCGGTGTGGTGCGGATCCTCAAGGACCTGGACGCCGACCTCATGGGCCGCCACGTCCTCATCGTCGAGGACATCATCGACTCCGGCCTGACGCTGTCCTGGCTCAAGACCAACCTCGAGTCCCGCGGCCCCGCCTCGGTCGAGATCTGCGCCTTCCTGCGTAAGCCGGAGGCCATGAAGGTCGAGATCGACGTCAAGTACGTCGGCCAGGACATCCCCAACGAGTTCGTGGTCGGCTACGGCCTGGACTTCGACGAGAAGTACCGCAACCTGGACTTCATCGGGACCCTCGCCCCGCACGTCTACTCCTGACGCCGCCCGCCATGGGCGCCGGCGGCCATTCCACCGCCCGCGAACGGCGGACTCCCAGACCCCGGCCGTAGACTATCCCCCGGTACCGTGGACGGGTACGGCTGTGCCCGGAGCCGGCGGCTCCGTTCCGCAGCGGGTCAACGGCACAGAGCCGTACCGGATGGTCACGCCGTGCCCATCGGAGCAGGTCAAGGTCAGGAGAGTTGTTGAAAGCCAAGAAGGTCTTCAAGGGCCCGATCATCTGGATCGTTTTGGCCGCAGTGTTCCTGATGCTGATCATCCCCGCGCTGACGCAGGGGTCCTCCGCCCGGGTAGACACCAACGTGGGCCTGGTTCTGCTCGAGGAGGACAGGGCCGCCCAGGCCAAGATCCAGGACGGTGAGCAGCGCGTCGACCTGACCCTGCGCGAGCCCTACTCCCAGGATGGCCGTGACCTCGGCACGGACGTCTACTTCTACTATTCGACGGCTCGCGCGGACAACGTGGTCGAGGCCATCGACGCCTCCGGTCTGGACGGCTTCACGGATGAGCCGGTGCAGAACAACTGGCTGCTGTCCATGCTGGGCTTCATCATCCCCTTCCTTCTCATCGGCCTGGTCTTCTGGTTCCTCATGTCCCGCATGCAGGGCGGCGGCGGCAAGGTCATGCAGTTCGGCAAGTCCAAGGCGAAACTGATCACCAAGGACATGCCGCAGGTGACCTTCGTGGACGTGGCCGGGGCCGAGGAGGCCGTGGAGGAACTCCACGAGATCAAGGAATTCCTCGCCGAGCCCGCCAAGTTCCAGGCCGTCGGCGCCAAGATCCCCAAGGGCGTACTGCTGTACGGCCCGCCCGGCACCGGCAAGACCCTGCTCGCGAAGGCCGTGGCCGGCGAAGCCGGCGTGCCGTTCTACTCGATCTCCGGCTCCGACTTCGTCGAGATGTTCGTGGGCGTGGGCGCCTCCCGGGTGCGCGACCTGTTCGAGCAGGCCAAGAACAACTCACCGGCCATCATCTTCGTGGACGAGATCGACGCCGTCGGCCGCCACCGTGGTGCCGGCGTGGGCGGCGGCAATGACGAACGCGAGCAGACCCTGAACCAGCTGCTGGTGGAGATGGACGGTTTCGACGCCACCACCAACGTCATCCTCATCGCGGCCACCAACCGGCCCGACGTGCTGGACCCCGCCCTGCTGCGCCCGGGCCGGTTCGACCGGCAGATCCCGGTGGAGGCCCCGGACCTGGAGGGCCGCCACCAGATTCTGTCTGTGCACGCCCAGGGTAAGCCGATGGCCCCCGGGGTGGACCTGCGGGGCCTGGCCAAGCGCACCCCCGGATTCACCGGTGCGGACCTGGCCAACGTCCTCAATGAGGCGGCCCTGCTCACCGCCCGCTCCAATGCGCAGTTGATCGACGACCGCGCCCTGGACGAGGCCGTGGACCGCGTCATGGCCGGGCCGCAGAAGCGCTCGCGCCTGATGAAGGAGCACGAGCGCAAGGTGACCGCCTATCACGAGGGCGGCCACGCGTTGGTGGCGGCCGGACTGCGCAACTCGGCTCCCGTCACCAAGATCACGATCCTGCCGCGCGGACGCGCCCTGGGTTACACCATGGTGGTCCCGGAGGACGACAAGTACTCGATCACCCGCAATGAGCTCCTCGACCAGCTCGCCTACGCCATGGGCGGCCGCGTGGCCGAGGAGATCATCTTCCACGATCCGTCCACCGGAGCCTCGAATGACATCTCCAAGGCCACGGACACGGCCAAGAAGATGGTCACGGAATACGGCATGAGCGAGCGCATCGGCGCCGTGAAGCTCGGCACCGGAAGTGGCGAGCCCTTCATGGGCCGGGACATGAGCAGCGGCCGTGAGTACTCCGAGCAGGTCGCCGGCCTGGTGGACGCCGAGGTGCGCCAGCTCTTGGACCAGGCCCATGACGAGGCGTACTGGATCATCAACGAGAACCGGGAGATCCTGGATCGGCTCGCCTACGAGCTGCTGGCCAAGGAGACCCTCAACCAGGCCCAGATCGCCGAGATCTTCTCCGAGATCCGCCAGCGCGAGCCCCGCACCGTATGGCTCTCCAGCGAGGACCGGCCGGTCTCCGACCAGCCGCCCATCCTGTCCCCGGCCGAGCGCCGGGCCGTGGCGGAGAAGGCCGGATCGAACGGCCAGGGGGGCGACGCCGGGCGCGCGGGTTCTGAGGGCCGTGACGGCCATGACGGCCGTGCCGGTCACACCGATCCCGCGCAGGAGCCTCCCGTGGACCCCGAGTCCTCCTCGGATTCACTGAATCCCACGGTGGATCCCACCCCCGGCAGCCAGTTGCCCGGGGAGCCCGACGGCGGGACCGGCCGGCCCGGAGGACCCTCGGGCCCCACGGACCTGCCTCACGCCGACCAGACCTGACCGGTCCGCCACCGGCCACCGCCCGGTGGCCCGGCCGCCGCACCGGTTCACCCACCGATAGGATCGGAATCGTGGAGCAGACACAGAACACCCTGAGGGACGTGGACGTGGACGACGAGGCTGAGCTGGCCCCAGCCGGTGTGGACCGTCCCCGCATCGAGGCCGCCGTGCGCGAGATCCTCGAGGCGATCGGCGAGGATCCGGACCGGGAGGGTCTCCAGGACACCCCGAAGCGCGTGGCCAAGGCCTACGACGAGTTCTTCGCCGGCGTGAAGCAGGATCCCGGTGACATCCTGGGCACCACCTTCGACATCGCGCATGAGGAACTCGTACTGGTGAAGGACATCCCGTTCTACTCCACGTGCGAACACCACCTGGTGCCCTTCCACGGCACCGCCCACATCGGCTACATCCCCTCCCCGGAGGGGCTGGTCACCGGGCTGAGCAAGCTGGCCCGGCTGGTGGAGGTCTTCGCCCGGCGTCCCCAGGTGCAGGAGCGGCTGACCACGCAGATCGTGGAGGCCCTCATGACCCACCTGAGCCCCCGCGGGGCCATCGTGGTGATCGAGGCAGAGCACATGTGCATGTCCATGCGCGGGGTTCGCAAGCCCGGCGCCAAGACAGTGACCTCGGCCGTCCGGGGCCAGCTCCGCGACTCCTCCACCCGTTCCGAGGCGATGAGCCTGATCCTGCACGGTTGAGCTCGGCGCCACCACGCCACCGCCTGCAGCTCTGACCTGCCGCGCGCCACCGGCGCCACCGGCCACCGCGATGAAAGGACCACCGATGGACTCGATGGCAGCACAGACCGGAACCGGGCCCAACACGGGCCCCCTCTCGGTGGTCCGCAAGGTTCGCCGCCGCACCCTGCGTGACCTGCCCACGGATCGCACGCTGATCATGGGCGTCGTGAACGTCACCCACAACTCCTTCTCGGACGGCGGGGAGTACCTTGCCGCGGATGCCGCCATCGAGCAGGGACTGCGCCTGTACTACGCCGGTGCGGACATCATCGACGTGGGCGGGGAATCCACCCGTCCCGGGGCGGAGGCCATCGACCCGGTCACGGAGCAGAACCGCATCCTGCCTGTCATCGAGGCCCTGGTGAAGGCCGGCGCCGTGGTGTCCGTGGACACCATGCACACCGTCACCGCGGAGGCCGCCCTCAAGATCGGTGACGTCATCATCAACGACGTCTCCGGGCTGAACTACGAACCCGAGATGCCCGAGCTGATCGCCCGCACGGGGGCGACGTACATCCTCATGCACAACCGCGGGGACTCCAAGACCATGGACTCCCTCGCGGACTACGGCGACGTGGTCGAGGACGTGGCCCGGGAGCTGACCGAGTTGCAGGACGCGTTCCTGGCGGCCGGCGTGCAGCCCGAGCAACTCATCCTGGACCCGGGACTGGGCTTCGCGAAGGCCGGCGCGCAGAACTGGGAGCTGCTGAAGGGCCTGGACCGCCTGCAGTCCCTCGGATTCCCAGTCCTCGTGGCCGCCTCCCGCAAGCGCTTCCTCGGTACCCTGCTGGCCAATGAGGCCGGCGCCGAACCGGCGCCCGCGGACCGAGACCACGCCACCGCAGCCGTGTCCGCCCTGTCCGCCCTGCACCGGGTGTGGGGAGTGCGTGTCCACGAGATCGAGCCCAGCCTCCACGCGGTCAAGGCCGCCCGGGCCTGGCTGGATCCGGAGTCCGCCAGCGCCCGCCGTCGGAGTGCCTGAGCCGTGGTCGAGAGCACCGGCGGGCGCCCGGTCGACCGCATCACCCTCACCGGGCTGACCGCTCGGGGATTCCACGGTGTCTTCGCCGAGGAGAAGCGGGACGGCCAGGACTTCACCACGGACGTGGTGGTGCACCTGGACGCGGCGCCGGCCGCCGCCGGTGACGACCTGGCCCGCACCGTCAACTACGCCCAGGTCGCCGAGACGGTACTCGGCGTGGTCACGGGGGAGTCCCTCGACCTCATCGAGACCGTGGCCGACCGCATCGCCCGCGCACTCCTCGCCGAACAGCCCATGGCCACCGCTGTCGAGGTGACCGTGCACAAACCGCACGCTCCCATCGAGGCGGACTTCGCCGACGTCGCGGTCACGGTCTTCCGGAGCCGGACGTGACCTCGCCCGCCTCGCCTGCCGATGAGACCGGGCATCACAGGCCGGACCTGAACCGCGTCCCGCCCGTCCCGGTCCCGGCGGTGCTGGCACTCGGGGCGAACGTGGGAGACGCCGCCGCGACCCTCACGGACGCCGTCCGCCAGCTCGCCGAGACCCCGGGGATCGAGCTGACCGGGGTGTCCCCGGTGGCGGTGACCCAGCCGGTGGGCGGCCCCCCGGGTCAGCCCGACTACCTGAACCTCGTGCTGACCCTCATGACGCGCCTGTCCCCGCGTGCCCTGCTCGCGGCCGGCCAGGAGATCGAGCGCACGCACCACCGCACCCGCGAGGTGCGCTGGGGACCGCGCACCCTGGACATCGATGTGATCACCTACGAAGACCTGACCTCGGACGATCCCGAACTCACCCTTCCCCACCCACGCGCCCACCTCCGCGCGTTCGTGCTCACCCCGTGGTCCTGGGTAGACCCCGAGGCCACGCTCGGCGGTGCGCGCGTCGCGGACCTGGCCGCACAAGCGGACGACGCCGGCTCGGTGCGGCGGATGCCCACCGGCACCGAGGGGCCGGCCTCATGAACGGCATCCGACCCCTGTGGCTGTTGCTGATCGTGATCGTCTCCGGCGGTTTGGGTTGGGTGGCCGCACTGCTGACGGCCGAGGCGGGAGTGGTCGCGCCAGTGCTGGTGCGCTCCTCTACGATCACCCTCGGATCCGTCGCCCTACTGGTGTTGGTGCTCGGCATCCGCGTCCAGCGGGACAAGAAGCGCCCGCCCGCAGCCCGGATGAACCCGCTCGTGGCCACTCGGACCCTGGCACTGGCGCAGGCCGGCGCCTACGCCGGATCGCTCATCGCCGGCTGGCACGGGGGCGTCCTCGTTCACCTGACCTCGGCTACCGGCTTCGGCACCCCCACGGTGAACGATGCCCTGCTGATGGTGGTCGGGGGATTGGTTCTGGTTATCGTGGGATACATCGTGGAGCAATACTGCCGCCTACCCCCGGAAGACGGGGCGGACGGCACCACAGACGCACATGGCCGGAACGGCGAGGGGCACCGGGGACAGACCGGACCCGCCTACGGCGCGGAGGGGGAAGGCGGATATGCCCGAACGAACGACTCATGATGTGGGTGACCTGGAGCAGGTGGAGTGGACCCCGGTGTCCCCGAAGCTGGTCCCGGCCCATCTCATCTCCACTGGCCTCACCACGCTGATCATCACGGCGGTCCTGGCCGTCCCGCTGGTCCTCATGCTCGTGGACGTCTGGCCCGCCTACCCGGCCTGGCTGGCCTGGGGGCTGCCGGGGGTCGTGCTGGTGTGGGGTCTCGTGGACCTGGCCCTCGTCTCGCGCCGTGTGCGCGCCATGGGCTACGCCGAACGTGAGGACGATTTCGTGTTCAAGTCCGGTCTGTGGTTCCGCCGCGTGCTGGCCGTCCCCTACGGGCGCCTCCAGTACCTCGACATCAAGGAGGGCCCCGTGCAGCGGCGCTTCGGCATCCGCTCCCTGGAACTGCAGACCGCGTCCGCAGCCACCAACGCCACCATCGAGGGCATCCCGGCCGAGGACAGTGAACGGCTCCGCGACCAGCTCATGGCCCGCGGACAGGCACGTCTGGCCGGACTGTGACGGCGCCGCAGGAGCCGGAGGAGCCCGCAGGGGTCCGGTCGGAACAGGCGCAGCCGGACCACCAGCCGGACAGCACCGCCCCGGCCCCGGCCGAACCGCATCAGCCGGCCCCCGGCGCGGGTCGCCCGGAGGCGGCCGACGGCGAATGGCACCGCGTGCATCCCATCAGCCCCTGGGTGCGGGGCTGGGTGATCCTCGTCGCCATGCTGTTCTTCGCCACTCAGTCCTTCGGCGAGGACATGGTCCGGACCCTCATCGGCCAGGGCGAGTTCCAGGACGCCGGACGACTGTGGATCACCCTGGCCATCTACGGTGCGGTGTTCGTGGTCATGGTGGTCATCTACTACTTCTCCTGGCGTTTCACGAAGTACCAGCTCGCCGAGGAACAGGTCCTGCTGGACACCGGCGTGATCTTCCGTCAGCACCGGCGTGTGCGCTATGACCGCGTCCAGGCCGTGGACATCCGCCAGCCGCTGGTGGCGCGCATCTTCGGACTCGCGGAACTGAAGTTCGAGGCGGCGGACGGCGGCAGCACGGCGATGCAGCTGGCCTTCATCAAGGAAGACGAGGCCCGCATCCTCCGCGCCGAGATCATGGGCCGTGCCGCGGGGATCCGCGCTGGGGCGGACCCCGAGGAGGTCGCACGGCGGGGTGCCGTGGCGGCCACTGCGGAGTCAGGCGAGGAGCTGAGTGAGGCCCCCGGCGAGGGTCCGCGTCCAGCCGAGTTCCCGCAGCAGGCCCTCCCGGAGGCGCCCGAGCACGTCATGCTCAAGGTCCCCGCGGGCCGGATGATCGGTTCGGTGCTGTTGTCCACGGCGATGATCGTGATGATCTCGATCATCGTCCTCCTCGTCCTGGGTGCCTGGATCCTGGACCTGACCATCCCACAGGACGGCGAGGACAACTGGTGGCTGATCCTGCTGTTCGTCCTCATCCCCTTCGCGTTCTCGCTGGTCGGCGTCGCGTGGGGCGGATTCAACAAGGGCTACAACTTCACGGTCGCCACCTCTCCGGACGGGCTGCGCCTGCGGTACGGCCTGCTCGAGACCTCACAGCAGACCGTGCCGCCGGGCCGTGTCCAGGCGGTGCGCATCAGCCAGGGCCTGCTGTGGCGGGCCTTCGGCTGGTACCGGATGAGCGTCAACGTGGCGGGCTATGGTGCCGTGACGGAGGGCAGCGGCGCCGACAAGTCCACGGTGCTGCCGGTCGGGACGATCGAGGACGTCATGCGCGTGCTCTCCGTGGTGGCGCCGGACCCGGGCGTGGAGGACGCGCCGGAGGTCATCCGTGAAGGCATCACCGGTAGCGGCGGCGGGCAGGGCTTCACGCACTCGCCGCGGCGCGTGTGGTGGCTGGACCCGCTGACCTGGAAGCGCAACGCCTACCGGTCCACGGACACCATGGTCCTGTTGCGTTCGGGCAGGATCGAGCGTTACCTGGTCCTGATGCCGCACGAGCGGATCCAATCCATCGGCCTGCACCAGGGTCCCCTCGAACGCCGCTTGCGCGTAGCCACCCTGCGATTCCACTCCACCGCGGGCCCCGTGGTGCCATTGCTGCCGCACGCGGATGTGGACGTCGCCGTCCGACTGTTCCACGAGGAGGCGGACATCGCCGCCGTCTCCCGCCGCATGAGGGACCGCAACCAGTGGATGCGCGAGGACGAGCTGGCCCGATTCGAGCAACGCACGCAGCAGGTGATCGAGCAGTGAGCACCCAGCCCTGGGCCGCCGAGCCGCAGAACCGGCCAGGCCGGCTAGGTGTCGGCGTCATCGGAGCCGGCAAGGTCGGTGCCGTGCTGGGGGCCGCCCTGCGCAACGCCGGACACGCCGTCACGGGCGTGCACGCCGTTTCCGAAGCCTCCCGCAGCCGGGCGGAATCCCTGCTGCCCGAGGTGCCGGTGCTCGAGATTCCCGAGATCCTGCGCCGCTCCGAGATGGTCCTGCTCGCCGTTCCCGACGACGTTCTGCCGGACCTGGTCTCAGGGCTCGCAGAGGCCGGTCACTTCCAGACCGGCCACCTCGTGGTCCACACCTCCGGTGCGCACGGCGTCTCCGTGCTGGACCCGGTGCGGGCCTCCGGGGCGATCCCGCTCGCGATCCACCCCGCCATGTCCTTCACGGGACTGACCCTGGACCTGGCCCGGCTGCAGGACTGCATGTTCGGGGTCACCGCCGACCCGATCGTGCTGCCGGTGGCCCAGGCCCTCGTGGTCGAGATGGGTGGGGAGCCTGCCGTCATCGCCGAGGCAGACCGCGGGACCTATCACGCGGCCCTCGCGCACGCCTCGAACCACCTCGTCACCCTGACCTCGCAGGCCGCACAGGTCCTGGCCTCGATCGGCGTGGAGCAGACCGACCGGATGCTCTCCCCGCTGTTGAACGCCTCCCTCGAGAACGCCCTCGCCAACGGGGATGGGGCCCTCACCGGGCCGGTGGCCCGTGGTGACGTGGGCACGGTGCGCCGGCACCTGCAGGTGCTCGCCGTCGAGGGGATCCCGGCCGACGTCGGGCAGGCCTACCGGGCCATGGCCTTGGCGACAGCACAGCGCGCCCTGGCCCGGGGCGCGCTGTCCGAGGCGAGAGTGGCCGAACTGCTGGACCTGTTGGGTCGGTGACCCTCGCGCGCGGGGCGCGGCCAGGGGCGGATGGCGAGGGTCCGAGCCGGGTCACCGACCGAGGCATCGAGTCGGGAGTTGTGGTGCCGATGGGGGGCCAATCGCCACGCCAACTGACGACTCGACGGGCAGCACCCCGCCTGAACCGCCCTAGACTCACCACCGTGACCCCGCTCGACCGCGTTCCTGACCGCACCCCCGTCCCCGCCGGTACCGGCCTGACCCTGGAGGACACAGCTCGCCAGCCGGCCTCGGTCGCCGGTGATCTGCCCGCCGTGCACACCACCCGGGCTGCGTTCAAGGCCGCGCTCGCGGAGAGGGTGCGGGCCGCGGTCGCCGCCGGGGTGCCTGAGCCCACCGTGGGCCTCATCCCGACCATGGGCGCGCTGCACGGCGGCCATGCGGCCCTGGTCCGTCAGGCCCGCGAGGAGAACGACATCATCATCGCCTCGGTGTTCGTCAACCCTCTGCAGTTCGGTGATCCGTCCGACTTGGAGAACTACCCGCGCACCCTCGAGGCGGACCGGGCGATCCTGGGTGCCGAGGGCTGCGAGCTGGTCTTCGCCCCGGACCTGCAGGAGATGTACCCGGGCTATCCGGACGCGCCCATGGTCACCGTCACCGCGGGCCACATGGGCGAGGTCCTCGAGGGGGCCGCGCGCCCGGGGCACTTCGACGGCGTCTGCACCGTCGTCGCGAAGCTCTGGCATGCCGCGATGCCACCCGCCCCGGCGCGGCTGCGCAGCTACTTCGGGCAGAAGGACGCCCAGCAGCTGGCCGTCCTGCGACGGATGCGGGCGGACCTGGACTTCGACCTCGAGATCCGCCCGGTTCCGCTGGTCCGCTCCCCGGAGGGCCTCGCGCTCTCCAGCCGGAACACCAGGCTGTCCCTCGCGGGGCTGGAGGCGGCCCTCGTGCTGCACCGCGCCCTGGAATCCCTGCGCCTGGCCGCCGACGCCGGCCGTCCCCTCGATCTCGACGCGGCCCGCACGCTGGTCCGCGCCGAACCCCTGGCGGACCTGGACTATCTGTCGGTCGTGGACCACTCGACCCTGGAGCCCCTGAGCTCCGATCAGCTCGCCGCCCCGCTGGAACATGAGGCGCTGGCCCTGGTGGCCGCCACCGTCGAATCGGTCCGGCTCATCGACAACATGATCCTGCCGGCCACCCGGCGGTAGGCCGGGGCGGGCCGGCAACCGCTCCGGCTGACCGGTCCGGCTGCCTCCGGCTGACTGCTCCGGTTGGCCGGCCGGCGCACCACTGCCCTTGAAAGTCGGGCGCCGGACGTGTTTAGGGTGCAGCATGACGATGAACGAGACCGCCCACGGCGAGAAGAAGCAGACAGTCACCCGGACCATCGAGGCCCCGGCCAAGGACATCTTCCAGATCCTGACCCTGCCGGCCCGGCATCAGGAGTTCGACGGCTCCGACATGGTGCGCGCAGATGAGAAGTCCCAGCGCATCCAGGAGGTCGGGGACACGTTCGTCATGAACATGCACGCCGAGTCCCAGGGCGGCGACTACCAGCGTGAGAACCACGTGGTGGCCTATGACGAGAACAAGCTCGTGGGATGGAAGCCCGGCACCGTCGGCGGGGAACCGGGCGGCTGGCAGTGGGTGTACCAGCTGGACCCGGTGGACCAGGACACCACGGAGGTCTCCCTGACCTACGACTGGTCCCAGGTCACCGACCCGGAGCTGCTGGCCAAGAACATCTTCCCCGCCATCAGCCCCGACCAGATGGACCAGTCCCTGGCCCGCCTGCAGTCGCTCGTCTGAGTCGGGGCCCTTCGCCGCTAGGATCGGTGGACATGCCCGGCCCTTCCTAGGAGCATCCGTGACTGAAACCACCCCATCCCGGCAGCCCAGCGCCCGCGAGGACCTCTACCGGCACGTCAACGGTGCCTGGCTGCAGTCCAACTCGATCCCCGCGGACCAGGGCGCCTACGGGGCGTTCATGGAGTTGCGGGATGCCTCGGAGCTGGCCGTGCGGCACATCGCCGAGGACGCGGCCGCGCACTTCTGGTCCGGCCCGGGAGCGGGGCGTGAGTCCGGTTCCTTCACCACGGGGAATGACGACGACGGCGCTCGCCGCCGGATCGGCGCCCTCTACGCGTCCTTCATGGACGAATCCGGAGTGGAGGAACGCGGCCTCGAACCGATCGTCGCCGACCTGGCCCAGATCGAGGGCGTGTCCACCCCGGAGGAGTTCATCCACCTCTCCGGCCAGCTGCAGCGTGCCGGCGTCAGCGGGCTGATCGGTACAGGCTCCCTGAATGACGCCGGCAACCCCGAGCGCATGCTGCTGCACCTGATCCAGGACGGCCTCGGGCTGCCGGACGAGTCCTACTACCGCGAGGAGAAGTTCGCGGGCCTGGTCACGGACTACCGCCAGCACGTGGACAACGTCTTCATGCTCGCCGGCATCGGCGGGGACCGGGACGAGGCGGAGCGGGACGCGGACCGGGTGGTGGACCTGGAGACCAAGATCGCCGCCGCCCACTGGGACGTCGTCAAGGTCCGTGACGCCGTGGCCCGGTACAACCTCTTGGACCGGACCGCCTTGTTGGAGACCTTCCCGCTGGCCGAGCGCTGGCTCGAGGGTGTCGGCGCCACCGGTGGCCGCAGCGCCGAGGTCGTCGCCTGGCAGCCGGACTTCCTGGCCGCGATGCAGACGCTGCTCGTGGAGGAGGACCTGGGCACATGGAAGCGGTGGCTGCAGCTCCAGCTGCTCCGGTCCGCCGCGCCCTACCTGACCGAGGCCTTCGTCAACGAGAACTTCGAGTTCTACGGCCGCAAGATCGCCGGCACCGAGGAGGTCCGGCCCCGCTGGAAGCGCGGCGTCGCCTTCGTGAACGGCGCCGTGGGAGAAGATGTCGGCCGGCTGTATGTGGCCAAGCACTTCCCGGCCGGCCACCAGGCCGCCATGGACGGCCTCATCTCCGCCCTCATCGAGGCCTACCGCCGGTCGATCAGCACCCTCGACTGGATGGGGGAGGACACCCGCCAGAAGGCCCTGGAGAAGCTGTCCATGTTCAAGCCCATGGTCGGCTTCCCCGTGAAGTGGATCGACTACTCGTCCCTGGCCGTGGACCCGGAGAACCTCATCGCCAACGTCCGGGCCGCCAACGCATTCGAGTTCGAACGCGACCTCGCCAAGATCGAGACGGGGCCGGACCCGGAGGAATGGCACATGACCCCGCAGACGGTCAACGCCTACTACTCCCCGTTGGAGAACGCGATCGTGTTCCCCGCCGCCATCCTCCAGCCCCCGTTCTTCGACCCGAACCGTCTGGCAGCGGAGAACTTCGGAGCCATCGGCGCGGTCATCGGCCATGAGATCGGCCACGGCTTCGATGACCAGGGCTCGCAGTACGCCGGGGACGGCTCCCTGCAGAACTGGTGGACCGACGCCGACCGCGCGGCCTTCGAGGAACGCACGGCCCGGCTCGTCGGCCAGTACGAGGTGCTGAGCCCCGCTGAGGCCCCCGGGCACCAGGTCAACGGCGAACTCACGCTCGGGGAGAACATCGGCGACCTGGGCGGGCTCGGCATCGCCTCCCAGGCGCTGGGCATCTGGCGCGAGGAGAACCTGGGCGCGAGCGGTGCCGACGCTGATAGTGAGGGGTCCGGCTCCGAAGGCCTCCCGGACACCGACGGACCCGCCGAGCGGGCCGATGCCGCCGAGGCCTCCCGCGAGCAGGACCGGGCGTTCTTCGCCTCCTGGGCCGAGTGCTGGCGGCAGCTGACCCGCACGGAGACAGCGATCACGCGCATCACCTCGGACCCGCACTCGCCCAACGAGTTCCGCTGCAACCAGGTGGTGAAGAACCTGGACGCGTTCCACGAGGCCTACGGGACGGAACCCGGTGACGCGATGTGGCTGGACCCGGAGGACCGCGTCACCATCTGGTGACACCGGAGCGGCAATTGGCGTCCCGCCGGGGGCACGTAGACTGGATGACCGTGAGCACGGACAATCCCACCAGCACCACCGACCAGCGCCAGGTGCGCCATGACAAGCGCGCCGAGATGCTGGCCGCCGGGCGCGAGGCCTACCCGGTCACCGTCGGGCGCACCCACTCCCTGCAGCAGATCCGCGAGGCCTACCCCGACCTCGAACCGGGCACGGAGACGGGAGACACGGTCGGCGTTGCCGGCCGCGTCGTGTTCCTGCGGAACACCGGCAAGCTGTGCTTCGCCACCTTGCAGGAAGGCGGCGTGGGAGACGACGGCGGCGAGGGCGTCCGCCTGCAGGTCATGGTCTCCCTGGCGAACGTCGGCGAGGACTCCCTCGCGGACTGGAAGCGTCTCGTGGACCTCGGCGACCACCTGGCCGTGAGCGGCGAGGTCATCGCCTCGCGTCGCGGCGAGCTGTCCATCATGGCGGACTCCTGGCAGATGGCCTCCAAGGCCCTGCGGCCGCTGCCCGTGCTGCACGCCGAACTCAACGAGGAGACCCGCGTCCGCCAGCGCTACGCGGACCTGATCGTGCGGCCCGAGGCTCGCAAGATGGTGCACACCCGGGCGGCCATCATCCGTTCGATCCGCACCACCCTGGAAGCGCGCGACTACGTGGAGGTCGAGACCCCGATCCTGCAGCTCGTGCACGGCGGCGCGCACGCCCGCCCGTTCGAGACCCACCTCAATGCCTTCGGCCAGGACATGACCCTGCGCATCGCCACGGAGCTCTACCTGAAGCGGACCGTCGTGGGCGGGATCGACCGGGTCTTCGAGATCGGCCGCGTCTTCCGCAACGAGGGCGTGGACTCCACGCACTCGCCCGAGTTCACCATGCTGGAGTCGTACGAGGCCTGGGCGGACATGTACGTCATGGCGGACCGCATGAAGGAGATGATCCTGAACGCCGCCGACGCCGTGGGCGCCGGTCGTCTCATCGAGACCCCCCAGGGTGAGATTGACCTGGGTGGGGAGTGGGCTTGGATCGAGGTCTACCCCGGCCTGTCTGAGGCGGTGGGCCAGGAGATCACCCCGGACACCGCCGTCGAGGATCTGCGGGCGGTCGCCGAGAAGCACGAGGTGAGGTTCGACCCCTTCTGGGACGCCGAGAAGATGGTCCTCGAGCTGTTCGGCGAGATCGTCGAGCCGACCTTGATCAACCCGACCTTCGTCTACAACTACCCGCCCGCCGCACAGCCGCTGGCCCGCCCGCACCGGGACCAGCCGGGGGTCATCGAGGCCTGGGACCTGATCATCGGTGGAATGGAACGGGGCACCGCGTTCTCCGAGTTGATCGATCCGGTCATCCAGCGTGAGCGGCTCGTGGAGCAGTCCCGGGCCTCCGCCGCCGGTGACGACGAGGCCATGCAGTTCGACGAGGACTTCCTGCGGGCCCTCGAGTACGGGGCCCCGCCCATGGGCGGTATCGGTCTTGGCATCGACCGGCTCGTCATGCTCTTCACCGGTGCCGGGATCAGGGAGACCATCCTGTTTCCCCTGCTCAAGCCAGAGGCCACCGGGGGCGGTCACTGATGGCAAGTTTCTGGGATTACTTCTCCGTCCTGGCCCCCTCCGTGGGTCTGGCCCTGATCTTCTGGCTCGTCATGCGCTCGGTGTTCCGAGTGGACACGGGAGAGCGTCAGGCCAAGGCGGAGCTTGAGGAGCGCGAGGCCCAGGAGTGGGCCCGCCAGCGTGCCGGGCAGGGCTCGGCAGAGGACCGGCAGAACGGCTCAGATCAAGCAGACGGAGTTGATCAATTCGACGGCTCCGGCCGGCCCGACGGACGCGGTCAGTCCCCCCGCGACTGAACCTCCGGACCCTTCTGGGCGCCGCGTGGCAGGGTTTCCCCCCTGGATCCAGGGAAATTGGATACCGGGAAAACAACGCCATTCTGGTGCCAATGGCACGCGAATATGTCACTCCTTGATCCGTGAATGCCCTGTCACATCAGGCTGAAAGACAGCGATGAGGGTCTTTGCTGTTCGGAATCATCACGCATTCGAAACCTGTGAGTTCGCATGGAATGATGGCGTGCAAGCCCTTCTGAGTTGAAGGTTTCTAATCTTCTCCGCAATACTCGGTATTCGGATCAAGATCAGAGGATCAGATTCCAGATTGCCGTTGCATTGTCCGTGGATCACCGTGGCTGATTGAACGGATGCTGGAGAGGGAAAAGCAGAACACCTAGGGGGAGTCTTGGCACAGAAAGTGGAAGTGGTCTTGGTTGACGATCTGGACGGAACACCGGCTGAAGAAACCGTTCAGTTCTCCTTGGACGGACGTCACTATGAAATCGACCTGTCGGCGGAGCATGCCAAGGAATTGCGCACGACCCTGAAGGGGTACATCCGCAAGGCCCGCGCCGTGGCACCGCCGGCCCCCGCCAATGAGGCGGCGAAGATCCGTGAATGGGCCGCGGACAACGGCTACGAGGTCTCCCGCCGGGGACGGCTACACCGGGACATCGTCGAGGCCTACCGGAACGCGAAGAAATAGTTCAGTGGCGCGGTAGGGCGGATCACTCCGCTCCCGTCCCCGCGCCGCACCCACGTCCCTTCGGGCGGCTGTTCTCCCAGTGGCGAACAGCCGCCCGAAGTCGTCTTACGGTGCGTAGCATCGACACCACAGTCAGCAAGGAGTGTGCCCAAATGTTTGAGAGATTCACGGACCGTGCCCGGCGGGTGGTGGTGCTCGCGCAGGAAGAAGCGCGGATGCTCAACCACAGCTACATCGGTACCGAGCACATCCTGCTCGGTCTGATCCACGAAGGCGAAGGAGTGGCCGCCAAGGCCCTCGAGTCGCTCAACATCTCCCTGGGCGCGGTGCGCGAGCAGGTCCAGGAAATCATCGGCCAGGGTCAGCAGACCCCGTCCGGCCACATCCCCTTCACGCCGCGGGCGAAGAAGGTCCTGGAACTCTCCCTGCGCGAGGCGCTCCAGTTGGGCCACAACTACATCGGTACCGAGCACATCCTGCTGGGGCTGATCCGCGAGGGCGAGGGCGTGGCCGCTCAGGTGCTGGTGAAGCTCGGCGCTGACCTCAACCGGGTCCGCCAGACCGTCATCCAGCTGCTGTCCGGCTACCAGGGTGGTGCTGGCGGCAAGGAGACCGCAGGAGCCGGCGTCTCCGCCGGTGGCCAGTCCGAGGGGGCCCCTGCCGGCTCGGTGGTGTTGGACCAGTTCGGCCGCAATCTGACCGCCGCGGCCCGCGAGGGCAAACTGGACCCGGTCATCGGGCGTGCCCTGGAGATGGAGCGGGTCATGCAGGTGCTGTCCCGCCGCACCAAGAACAACCCTGTGCTCATCGGTGAGCCCGGCGTCGGCAAGACCGCCGTGGTTGAGGGTCTGGCCCAGGCCATCGTCCGCAACGATGTCCCGGAAACCCTGATGGACAAGCAGCTGTACACGCTGGACCTCGGCTCGCTGGTGGCCGGTTCCCGCTACCGCGGTGACTTCGAGGAGCGCCTGAAGAAGGTCCTCAAGGAGATCCGCACCCGCGGGGACATCATCCTGTTCATCGACGAGATCCACACCCTCGTGGGTGCGGGTGCCGCCGAGGGTGCCATCGATGCCGCGTCGATCCTGAAGCCGATGCTGGCCCGCGGCGAACTGCAGACCATCGGTGCGACCACCCTGGACGAGTACCGCAAGCACATCGAGAAGGATGCCGCGCTGGAGCGCCGCTTCCAGCCGATCCAGGTCAACGAGCCCTCCGTCGAGGAGACCACCGAGATCCTCCGGGGGCTGCGTGACCGCTACGAGGCACACCACCGTGTCTCGATCACGGACGAGGCCCTGAAGTCGGCTGCCACCCTGGCTGACCGGTACGTCTCGGACCGGTTCCTGCCGGACAAGGCCATCGACCTGATCGACGAGGCCGGGGCGCGGCTGCGCATCAAGCGGATGACCACACCGCCGGAGATCAAGGAGTTCGAGGCCCGGATCGCCGAGGTCCGCGCCGAGAAGGAGGCCGCCATCGACGGCCAGGACTTCGAGGGTGCCGCCAACCTGCGCGACCAGGAGCAGAAGCTCACGGACGAGCGCAATCAGAAGGAAGAGGAATGGCGGACCTCCGTCACCGAGGGCATCGCCGAGGTGGATGACGATCTCATCGCCGAGGTGCTCTCCACCTCCACGGGCATCCCGGTCTTCAAGCTCACCGAGGAGGAGACCGACCGCCTGCGCAACATGGAGGCCGAACTCCACCAGCGGGTCATCGGCCAGAACGAGGCCATTAAGTCGCTGTCCCAGGCGATCCGCCGGACCCGCGCGGGCCTGAAGGATCCGAATCGGCCGTCCGGCTCGTTCATCTTCGCCGGGCCCACTGGCGTCGGCAAGACCGAGTTGGCGAAGGCCCTGGCCGAGTTCCTGTTCGGTGACGAGGAAGCCCTCATCACGCTGGACATGTCCGAGTTCCAAGAGAAGCACACCGTCTCCCGGCTCTTCGGTGCCCCTCCCGGCTATGTGGGCTACGAGGAAGGCGGCCAGCTGACGGAGAAGGTCCGCCGTCGCCCGTTCTCCGTGGTGCTGTTCGACGAGGTGGAGAAGGCCCACGCGGACCTGTTCAACTCCCTGCTGCAGATCCTGGAGGACGGCCGCCTGACCGATTCCCAGGGCCGTGTGGTGGACTTCAAGAACACCGTGATCATCATGACCACGAACCTCGGCACCAAGGACATCTCCAAGGGCGTCATGACGGGATTCCAGTCCGCCGCGGACACGCAGACCGGGTACGACCGGATGAAGGGCAAGGTCCAGGAGGAACTGCGTCAGCATTTCCGGCCGGAGTTCCTCAACCGCGTGGATGACGTGATCGTCTTCCCGCAGTTGTCCAGGGGCGAGATCGTGCAGATCGTGGACCTGTTCATCGCGCGCCTGCAGAAGCGCCTGGACGAGCAGGACCTCACCATCAGCGTGTCCACCCCGGCCAAGGAGTTCCTGGCCAACAGGGGCTACGACCCGGCCATGGGCGCCCGCCCGCTGCGCCGTACCATCCAGCACCTCGTGGAGGACCAGCTCTCCGAGCGGATCCTCTTCGGGGAGATCACGCCCGGTTCTGCCATCAGCGTGGGTCTGGAAGGGGAGGCGGAGACGGCCAAGCTCACCTTCACCATCGCCCACCAGCCCGAGGCCCTGGAAGCGGCTCCGGAACACGGGGAGATCGAAGCCTCGGCCCCCGGGCAGTAGGGTCGAGGACGCCGTCGCCGGCATCCGATTCAGCGGTTGATCAGGGGACTCCCGGTCTGGAGGGATTGAGCCCAACCGCTCCGGCCCTCTAGATTGGGGGCTACCGCCGGATGGCGGAGCGGCGGGGGGCCGTTGTGGTGACCCGCCGTGTTCCCGAACAAGGAGATGCTCATGTCCTTCGCAGATAACCTCGGAAACCTCGCCGACGAGCATGGTGACAAGATCAATGAGACCGTAGACGGCGCCCAGGAGCAGCACGGCGACAAGCTGGGCGAGCACGGTGAAGCCGTCAATGGAGCCGTTGATGGAGCACAGGAGAAGTTCCTGGGTGGCCAGGGCAACGACGAGCAGAACAACTGACAGAAATCCGGTGCGGGCGTCAGCCCGGCCCCGAGACGTGACGGCAACTGATGCCGAGAGGACCCGCCCCTGAGGGGCGGGTCCTCTGCCGTTCGGGGCTGACGGCGCTGCCGGAGTCCTACACTGAAGCGATGGACTCCACCGAACTCGTCATCCGGCCCGCGCGGACTCAGGACGTCCAGGCCATCCGCGCCCTCGTGGAGCCGCTGGCCCGTGAACGCGTGCTGCTGCAGAAGGAGGCCGTGGCGTACTACGAGGCCATCCAGGAATTCATGGTGGCTGAGGCACCGGACGGCACCCTGGCGGGGTTCGGTGCCCTCCACGTGATCTGGGAGGACATCGCCGAGGTGCGCACGCTGGCCACGTCGAGTCAGTGGCGCGGCCACGGGGTGGGCCACCGCATCCTGGACCGGCTGCTGGATCGGGCCCGCGCGCTGGGAGTGACCCGGGTGTTCTGCCTGACGTTCGAGGTCGACTTCTTCAGCCGCCATGGATTCTCGGTCATGGCAGACCAGTCGGTCGTGGACCCGGAGGTCTACTCCGAGCTGCTGCGCTCCCAGGACGAGGGTGTGGCCGAGTTCCTGGACCTGGCCCGGGTCAAGCCCAACACCCTCGGCAACACCCGCATGATCATCACTCTGTAGCCACAGCTCGGGGTGCCGTGTTTGACTGCAGGGGCAAGGGTCGGCAGGTGCCGGCCGGTCATCGTAGCGAGGAGGAGACCATGGGTACCGGAGATCGCTTTGAGAACAAGGCTGACGAGGTCAAGGGCCAGGCCAAGCAGGGTCTGGGCGAGGCGGCGGACAACGACCGTCTGAAGAACGAGGGCCGGGCCGATGAGGCCAAGGCCGGGATCAAGGACAAGGTCGAGGACGTCAAGGACGCCGCCAAGGACCTCTTCGGCGGAGACAAGAAGAACTGACCAACGCTGTCGCCGGAGTCACCGGCCGCCATCCAGGCGGCAGTGGTGCACTCCAGCACCGGGCGGCCCGGGGGCCTTCAGCCAGGCAGGCTGAGCATGGCCTCCGGGCCGTTGCCGTTCAGGACGGCCAGTCCGTCTGATACCAGGCCGTCCACGCACCGCTCATACTGGGCGGCTTCGGGGCGATGCGCGCCCAAGGTGCCGGCCGACGTCGTGAGTGCGGGAAGGGCGGAGAGTGCCACCGAGCCGCGGTCGCGGAGCAGGGCCATGACGGCGCCGCGCACCTGGCGGTCGGTGCCGGCCCAGGCCTGGCCCGTGGGCTTGTAGTGCGGCTCCGGCATGCCGGCCGCTCGCCAGGCACAGAGGTCCGCCACCGGGCAGAGCTCGCACTGGGGGGAGCGGGCCGTGCAGACCAGCGCCCCCAATTCCATCACCGCGGCATTCCACCGGCAGGCCTGCTCCGGATCCTCGGGCATGAGGTCCCGGGCCAGGGCCATCTCGGCCGTGGTCAGGGACTTCTCCGGCAGCGCCCGGCCGGAGACCGCCCTGGCGTGTGCCCGGCGGATGTTGGTGTCCACCACCACCTCGGGCTGATCGAAGGCGAAGCAGGCGACGGCGGCGGCCGTGTAGGTGCCGACGCCGGGCAGGGCGAGGAGTTGGTCGACACGGTTCGGCACCCGGTTCCCGTGGGAGCCGGCGATCTCCGCAGCGGCAGCCTGTAGTCGGAGGGCCCGGCGTGGATAGCCCAACCGACCCCAGGCGCGGATGATCTCGCCCGGTGGCTCTGCGGCCAGGTCCCGCGGTGTGGGCCAGCGTTCCATCCAGGCCGTCCAGACGGGCAACACCCGCACCACGGGGGTCTGCTGCAGCATGATCTCGCTGACCAGGACACCCCACGGGCTGCACTCCGGATCACGCCACGGCAGATCCCGGGCGTGGACGGAGAACCAGTCGTTGACCCGGTGGTGAAGGGTGGACGTGATCCCCGGCGCAGACATGCCGTCTACTGTAGTGCGCCGGCTGATCCTCGGCGTGGCCAGTCCAGGTCCGGCCACCGCGGTCCCTAGGCTGGAGGCATGCCCGGTGAGCCCCGAAACAACGATCTGCTGCGACCGCAATCGAGTGCGGTGTACCGCCGTCGCCGGCTGGTCGCCGTGGTGCTGCTCGTGGTCGTCCTGGCGATCGTGGTGGGGCTGGTCTGGTGGCTCGTCTCACTCTTCCGGCCGGCCGCCGGCGAGGACGCCCCCGCGCCCACGTCGTCCCCGAGCGTGGCCGCCACCCCCGATGGCGACGCCTCGGCCTCACCATCGGCGTCCGCCACGGGAACCTCGCCCGAATCCGGCACCACGGACGGGGCCGGTGATGACCCGTCCTCATCGGACTCGCCCTCAGCTTCCGGTGAGGCCGCGGCCTCGGGCAATTGCCCGCCCGGGGACATCGTGATCTCCGCCGCGACGGACCAGCCGACCTACGGGGAGGGAGAGGAACCGGTCCTGGAGCTGCGCGTGGACAACACGGGTGAGGAGCCTTGCGAGGCGAACCTGGGCACCACGCAGCAGGTGTTCACCGTGTACTCCGGCTCGGACCGGATCTTCTCCACGGAGGACTGCCAGGTGGACGGCCAGGACGCCCTGGTGGAGATCTCCCCGGAAGAGCAGGAGCGTGCCCGGTTCACCTGGCCGCGCGTGCGCTCCGCAGAGGACTGCGGCGAGACCACCCAGGAACCCCGCAGCGGTACCTACCGCCTCGAGGTGTCCCTGGGGGACCTCAAGGCCCAACCGGTGACGTTCAACCTGCAGTAATCACGGTCAGAAGGCGGGGGATCAGGAGGCCCAGTCCTTCATGGTCTCCAGGGCCTCCGTCAGCGTGCGGACCTCGGCCACGGCCACGCCGTCCGGCAACTCACCCAGCGGTTCGGGGGACTTCGGCACCACGGCGCGGCGGAAGCCCAGCCGGGCGGCCTCCCGGATGCGCCGGCCGATGCCGGGAACGGGGCGGACCTCTCCGGCCAGCCCCAGCTCCCCGAAGGCGATCAGGCCCTTGGGCACCACGGCGTTGAGCTTGGCGCTCGCGATGGCCAGCGCCGCCGCCAGGTCAGACGCCGGCTCGGTCAGCCGAACCCCGCCCACGGTGGCCACGTAACAGTCGTCCTGGTTCAGGGGGAATCCTGCTCGGCGCTGCAGGACGGCCAGGATCATGTTGATCCGCGCCGAGTCCAGCCCGCTGACCGTCCGGCGGGGGCTGCCCTGCCCGGACGGCGTCAGCAGGGACTGGACCTCTGCCACCAGGGGCCGGCGGCCCTCCAGGGTCACCGTCACGCAGGTGCCCTCCACGGGGTTCAGGGTCCCGGACAGGAACAGTCCGGAGGGGTCCTCCAGGGAGACGATGCCTGCGTCCCCCAAGTCGAAGCATCCCACCTCGTCCGTCGGCCCATAGCGGTTCTTCACGGCCCGGACCAGGCGCAGGCGTGAGTGCCGTTCACCCTCGAACTGGCAGACCACGTCCACCAGGTGCTCCAGCAGGCGGGGACCGGCGATGGAACCGTCCTTGGTCACGTGGCCCACGAGCACGGTGGTCATGTTCCGGCTCTTGGCCTCGTTGATCAGACTGGCCGCCACCTCGCGCACCTGGGTGACGCCTCCGGCGGTGCCGTCCACGGACTGGGACTGCAGTGTCTGGACGGAGTCCACGATCAGCAGGTCCGGCTCGGCCTTCTCGATCTGGCCCAGGGCCCGGCCGAGATCCGTCTCGGCCGCCAGGAACAGGGTGTCGGCGACGGCACCGATCCGGTCTGCACGCAGCCGAACCTGGGCCGCGGACTCCTCCCCGGTCACGTACAGGACGGACCGCGTGGACCCCTCCGGGCGGCGGTGCCGGGCCACCTTGGCGGCCACGTCCAGCAACAGGGTGGATTTGCCGATGCCGGGCTCGCCGGCCATCAGCACCACCGCGCCCGGGACGAGTCCGCCGCCGAGCACCCGGTCCAATTCGGACACCCCGGTGGTGTGGAAGCGGGCCTGTGAGGCGTCGATCTCACCGATCGGCACGGCCGGGGTAGCGACCGTGGCGGCGGGGGTCCGGCCGGACGAGGCGTCCGCGCCGGCCTCGGTCACCGTGCCCCAGGCCTGGCACTCGCCGCACCGCCCCACCCACTTGGCGGTCGTCCACCCGCATTCGCTGCAGCGGTAGCCGGGATTCGCTCGTCTGCTGGTCTTCGTCGCCATGGACCAAGGCTAGTGCCGCGCACGGACACGCTGACTCGCAGGGCCAGTTCGGAGGCTACGTCGGAGGCCTCCGGAGCGCCGATCTCAGAGGCGCGGCAGGTACCCGACGGCCTCGTCATGGGAGGAGCCGGTGGCTTCGATGAGGTCGACCATCATGGGCCGCAGCAGCATGACGAGTGCCTCGGCGTGCAGTGTAGTGGCACCCAACTCGGCTGGATCGAGCCGCGCGGCCGCCCCGCCGAGGGCGCCCCGGGCCACGGAGAGTGACTTGTGCCGACCGGCCGCCGCCGGCTCCCCCAGGGATCGGCCCAGGATCCCGACGGCGTCCGCGGCCTCGTCGAACCAGTCCGCCAGCAGCCCGGTCCCCTCGTCGTCCAGGGCACCGTTGTCGATCACGCTGATGACGCGCCGGGCGACGACCCGCATGCTCCGCACCGCCAGATCGGACATCTCCACGGTGTGGGCCGTCTCGTCCAGTTCAGGGCGGGCATGTCGCTTGGTGGGGGAGAAGGTGGCCAGCTCGCGGGCGTTCTTGACGTCCTTGCGCAGGTTCTCCACGGCGGTCTGCGTGCCGCGGCAGGCCACCAGACCCATCCACGCGGTCCGGGACTCATGGGAGCGCAGCGCCTCCGAGCAGTCGCGCAATGCGCCCGTGAGTGTCACGTAGAGGTCCCGCAGGCCGGTGGCGGCCTCCTTGCGCAGGTTCTTCGGCATCAACAGGGTCACCAGAAGAGCGATGAAACCGCCGACGATGGCATCTTGGCTGCGCGTGAATGGCCCGCCCTCCGCCGCTGGCAGGAGCACCACCAATACTGATTGCAAGCTCATCTGCAGGGTGAAGGTGGCCCCGGAGTCGATGAAGCGGGCGACCAGGATCGAGGTGTAGACCACCAGTACGGCCTGCCAGTAGCCCTGGCCCAGCACGGCCTGCATGAGGTCGCCGATGAGGATGCCCAGGGTGCAGCCGATGGCCACTTCGAGCACCTTGCGGACCTTCGGGTCCCGGTTGAAGCCCAGGGCGATGAGCGCTGCTGTGGCGGCGAACAGGGGATCCTCGTGGCCCAGGACGAGCTCGGCGAAGACGTACGCCAGCACGGCGCAGAGGGCGGTGACGGCGGCCGGGACCAGCGCCGAGGTGACCCGGGAGGCGCCCGAGCGTGACCGGCGGGTGGCAAAGGACCACGTGCGGGCCCACCACTGCCGTGCCTTCGTCACCGTTCTCGTCCAGGAGGAGCCGGACGCGGGCTGCTGCTCCATGCCGACTAGCTTAGGCCGGACCGGCCGGCTCGGTGGACGATCGACCAAGGCCCGGGACCGCTGCCACGGGGCCGCCGTGGAGCCCTGGTGGGAGGTTGACGGAGCCCAGCGCAGCGTGAGATTACTCACGCCGTCAACGGAATCTCCGGAGGAGTCGGCGACTTCCGCGCCAATACAGGCCTCCCAGCCCGTCGGAGCGGTGGTGCCGCACCCGGTGCCGTGACCTCGTTAAGCTCGCGTTAATCTTGCACCGACCCTCGCGTCACCTTGCCCCCATAGCTTTCTGGTGGATCGAGGCCATCGGCATCCCTGCCCTGCTCGTCAGTTGCCACTCGGACAAGCAGTGGTGACGGCCTCGCCTGCACTGTCATCGAACTCGAAAGAGGCATATCCGTGAAGGCTCTTCGCATCGGGCGCTACGCCGCCGTCCTGTCTGTCGCCGCTCTGGCCCTGA
Organism: Citricoccus muralis; assembly: GCF_003386075.1. GTDB lineage: Bacteria > Actinomycetota > Actinomycetes > Actinomycetales > Micrococcaceae > Citricoccus > Citricoccus muralis. The sequence goes on from NZ_QREH01000001.1 coordinate 2,772,694, forward strand.
CCGCCTGCGGCGGCAACGGTGGCTCCTCCGAGTCCTCCGCTCCGGCCGGCTCCGAGTCGGGTGCCCCGGCCGAGGTCTCTGGCACCCTGATCGGTGGTGGCGCCTCCTCGCAGGAGTCCGCCATGACCGCCTGGACCAATGGCGTCTCCGAGGTCCACCCGGACCTGACTGTCCAGTACGACCCGGTGGGCTCCGGCTCCGGCCGCGAGGGCTTCCTGGCCGGCCAGTACTCCTTCGCCGGCTCCGACGCCGCCATGGATGAAGAGGAGATGGCCTCCGCCGAGGAGATCTGTGGCCCGGAGGGCGTCTTCCACGTCCCGTCCTACATCTCCCCGGTCGCCGTCGCCTTCAACCTCGAGGGTGTCGACCAGGTCAACATGGATGCCGAGACCATCGCCCAGGTCTTCACGGGCGAGATCACCACCTGGAACGACCCGGCGATCGCCGACCAGAACCCGGATGCCGAACTGCCGGACACCGACATCACCGTGGTGCACCGTGCCGATGACTCCGGCACCACCGAGAACTTCACCGACTACCTGACGGCCGCGGCTCCGGAGTCCTGGACCCACGACGTCGTCGAGACCTGGCCCTCTGAGATCACCGCCGAGTCTGCCCAGCAGACCTCCGGTGTGGTCTCCCTGGCCCAGTCCACCGACGGTGCCATCACCTACGCCGATGCCTCCCAGATCGGCGAGCTCGGCACCGTGGCCGTCCAGGTCGGCGAGGAGTACGTGCCGTACTCCGCCGATGCCGCTGCCGCCGCCGTCGAGAAGGCTGCGCCGGGCGAGGCCGGTGCCGTCGAGCTCGACCGCACCACCACCGAGGAAGGCGTCTACCCGATCGTGCTGGTCTCGTACCACATCTTCTGCAACCAGTACCAGGACCAGGAGACCGCTGACACGGCCAAGGCCTTCGGCGAGTACGTGGTGTCCGAGGAGGGTCAGGCCGCTGCCGAGTCCTCCGCGGGCAACGCCCCGATCTCCGAGGCCACCCGCGAAGCCGCTCTGGAGTCCATCCAGGCCATCTCCGTCCAGGGTTGATCATCGCCGGTTCCGGCCGGTGCTGATCGGCCTCTCGGCCCAGCCGCCGACCCTCTCAAGTAGGGTCGGCGGCTGTGTCATGCTTTACACGCTATCCATTCCTGAGATGCGGACCCCGGGTCCGCACCACGAACTCCGAGGGGAGTCACCGTGACTGAAACTGCCACTGAGCCGGCGAAGAAGTCGTCGCTCACGGCGTCGCGCGGCGGTGCCGCAGGGGACAAGGTCTTCTCCGGCCTGGCCCTCGCGGCCGGCGTCGTCATCCTGATGGTCCTGGCGTTCGTCGCGATCTTCCTGGTGGTCGAGTCACTGCCGGCCCTGTGGCCGGAGGTCTTCTCCGATGAGGAGAGCATCGAGAGCGCGGACACGTTCTGGCAGTATGTCTGGCCGCTCATGGCCGGCACGCTGATCGCCTCGATCATCGCCATCCTGCTGGCCACCCCGGTGGCGGTGGGGATCGCCCTCTACATCTCGCACTACGCCCCCAAGTCGGTGGCGACCCCGGTCGGCTACGTCATCGACCTGCTGGCGGCCATTCCGTCCGTGGTCTTCGGCGCGTGGGGCATGACCACGCTGGCCGGCGGCGTGGTGCCCATCTACAAGTGGCTGCACGAGTACCTGGGTTGGATCCCGCTGTTCGGCGGGGATGCCGGCAACACCGGCCGGGCCCTGCTGACGTCCGCGATCGTGCTGGCCGTGATGATCCTGCCGATCATCACCTCCCTCTGCCGCGAGATCTTCATCCAGACCCCCAAGCTGCACGAGGAAGCCGCCCTGGCACTCGGAGCCACCCGCTGGGAGATGATCAAGATGACCGTCTTCCCGTTCGCCCGGGCGGGCATCATCTCCTCGATCATGCTGGGTCTGGGCCGCGCCCTGGGCGAGACCATGGCCGTTACCCTGGTGCTCTCCCCGGGCATCTTCTCCTGGAGCATCATCACCTCCGGGCGGAACGCGACCATCCCGTCTGAGATCGCGCTGAACTTCCCCGAGGCCTTCGGCATGCGCCAGTCCGAGCTGATCGCAGCCGGCCTGATGCTGTTCATCATCACCCTCGTGGTCAACATGATCGCGCGCTGGATCGTCAACCGGCACAAGGAATTCTCGGGAGCGAACTGATGACCACCTCAACTGACACCACCCAGCGGGGAGCCGCCCCGCAGCCGGGCGGAACCAGGAAGAACTCCCTGACCGCCGGACAGATGCCGCGCTGGACCTGGATCGCCGTCGCCATCGGTGCGCTGGTTCTCGCCGCCGGACTCACGGCTCTGCTGGGCGGCGGGTCCTTCAGCTGGACCGGCTGGCTGATCTTCGCCGCCGTCCTCTACATCGCCGGCATGTACGTCACCACCTACGTCGTCGAGAACAAGCGCCGTGCCACGGACGGCATCTGGCGCAATCTCGTGTGGTCCGCCTTCATCCTGGCGCTCATCCCGCTGATCTCCGTGGTCTGGACCGTGTTCGCCAACGGCCTGCCCACCCTGCTGGCCAATCCGCAACTGCTGTGGACGGACATGGACGGCGTGACCGGCTCGGATGACATCGCGACACAGAATGAGGGCGCCTCCCTGCAGGGCGGATTCCTGCACGGCCTGGCCGGCACCCTGATGATCACGCTGATGGCCACGATCATCTCGGTGCCGATCGGCCTGCTGACCTCGATCTACCTGGTGGAGTACAGCCGGGGCGGCTGGTTCTCCCGCTCCATCGTGTTCTTCGTGGATGTCATGACCGGCATCCCCTCGATCGTGGCCGGCCTGTTCGCGTTCGCCCTGGTGGAACTGTTCATCACCACGTTCATCGGCGAGTCACCGCGGCACGTGCAGATGATCAAGATGGGCCTGACGGCGGCCATCGCCCTGTCCGTGCTGATGATCCCCGTGGTGGTCCGCTCCACCGAGGAGATGCTCCGGGTGGTCCCGAATGAGCTCCGGGAGGCGTCCTACGCCCTCGGCGTGCGCAAGTGGCGGACCATCTTCAAGGTCGTGCTCCCCACGGCCATGTCCGGCATTGCCTCCGGCATCACCCTGGCCATCGCCCGTGTCACGGGCGAGACGGCACCGATCCTGGTGACAGCGGGCTATGCGGCGGCCACCAACTGGAATCCGTTCGGCGAGTGGATGACGGCCCTGCCGGTGTTCATCTACCGCCAGCTGATGAACCCGACCGCGCCGGCCGCCGGCATGCCCTCGGCGGATCGTGCCTGGGCCGCGGCCCTGGTCCTGATCGTCATCGTGATGCTGTTGAACCTGGCCGCACGCATCATCGCCAAGGCGTTCGCGCCGAAGAACTCCGGCCGCTAAGCCGAGCTGAGACGAAAGACAGAGGAATCTACATGTCAAAGCGCATCGAAGCCATTGACCTCAACGTCTACTACGGCAACTTCCTGGCTGTGGAAGGCGTCAACATCAACATCGAACCGCGGTCCGTCACCGCGTTCATCGGCCCCTCGGGCTGCGGCAAGACCACCTTCCTGCGGACCATCAACCGCATGCACGAGGTGCTCCCCGGGGCGCGCGCCGAAGGGCGGCTGCTCCTGGACGGGGAGGACGTCTACGCCTCGGGCGTGGACCCCGTCACCGTCCGCACCCAGGTGGGCATGGTCTTCCAGCGCCCGAACCCCTTCCCCACCATGTCCATCCGGGACAACATCCTGGCTGGCCACAAGCTGAACGGCGCGCGGATGTCCCGCTCCGAGGCGGACGGGATCGTGGAGAAGTCGTTGCGCGGCGCCAACCTCTGGAACGAGGTCAAGGACCGGCTGGACAAGCCCGGCTCCGGCCTGTCCGGTGGCCAGCAGCAGCGTCTGTGCATCGCCCGCTCCATCGCCGTGCAGCCGGACGTGATCCTCATGGACGAGCCCTGCTCCGCCCTGGACCCGATCTCCACCCTGGCGATCGAGGACCTGATCAACGAGCTGAAGAACGAGTTCACCGTGGTGATCGTGACGCACAACATGCAGCAGGCCGCTCGCGTGGCGGACAAGACGGCGTTCTTCAACATCGCCGGCACCGGCAAGCCGGGCAAGCTCATCGAGTACGACGAGACCTCCGTCATCTTCAACAACCCGGCCAACAAGCAGACCGAGGACTACGTCTCCGGCCGCTTCGGCTGATCATCGCCAGCTGATCATCGCCGGTCGGCGTGCCTCAGCCCGGGTTCGCCTCAGAACAGGGGGCTGGCGGCTGCGGCGAGGATGAGCGCCACGGCCGCGGGCGCCACCAGGGTCGCGAGCCAGTAACCGATGACACGCTGGACCTGCTGCCAGCGGACCGCGGTGTAGCGCTGGTTCTGGCCGGCGCCGAGGATGGTCGCCGCTGCGGCGTGGGTGGAGGACAGGGGCAGGTGGAGGGCGAACGAGCCCACGAACAGCAGCCCGGCGCTGACGGTCGAGGCCACCGCGGAGCGCAGCGGGTCCAGGTGCACGAGCTTCTCCGTGAGGGTGTGGCCAACCCGCCACCCGCCGAACAGCGTGCCGATGGCCAGGATGAGTCCGGTCGCCACGGGAATCCACCAGCCCATGGCATCGGGCCGGCCGATGGCGGTGAGGGCGATGGCGACCATGAAGGTCATCCGCTGACCGGACTGCACGCCGTGGCCGAGGGCGTTGGCGGCACCGGTGATCGCCAGCCCAATGCGGGCGGTGTGGTTGACCGTGCCGGGCGCGGCATCGCGGGCCACCCAGGTGGCCGGTGTGACGAGGATCCAGGACAGGAAGCTCCCCAACAACGGGGTCAGCAGCAGCCCCACCAGAATCGCGGTGACCAGCACGGGGGACCAGATCCCCTCGAAGGACGCGTCACCGGTCACGGTCAGGGCCACGCCGGCCCCGATGAGACCGGCGATGAGGGCATGCGTCATGGATACGGGCAGGCCGCGCTGCCAGGCGAACAGCCCCCAGGCGATCGCCACGGCCAGGGCGACGACGGCCATCAGCAGGCCCGGTCCGCCGCTGGGGATGGCCGGGGGGAGTTCCTGCCACACGGCGCTCAGCAGGCCACCGGACAGGATGCCGCCGCCGAGGTTCATCACGGCGGCCAGGAGCAAAGCCACCCCCGGGGTGAGGGCCCGGCTGCGGACGGGCAGGGCGATGGCGTTGGGAGCGTCCCGCATGCCGTTGATCAGCCCGTACCCGACCGTGAGGGCGAGGACGAGGCACAGCAGGACCAGGACGAGGGGGGTCACGTCCGTCAGGACTCCTGCACCAGGACACTGCCGACGTGGACGGTGATCTGCCGGACGGCGACGATGGCGGCATCCACGGCGTGGGCTGCCTCCCGCTGCCGGTTGTAGCTGCGCTGCAGCAGGTCACCGGTCATCCCGGAGACCCATTCGACCATGACGCGCTCGGCGCGCTTCGAGTTGCGCTGGAGTTGGATCCAGGTCTCCTCGAGGGCATCGAGGGCCCGGAACTGGGCCGTGGCCTCCTGGAGGAGCTCAGCTTGCCGACCCAAGGTCTCCAGGATGTCCATGGCCTCGGCCGGCAACCGGTACTGCTCGGTGGAGACGATGAGCAGTCCGGCATTGCAGACCTTCTCCACGGCATTGTTGAGTCCGTCCGCCATCAGGTAGAGATCCTGGCGCGGCAGGGGGGTGATGAAGGAACTGCGCAGGCTGGTGAGCAAGGCCATGTGGCGCCCGCTGGACTCGCTGTCGATCTCGGACAACCGGGTGCTGACCTCCTCAGCGGCTGCCTTGGAGGAGCCCATCAACTGGGCGACCTGGTGCACGGCGGCGCCCAGGCCATCCGCCAGGGCCGCGAGGTGTTCGAGGCTGGCGGTGTCCGGGGCGAGGAGGGAGGACAGTGAGAGGTTCATCAAAGAAGAGGGTATCCCGCGAGAGGGGGCAGTGCCGGACCGGGAACGCCTCTCGGCGAGTGGCCGCTCGTAGCGGCAGAATATTGGAGCCCGGGGTTACCGCGGCCCGGCACCGGTATCCAGTGTGCGCGGTCGGGGGCGGAGATGTCCACCGGCGCCCGTGTTGTCAGCCCTCGGCTCAATCGAGCGTGCCGCGGCGCCAGGCGGCGGCCGCCTCCTCGAGTTCCTCGGCGGTGCCCAGGAGCCGTTTGGCCTGGCGCAACAGGACGGCGGCCTGGGCCGGCTGACCGGCCTCGAGCGCCTCGGAATGGTGTGCCTGGCCCAGGCAGATCACCCGGCAGTAGGCGGCGGCCCGCTCGAGTGCCACGTCGAAGTCTCCGGTGAAGGCCCCGGTGAGGATGTCGGTCGTCAGTTGCTTCAGTTCGCGAGCACCGGGTGGTTCGACCGGCCCCGCCACGGCGCGGGCCACGTGCGCCTCGTGCCCGGCGCGGTACCAGGCGGCCCACTGGGCCCCGTTGCGGACCGTCGCCGAGCGGAGGGCGTACAGCCGCCAGAGGACACCGCTCAGGGAGATCGCCGGGGCATCGGCCCACCACTGGGCCACGGTGTCGATGCCGGCCTCCTCGACCAGGCCGACCAGACGCCGGAGCGCGGCCTGGTCTGAGGTGGACCGGCCGCCGTCGACCAGGGCGCGGGCCAGCAACGCCGCGCCCTCTGCGGTAGCGGCAGGGTCGGCGCCACCCTGGAAGGAGGCGAATTGGTCCGGGGTGAACGGCCGCGGCCGGTGATGGCGGGCGGTGCCGGCCGCCGTCGAGCTCGGGGACCGGCCGGAACGATTCCTGGAGGACGTCACGGGAGGACCACCTTTCCGGGGATGGGGGTGTGTCTGCTCGGGTCCCGGTGCCGCGCGTGGCGTGATGCTGCATGGGGTGGCGCCACCGGGAACCCACTCCACGGTACGCCTTCACCGGCGGGACGGTCCCGTCCCCGGATACCGGCCGAGCGATGGCCTCCCGGGGGTCACCGTCCGCTAGCATGGGACGCGGCCACCGGCTGGCCAGGGCCTTTAGCTCAGTTGGCAGAGCATCGGACTTTTAATCCGCGGGTCGCGGGTTCGATCCCCGCAGGGCCCACCGCACAGCGGCCCCTGAATCGGCATCACACCGAGTCAGGGGCCGTTTCTGTGCCTCATGCCAGGGGGTGCGCGCTCCGCGTCAGGGCCGGAGCGTCGGCAGTTCCCGCCATCTCGGTCCCCTGGATTCCGGTCGATCGCTCAAATGTTTCAGGGAAGTCTCGGTGGCAGTGCCAAGATCAAGATTTGATAACCGGTTGGCGGGCTGTGCGGTTCGAATGAGGGACGGCACCGTTGAACCACTCTGAAGATAGTGGCCGCGACACGCACTGTCCTCGCGGTTTCGGGGCCGGTCCGTTGACTGCGGTCACCGCCTGATCGGTGCCGTGACCTGGCCCTGCGGCCCCGGGATGGCCCTATCGCCGAAGGGGTGTCCGTGCCTAGGGTGGTGCGCATGAGTGCTTTCCCCCGGGTGCTCCGCCGGCGCAGGGTGCTTGGCGGTGCCCTTATGCCTGCAGCCGCCGTGGCGGTGCTACTTGCCGCACCCGCGGCGACGGCCGCACCGGCCATCCAGCAAACACTCGCGGCACACACCTCGATCTCGCCGGCACAACGCGTGGCCTCCTTCGACTTCAACGACGCCCTTCCCGAGAACCCCGACCTGTTGCGGCAGATGCTGTGGATCAAGGAGGGGCAGGTGCCCTCCGCCGCCCCGGAGAACCTGCGCGTGGCCACCTTCTCGGCCGGGCTGAGCCGCTCCGGCCCCGGAGAGCTGACCGAAGATCTCTCCACCCCCGGAGACGAGCAGGGGCAGCAGGTGGCCGAGACCGTCCAGCGGACCGCGCCGGACGTCGTGCTGCTGACGGACGTGGACGTGGACGGGGGCGAGGAACTCGCCCAGTCCTTCCGGACGAATTACCTGGCCGTCGGGACCGGTGGTCAGCAGGGCATCGACTACCCCTACATGTACGTGGCCGAGGTCAACAACGGTGTGGACACCGGGGCGGACCTGGACAACGACGGCGTCATCGGCGGTCCCGGGGACGCCTTCGGCCCGGGCGAGTTCGCGGGCCAGCACGGCATGGTGCTGTATTCCAAGCATCCCCTGGACACGGAGGGCATCCGCACCTTCCAGGAACTGCCGTGGGATTCCATGCCGGGCAACGCCATCCCGGAGGACACCTTCTCTGATCTCGAGCGGTCCGTCCTGCGGCTCTCGTCCACCTCGCACTGGGACATCCCCGTCCAGGTCGGCGACCAGACCGTGCACGTGCTGGCGGCCCGGCCGGATGATGCCGGAGACGGCTTCGGCGGAGCGGAACGTCACCACGACGAGATGCGGCTGTGGGCGGACTACGTCTCCGGCGACCCGGCAGACTCCGGCTACATCGTGGACGACGAGGGTCAGTCCGGCGGGCTGGACGAGGGCGAATCCTTCATCCTGGCCGGAGAGTTCGGACCGCTGACCGGCACCGCCCTGCACGAGGAGGAGCATCCTTCCGTCATTGCCGGCCTGCTGGAGTCGGAGGCCATCCAGGACCCCGAGCCCACCTCGCGCGGTGCCGGGGTCCTCACCGAGGACGAGCATCCGATGGCCACCGAGGTGCTGGGACGCGAGGGCGGTGACTGGACGGTGGCGCGGTCGGACTACCTGTTGCCGTCTTCCTCCCTGACCACCGCTGCGTCCGGCGTCTTCTGGCCTCAGTCCGGCCAGCTGGGCTCGCACCTCACCCGCGCCAACGCCCCGGGTGGTGAACCGGGGGAGCCCAACGACACCACCCCGAGCGAGCACCGCCTGGTCTGGACCGACCTCGACCTCGGCTCCGGAAGCGACTGACGGCCACGTGCGGGAGACACTGTCCACCGGCCACCACGTGGTCTGGTCACGGCCTGAATCGCAGCGCCACGGCACTGACCTCGTGCTGGTCATCCACGGCTACGGGGCCAACGAGGTCCGGGCCGCCCAGGCCTACTTCGGGATGCTTCCCGAGAACGCCACGGGCCTGGCCGTACGCGGCGGGTTCGAGATCGACGCCGGTGCCGCACCGGTCATGGAGGGCACGGACGGTGCCGGGTCCGGTCCGGGCCCCGATCCGGGTGCCTGGGGATGGTTCCTGCTGGACTATTTCCTGGCGAACGACTTCGCCGAGGTGGTGGCGGCCGCCCACCGGGTCTTCGACCTGCTCGACGCCGAAGAGGTCACCCGGAGCGGATTCCGGACGGTCTCAGTGCTCGGTCACTCGCAGGGGATGGCCATGGCCTCCACGGTGTACCGGCTCCGCCCGGAGGCCTTCACCTGCGTGGTGGGTCTCAGTGGTTTCGTGCTCTCCAACCCATTGCTGGAGACCCTGGACTCACCCCCGGAGGGCCCGGGACCCCGGCCCTTCTTCTGGGGCCGGGACGTGGAGGACCTCGTCATCAACCCGGATGCCATCGCCTACACGGCCGACTGGCTGGACGCCAACACCCGGCTCACGGCCCGCACCTATGAGGGCATGGGGCACGGGATGAGCGCCGAGGAGGCCCGGGACGTCCGGATCTTCCTGAAGCACGCTCTCCGGTAGCGTCGTCGGTAGGATTCACCAGCTCCAGGAGGCCACCACCATGGCAAAGAAATCGATCATCTCGACGGTCGCCGGGCAGAAGGCGACCGATTTCGCCCTGAACCGGGCCGTGGACCCGCACGGGAACCCGACCCCGGCCTTCCAGAAGATCGTGCTCAAGGCCGTGGAGGTCCAGCGCCCGCTGGTGCTGCGCAACCTCAACCGCCTGCGCCGGTCCCATCCGGACGAGACTCCCGCCCAGCTCGCCGAACGCCTGGGGAAGCAGTACCTGACCGCGGTCACCGGGGCGGGGCCGCCGTCGGGGGCACCGCCGTGGTGCCGGGGGTCGGCACGGCCGCCGCCCTGGGCCTCTCCGCCGCGGCCACCATCGGCTTCCTCGAGACCACGGCCCTGTACGCCCAGTCCGTGGCGGAGCTGATGGGGGTGACCACCGACGACCCGCAGCGCGCGCAGACTCTGGTCATGGCCGTGATGCTCGGCGACGACGGCCGCAAGCTCCTGCGCGACTTCACCAGCCAGGCGAATGGCTCCGGCTCCGGACCATTGGCAGGCGCGGTGGCCGCCATCTCCGGGGCGTCAGGCGTCTCCGATGTGCTGTTCCAGCAGATGAAGCGCATGTTCATGAAGAAGTTCATCGTCCGCCAGGGTGCCGGCATGCTCGGCCGCCTGGTGCCGTTCGGGGTGGGCGCCGTGATCGGCGGCGTCGGCAACCGGGCCATGGGCAAGAGCGTCATCAAGGCCGCCCAGAACATCTTCGGGCCCCTGCCGGCGTCACTGCCCGGGCGACTGGTGACGGACCTCCAGGCCCTGCCGGCCGGGAAGAGACCAAAGAGTTCCGGCTCCGGCTCCCGTGGAGCGGGAGAGGTGACAGCGGAGACTGAGGGCGCCGAGACGGATCCGGACTTGGCGGCCCTGCTCGAGGAGGATGTGCGCGCGGACATCGAGGCACTGCGGGCGGACGGCACCCTCGACGCCCTGAAGGCGGAGGACCCCGCCGGGTTCGCGGCGGACGTCGAGGCCGCCCGCGCCGAACATCGCCGGAACCGCACGCGCGGGCAGTGAGCCGCGCCGGTCAGTACAACTAGCCGAAGGCCAGCGTGGCGACCGTGTAGATCGCCAGGCCGGCCAGGGCGCCGACGATGGAGCCGTTGATCCGGATGAACTGCAGGTCCCGGCCGAGGTAGAGCTCGATGGTGCGGGAGGCCTGCCGGCCGTCCCAGCGTTGGATGGTCTCGCCGAAGATCCCCACCAGCTCCGGCCCGTAGCGGCGAGCCAGGTGCTGGGCGCCGTCGGAGGCCCAGCCGTCCACCCGGTCCGCCAGCGCCGGATCCTCCTCGAGTCGGACGCCGACGTCCTGCAGGGCGGCCACCAGGGCCAGATGCAGGTCAGACCTGGGGTCCCGCAGCTGGGCCAGCAGCGCCGACTTGGTCGTCGCCCAGGCCCGCTCGGCCCACTCCCGCATGCGCGGATCGTTGAACAGCTCCCTCTTGGCCTGCTCCACCTTCGCTCTGGTGGCCGGATCCCGGTGCAGGTCGGCCACCAGGTCCGCGATCCAGTCGTCCACGGAGCGGCGCAGCTCGTGGTCCGGATCCTCCCGCACGGCAGCGAGGTACTTCAGGGTCTCGGCATGGATCCGCTCGGCCAGCAGTTGGTCGACGACGCCCGGCACCCATTGCGGGGAGCGTTGCCGCACGCTGTTCAGGAAGAACTCGGGGTGCCGGGTGACCCAGTCCCCGGTGCGGGCCACCACCAGGTCCACCACCTGATCGTGGTGGCGCTCGGCGGTCACCTTGCCCAGGACCTCGGACAGGGTGGGTGCCCAATCGGGATCGATCATGTGCTTCTGGGCCAGGTTGGCCACCAGGTCCCGCACCAGGACATCGTCCATGGCATCCAGGATCCGCTCGGCGGAGGCGGACACCTCCGCCGCCACGCGCTCCGCATGCGGGCGTTGGCGCAGCCAGGCCCCGGTGCGGCCGGCGAGCTTCAGCCCGGCGAGCTTCTCCCGGGCCACGTCCCCGTCCAGGAAGTTCTCCTGCACGAAGGACCCCAGGGACTCCCCGATGGTGTCCTTCTTCCGCGGGATGATCGCCGTGTGCGGGATCTTCAGACCCATCGGATGCCGGAACAGGGCGGTGACCGCGAACCAGTCGGCGAGGGCGCCCACCATGCCGCCCTCGGCTGCCGCCCGGACATACCGCAGCCAGGGGTAGTCATCCTGCAGGGCGAAGGACACCACGAAGACCGCCGCCAGCAGCACCAGGACGCCCGTGGCCACCGCTTTCATCCGGCGCAGGGCGGAGGCGCGCTGGGCCTCGGATGGGCCGGCGTCGGGCATCTGGTTCTCCATGGGTCCTCCGGCCGGGATCAAAGTGTCAGCACAAGTTAACCAGCCCGTCGCCTGCCGCCGGCGGTTCCCGCGTGGCGGGCCCCGTAACCTGAGGGCGTGTCCGACACCCCGCGCCCCGGCACCACCCCGAATCATACCGACGATGACCGGCACCGGACGCTGCGGCGACCGCTGGTGATCGCCCATCGGGGGTCCTCCGGAGCCTACGCCGAGAACACCCGCGCGGCGTTCCTGCACGCGCTCGCCGAGGGGGCGGACGGTGTGGAGGTGGACGTCCACCTGACCCGGGACCGGCACCTGGTCTGCCTGCACGATCCGACCCTGGAGCGCACCTCCGACGGGTCCGGTCCAGTGGCCGACCACACGCTGGCCCAGCTGCGCCGGCTGGACTTCCACCGGTGGAAGGGCGCGCGGATCCCGGGCGAGTACGGCCCCGCCTCCGCCCAGCTGCTGACGCTGCCGGACCTGGTCGAGCTGCTCGCCGCCGCCGGCCGCCCCGTGCGGCTGGCCCTGGAACTCAAGCATCCGAGCCCCTTCGGCCATGAGCTCGAGGAACGCGCCCTGACCTGGCTGCTGGGCGCCGGCTGGGATCCGGAGACCTCGAGGATCGGGGCGGTCGAGGTGACGTTCATGAGCTTCTACGCCGGCTCCCTGCAGTACCTCGCGCCATCGGTGGGCTCCGAGTACCTGTGCCAGCTGCTCTCCGTGGTGCCCGCCGAGCCGGTGCCGACCCGCTTCAACCTCGGCCCACTGAGCCGTGCCGCCGTGCGGGCCACGCTGCGGCAGGCCGTGGCGGACGCCGAACGGCTGATCTGGGAGGGCCGTGCGGGCATCGCCGGGCCAGGGGTGGCCTATGTGCGGGAGAACCTGGCCGACGTGAAGGCGTGGCTCGCGGCGGGTCGCACCCTGCGGGTGTGGACGGCGGACCGGGATGAGGACGTGGACCTGTTGCTGCGGGCCGGGGTGCAGCAGATCACCACGAACCTGCCGGCCCGCGTGCTGGAGCGGGTCCGCCGCCGTGAGCGCGTGCTGGTCGGCACCCGGGCCTGAATGTCAGCGTCTGGCGGGCAGGCGCATGAGCTGCTCCAACGGGCCGATCGGCCGCCATCTCACCCACAGGTGGGCCAGCAGGACCAGCACCGCTGACAACACGATCGAGATGAGGTAGCCCCGGAGCAGGGTGTGCGGTTCCGGCCGGATGATGGCTGCGAGGACGAACAGGTGCGCCACGTAGATACTGAGGGAGAGCCGCCCGGCCGAGACCAGCATCCCCAGGCGGCGGTCCACGAGGTCCCCGGCCCAGAGGAACCCGCCGATGGCCACGAGTGCCGTGCCGATGCTGGAGATCAGCCACAACGGCATCTGCGAGTGCCCCACGGCGGACAGGAGCCGGTCCCAGCCGATCTCGTCGCCCGGCTGGCCCAACAGCCGGATCAGCACCTGCGAGAGCGCGTAGGCGCCGGCTGCCGCAACACCACCCCACAGCACCAGCCGCTTCTGCAGCCTGCGGTCGGTCAGGGGCGCCCGTCCCAGGATGAGCCCCACCAGGAAGGGCACACACCACACCAGCACCGGGTAGGAGCCGGAGATGAAGATCCGGTGGAGTAGGTGGGGCACGTCGTTGCTCAGGTCTGGGTCAGCGAACTGGAAGACGGTCCCGGACGCCAGCTGCGCCCCGATCCAGGTCACGGGCCCCAGGGCCAACAGGATCCCCGCGAGGGCGGCGAGGACCGGCGTCGGAGCCTTCAGCAACGGCAGGGACAGCAGGAACAGCACCCCATACACGGCGAGGATGACGCTGACGTCGTGGCCGAGTTCCTGCAGGGCCAGTCCGCCGGCGAACAGCAGCGCGAAGCGCCACAGGACCGTCCGCCACGGCAGCCGGCCGCCGGGTGTGCGGGCGGCCCGGGTCAGGAAGGACATCCCCACCCCGGCCAGCACCACGAACAGGATGGAGGCCCGGCCCACCGGCAAGTCGTACAGGAATCCCGCCATCCCCGGTTCACCCCGGGGACCCACGTTCACCGCGATCATGCCGATGATGGCCAGCGCCCGGGCCGCGTCAAGGCCGGTCAGGCGCACGCCGGACGGCGGAGACGCCGCGGAGGAACCCGAGGCGGTCGGCACGTTGGCTGGGGTCATGGAAGCCATTCTGTCCTGTGCAGTGGTGGTGGCGGGGGAGGTCGTGGGCAGTGTAGAGATGGCGACTGGTTGACGCGCCCAGCCGCCGCCCAGACGGCGCACAGGCGGAACCATTAGGATCGCTCGGGCCCGCCGTACTCGAACACCCGAGGAACCCTGATGCAGCGGACCCGCACCTCCGTCCCCGCCCTGGCCTGCGTGGCCGCCCTCTCGGCCGTGCTGCTGGCCCTGGCCGGATGCGCCGCCCCAGCACCGGAGGAACCATCGGGACCGGCGTCCGGCTCCCCGTCCTCCTCAGCCTCCGGTCCACCCTCGAACGGCACCTCCGGAACGACGCCGGCGCCGTCGGCCTCCGCGGCAGCCCTCCAGGAGCAGGCGGTCGCCGCCGGACACCCGGCGGCCGTGGAGGTCGGGACCGAGATCCTGGAACAGGGCGGCAACGCCGCCGATGCCGCCATCGCCACCGCCTTCGCCGTGGCCGTGGTGGAACCCTTCGCCTCCGGCATCGGGGGAGGTGGCTCGGCGCTGGTCGCCCGCGGAGATGGTGACCCGCTGGCCTATGACTACCGCGAGACCGTGGCCCAGGACGGGGACATCCCGTCCTCCGGCACCGGTGTCCCGGGCTTCGTGGACGGGATGGCCACCCTGCACGCCGAACACGCCTCCCTGGAGTGGTCCGAGTTGCTGGCCCCCGCCATCGAGCTGGCCGACGAGGGGTTTCCGGTCTCGCCCCTGCTGGCCCAGCGGATGCGCTCCGACTACGGGCCCGGGGCCATCGAGGGGCTCGCTCCGTTCCACTCTGGTGAGGGCGCGGGGGGAGCCGGGCCGCTCGAGGAGGGGGAGACCCTGGTCCAGGCCGAGTTGGCGGCCACCATGGAGACGCTCGCCCAGGAGGGCCCGGACGCTCTCTACACGGGAAGCCTGGTGGACGACCTCACCGCCGTGGACGGGCTCGATGCCGAGTCCCTCGCCGCCTATGAGACGGTCACCTCCGAACCGGTCAGAGGCCCGGTCGGCGACTACGAGTATGTCTCGGCCGCACCGCCGCTGCCGGGCGCCGCCGTCGTGCAATTCCTGCAGGTCGCCGAGGCGCTCGGGGTGGCGGAGGCCGAGCCCGGGTCCGCTGAGTATGTGGACGCCATGGCCGCGGCCTGGCAGGTGGCGGACGCCAGCGTGACGGAGTCCTTCGGGGACCCGGCCTTCGTGGACGTCCCCGTGGAGCGGCTCACGGACCCGGAGGCCAACGCCGAGCTGGCCCGGACCGAGGTGGCGCCGGCCCTCGCCTCGTCCGCCGTGACTGACCAGAGTGCGGCCAGAAGAACCAATGCGGCCAGTGCGAATGGCGCTGTCGGCGCTGGCGGGGACGCTGAGCCGACCGAGGCCGCTGAGCTTGTCGAGGCGGGGAACACCACGCACCTGACTGTGATCGACGACGAAGGCCTGACCGTGTCCATGACGAACACGATCACCAGTTTCTGGGGCGGCGCCGAGGCCAGCACCGTCGGAGGGTTCTTCCTCAACAACCAGCTGTCCCGGTTCGAATCCCTGGACACCCCTGCCAACCAGCCGGAGCCGGGGCGCAAGTCCGTCAGCTGGTCGGCACCCAGCCTGGTCCTGGACTCCGAAGGACGCGTGGTGATGGGCCTGGGGTCCCCGGGCGGGCAGGTCATCCCCGCGATCCTCGCCACCGTCATGGTGCCCTGGGCCCTGCAGGATGTGCCGTTGCAGGAGGCGGTCGACTCCCCGCGCCACTACCTCCAGGACGGTGTGCTCTCGCTGGAGGAGCAGCCGGCGCAGGACGTGGCCGCGCTGATCCACCAGCGCGGGTGGCAACCGCGCGTGACCGAGCGGGCCGATGCCACCTTCGGCTCGGTGCAGGCGCTGGAGATCGACTACGAGGCCGGCACCGTCACCGGGGCCGAGGACTCCCGCCGGGAGGGCGACGTGGCGGTGGTGCCGGCGGGTTAGCGCTCCAGTGCGCCATGGTCCTGCGCCACTGTGAGGGTGAGCTGCGCGATCGCCATCTCCTCGTTCGTGGGCACCACCAGGACGGGGATGGCCGAGTCCTCGGTGGAGATCACGCGGGCAGCCTCGGACCGCTCGAGGTTCGCCTCGGCGTCGTAGGCGATGCCCAGGGGCTCCAAGCGGTCCAGCACGGCCGAGCGGAACGGCGCTGAGTTCTCGCCGATCCCGGCCGTGAAGACCACGGCCTGGGCGCCGCCGACGGCAACGTGGTAGCCGCCCACGTACTTCGCCAGGCGATAAGAGGCCACCTTCAGTGCGGTCCGGGACCGCCGGTGGCCGGCGTGGGCCGAGTCGATGACCTGGCGCATGTCCGCGTTGCCGGTCATGCCGAGCAGTCCCGACTCCTTGTTGAGCATCCGGTCCATCTGCTCCGCGTCGTACGCCCCGTTGCGGATGAGGTGCGTGATGATCGAGGGGTCGACGTCCCCGGACCGGGTGCCCATCACCAGTCCGGCCAGCGGCGTGTAACCCATGGACGTGTCCACCGAGGCCCCACCGCGGATGGCCGTGGCGGAGGCGCCGTTGCCCAGGTGCAGGATCACGGCGTTGAACTCGGCGCGCTGGATGCCCAGCGTCTCCGCGGCGATCCCCGTGACGAGATCGTGGCTGGTGCCGTGGAAGCCGTAGCGACGGATGCCGTTCTCCGTGTAGAGGGCGTCCGGGAGGGCATACCGCCAGGCCTCCTCGGGCATCGACTGGTGGAACGAGGTGTCAAAGACCACGGCCTGCGGCATGTCCGGCCACTTCTCGGCGATGGCGCGCAGGCCCTGCGCCGCGGCGGGGTTGTGCAGCGGGGCCAGTGGCGCCAGGCGCTCGATGGCACGGATGACCTCCATGGTGACCAGGGTCGGGGCCTTGAAGCGCTCACCGCCGTGGACCACGCGGTGACCGGCGGCGTCGATGGTGCGTCCTTGGAGCACCTGCTCCAATTCCGCATCGATCTGCTCAAGGGCCTCGGCGTGGTTGTCCACACCGGAGCCGGGCACGCCGATGCGTTCCACCAGGCCCTGGGCGACCACGGGCTCCGCAGGCTCCGTGCCGTCCGCAGCGACCTCGCGCAGCTGGTACTTCAGCGAGGACGAACCGGAGTTGATGACGAGGATCAGCACGGGTTCACGCTCCTGATCGGGCGGACTGGTTGGACTGTTCGGCCTGACCTGACTGGTCAGACTGGGCCTGGATGGCGGTGATGGCCACCGTGTTGACGATGTCGTCCACGGTGCAGCCCCGGGAGAGGTCGTTGACCGGCTTGTTCAGCCCCTGCAGGACGGGCCCGACGGCGACGGCCCCGGAGGACTGCTGGACTGCCTTGTACGTGTTGTTGCCGGTGTTCAGGTCCGGGAACACGAACACGGTGGCCTGGCCTGCCACCTCCGAATCCGGCATCTTCGAGGCGGCCACCGAGGCGTTGACGGCCGCGTCATACTGCAGGGGGCCGTCCACCTTGAGATGCGGGTGCTCGTCCCGCACGAGTTCGGTGGCGGTGCGGACCTTGTCCACGGCGTCCCCCGTCCCCGAGCCCCCGGTGGAGTAGGACAGCATGGCCACGCGCGGCTGGACCCCGAACTGCTGCGCCGTCAGCGAGGAGGCGTAGGCGATATCCGCCAGCTGCTCGGCGTTCGGATCCGGGTTCACGGCGCAATCGCCATAGACCAAGGCGCGGTCCGGCAGCAGCATGAAAAAGACGGAGGAGACGATCGAGACGCCGGGCCGGGTCTTGACGAACTCCAGCGCAGGGCGGATCGTGTTCGCGGTGGTGTGGGCGGCGCCGGAGACCATGCCGTCCACGTCTCCCAGCTGGACCATCATCGTGCCGAAGTAGGCGCCCTCGGTCATGATGTCCCGGGCGCGGTCCAGGTCGATCCCCTTGTGGGCGCGCAACCGGGAGTACTCCTCGGCGTAGCGCTCGCGGGCCTCGGAGGTGGAGGGGTCCACCAGGGTCAGCCCGGCCAGGTCCACTCCCTCCTTGGCGGCGAGGTCCCGGATGGTGGCCTCATGCCCGAGCACCACGAGGTCACAGACGTCGCGCCGGCGCAGGATCTCGGCCGCGCGGAGGATGCGGGTGTCCTCGCCTTCCGGGAGCACGATCGTCTTGCGCTCGGACCGGGCCCGTTCGATCAGTCCGTGCAGGAACCGCAAGGGCGTGGTGCGCGCGGCCCGCGGCAGGTCGATGCGCTGCAGCAGCTCCGTGCCGTCCACGCGCTGGTGCCAGGCTCCCAGGGCTGCGGCCGTCTTGCGGGGTTGGGCGCTGGAGAGTTCACTGCGCACGGCGGACACGGCCCGCGCGGTGCTGAAGGTGTCCGCGAACGTGGTGAAGATGGGGAACGGGGCCTCGGCGTACAGGCGCCGGATCTGCTCGTTGGGCTCGATCCCGTTGGTCAGGATCATCCCGGAGGCCACGGGGAACTCCGGGGCCAATGACGAGGCCACGGTGGCCAGGACGGCGTCCGAGCGGTCGCCGGAGACCAGCACGAGGGCGCCCTCACGGAGGATCTGCAGGAAGTTGCCGCCCTCCATGGAGACGGCTTTGACCTCGGAGACGTCGCGGTCCAGGTTCAGGTTCCCGGCCACCTGGGTCAGCCCAAGAGCGGTGGCAACCTCGGAGACGGACGGCAGGGACAGCTCCGGCAACTCCGGCAGCACGTACACGGGCCACTCATGGCGGCCGGGCCGGATGGCGGTCTCGATCTCCTCGAGGCGGGCCGGATCGGCCCGGTTGACGATCATGGACAACAGGTCCACCCCGGACTCGTCCAGGGTGCGCCGGGCCAGGTCCACCGCGTCGGCCGCAGCGGTGCCGTCCAGACCGGCGGCGGACACCACGCCCACCACGGGAACACTCAGGTGGCGGGCCAGCTCGGCGTTGAGATCGAGCTCGACGGCGGGATCCGCGCCCGCCAGGTCGCTGCCCTCCACCACCACGATGCCGCAGGCCCCTGCCATCTCCTCGAACAGGGCCACGCAGCTCTCGTAGAGCTCGTCGGTGCGGCCTTCGGCCACCATGCGCCGAGCCTCGGCGGCGGTCACGCCGCCCCGGGCCAGGCCGGCGTCGAGCCCATAGTCCGCCCGCATCAACTGGACCATGGGGTCCGTCTCCACGGAGTCCCCTGGGACGACCGGGCGGAGGTAGCCGATGCTGCCGGACCTCTTGTAGAGGGAGTCGGCGATCCCGAGGGTGACGAGTGATTTGCCGGCGCCGTTGGTGGTGGTGGTGACGAAGATTCCTTGACTCACGGCAAACCACACTAGTCTGTGGTGCACAACGCACGGATTAGTAACGAGGGGCACAGATGTCAAGAGGCGACCACGTGGACATGGGGCACCCCGTCCACAATCCGAACATCGTCGGGTTCACCGATGCCGAGATCAACGAAAAACCCGTCAAGGTCAAGTGGAACTCCATGGGCCCGGGCATCGTGGCAGCCGCCACCGGTGTGGGCGCGGCCGACCTGGTCGCCACCCTGACCGCGGGCTCCCGCTATGGATACGCCCTGATGTG
The DNA here is from genome assembly GCF_003386075.1 of Citricoccus muralis. GTDB lineage: Bacteria > Actinomycetota > Actinomycetes > Actinomycetales > Micrococcaceae > Citricoccus > Citricoccus muralis. The sequence continues at coordinate 2,792,206 of NZ_QREH01000001.1, forward strand.
GGCCGTGGTCCTGGGCGTCATCTTCAAGATCGTGCTCGTGGAGGGCGTGGGCCGGTACTACCTGTCCACCGGCAAGACGATCTTCCAGGGCTGGCGCACCCTCGGCGTCTGGACCAGCTGGTACTTCGGCATCTACATCATCATCTGGGGCTTCGTCTACGGGGCCACCGCGATGAGTTCGGTGGCGCTACCACTGGCGACGCTCTTCCCGGTGGTGGACTCCAAGGTGTTCGCCATCGCCTCCGGCCTGATCGGCATGGGTCTGGTCTGGCTCAATAAGTACAACCTCATCGAGAAGCTGATGACGGTGCTGATCGGCATCATGTTCATCACGGTGCTGTGGTCTGCGTTCCTGACCGCCCCGAACATCGGGGACATCCTCACCGGCCTCATCCCGCGCATCCCCGAGGAGGACGGGGCCATGTTCTACGTGCTCGGCTTGGCCGGCGGCGTGGGCGGCACGATCACCCTGGCGGCCTACGGGTACTGGCTCCGCGAGAAGGGCTGGAACCGACCCAAGTGGATGAAGGTCATGCGGTATGACAATGCGGTCTCCTACTCCCTGACCGGCATCTTCGTGATCGCCACCATGATCATGGGTGTGGAGCTGCTGCACTCGGCCGGACTGGCCATCTCTGCCGGCGACGAGGGTCTGTTGGACGTCGGCAACGTCCTGGCGGAACGCTACGGCGAGGCCTACTCCTACGTCTTCCTCATCGGTTTCTTCGCCGCGTCCTTCTCCTCCCTGCTGGGTGTGTGGCATGGGGTCTCGCTCATGTTCGCCGACTTCTGGACGAACTTCCGCAAGCCCGCGGACAGCCTGGACCAGGACGACGCCCCGTCGCTGAGGTCGAAGCCGGCCCGCTTCTACCTGATCTGGCTGACCATCCTGCCGATGTCCCTGCTGTTCCTGGACCGGCCGATCTTCCTGATCCTGCTCTACGGCACGCTCGGCGCGTTGTTCATGCCGTTCCTGGCCGTCACCCTGCTGATCCTGAACAACCAGAAGCGGTTGGTCCCCTCCCAGTTCCGCAACAATTGGGTGCACAACGGGCTGCTCGGCATCACCGCCCTGGTGTTCGTGGTGCTGGGTGCCAGCGAACTGGTCAAGGCGGTCTCCCCGCTCTTCGGCGGCTGACGCGGCCCGGGGGCTTCGGTCCGCTGGAGGCGGTGAGGCAGACTGGACCTATGATCATCGCCTTCTCTGTCTCCCCCTCCGGCAACCCCCGTCCCGATGGCCCGGCCGCCCAGAGCCAGCCCGGGGACGGTTCCGTACACGACGCCGTGGCTGCGGCCGTGAAGGTGGTCCGCGGCTCCGGCCTGCCCCACCGCACCTCCTCGATGTTCACGGAGATCGAGGGTGAATGGGATGAGGTCATGGGCGTGGTCAAGGCTGCCGTCGAGGCCGTGGCCCCCTACGGGTCCCGCATCTCCCTGGTCCTCAAGGCAGACATCCGTCCCGGCCACACCGGCGAGCTGGACGGCAAGCTCGAACGGCTGGAAGCAGCACTGAAGGACCAGTGACCCGGCGAGGACACGGTGCCGCCGGCACCCGCTATTACGTTCGCGACGCCGCCCCGGCGGACCTCGAGGCGGTGCTCTCCCTGAAGGCCCGGGCCTGGCGGGAGGCCTACGGGCACCTGCGGGACGAGTCGTTCTTCGCTGCGGCGGAGGCCACCCTGGACCGCCAGGTCGAGCACTGGCGCGGGCTGATGGCGAAGGGGCAGGTCCTCTGGATGGCAGAGGACGCCCGGGGACGCTGCGTGGGCCTCGCCGCGGCCGGCTCCGTCCAGGACCCGCACGACCCGCAGAACCCGCAGGATGCCGATCTGCCGCAGACCCAGCTCTCCGCGCTGTACGTGCTGGCGGAGGCCCAGGGCAGCGGCGTGGCCGACGCCCTGCTGGAGCGGGCGATCGGCGACAGTCCGTGCCAGCTGTGGGTGGTCGAGGACAACGTCCGCGCCCAGTCCTTCTACCGGCGGCACGGCTTCGCCGCCGAGGGGGAGCCTGTTCCCCTGGACGGGCCCTGGGCCGGGCTGACGCAACAGCTCATGGTGCGCCGTGGCGCGTGACCGCGGCTCGAAGGCCGGCAAGGCCAAAGCCGGTGCGAAGAGAGCCCAGGCCGGCGTGAAGGACCACCGCAGCGAGCGTGGCCGCCGCGGGGCCGCCGCGCCCACCATCGAGCCCGGGGTCTTCCCCATCGACGCCGGCACCGCCGAGATCCTGCGCGACCCGTTCACGGACGGCGCCTGGCTGCTCAAGCTCAACGGGGCGGAGTCCTCCCAGATCAATCCGGAGACCCCGCTGGACCTGGGCTTCGAGTACATGCGGTGGATGGCCGCCGTCGTGATGCACCGGTGGGAACCGGATGCCGGGCTGCGGATCCTGCACCTCGGTGGGGCCGGGTGCACCCTGGCCCGTTGGGCTGCGGTGTGGTTCCCGAACGCCCGGCAGACCGCCGTCGAGCTCGACGCCGGCCTGGCCGCCCTGGCACGGGAGCGCTTCGCCCTGCCCCGCGCCCCGCAGCTGCGCATTCGGGTGGCGGAAGCGGGAGAGGTGCTGGCCGGGGCGCATGAGGGCAGCCGGGACGTGATCATCCGGGACGTGTTCGCCGGGGCCACGCCGAAGGACCAGTTCACGCCCGGGCACCTGCTCGGAGTGGAGGCTGCCCGGGCCGCGGCGCGCGTGGTGGGGGACGGAATCTACCTCGTCAACCACGGCGGCGGCCCGGACCTGACGGCGGCCCGGCAGGAGGCGGCGACCCTCCGGGAGGCGTTCTCCACGGTCGCCGCGCTGGCCGATCCGCAGATGCTCAAGGGCCGGCGCCGGGGCAACATCGTGTTCGCGGCGAGCAACGGGCCGTTGACCGGCGGCGGCACCCGCCGGGACGCCCTCGTGCGCCACCTGCTGTCCGACCCCCTGCCCACGCGCCTGGTGGAACCCCTCGATGACTTCACGGCGGGGGCCAGGTACTGTGAGGAACCGTTGCTGGGGTTCTAAACTGGAATCACCATCAGCCCGTGTCAACGAGGACAACGGCGTGAATGACAGGAGGCCGTCATGACCGGTTCGCAGGAACAGGACAACACCCCGAGCACCCAGGACGCCGCCACCACGCACGGCATCGTGGTGGGTGTGGACGGTTCCGAGCAATCCGTCTCGGCCGCCAAGTGGGCCGCCCGGGAGGCCGAGCTGCGCGGGTTGCCGCTGACCCTCGTCACCGCCTACACGATGCCTGTGTTCGCGGCCTCCGCCCTCGAGGCCGGCTACGGCGTCCCGGATGACACGATGATCCGTGACGGCGCCATGCAGGTGCTGCAGGGCGTGGTCAACCAGCTCGGCCAGCTCGAGGTGCCGCTCGTGCACCGCGTGGAGATGGGGGACGCCGCCGGTGTCCTCGTCGACTACTCCGCCAACGCCAACCTGCTGGTGGCCGGCAGTCGCGGACGCGGTGGGTTCTTCGGCCGGTTGCTCGGGTCCGTCGCCTCCGCCCTGCCCGCCCACGCCAAGTGCCCCGTGGTGATCGTCCCCAAGGGTGAGCACGCCTCCCGCGCCGCAGCCGGGGTGCCGGTCATCGTGGGTGTGGACGGCTCCGAGCAGGGCCGGATCGCGGCCCTCGCCGCCGCGCTCGAGGCCGAGGTCCGGCAGTCCCCGCTGCGCGTGGTGATCGCCATGCCGCCGATCTCCGGGGCCGTCGCCTGGCTGCCCGCCACCGTGGACGAGCAGTCCCTGGTCGGAGAGATGCGAGAGCGGCTCGAAGCCGGCATCGACTGGCTGAAGTCGGAGTTCCCCTCCCTCGAGATCACCTCGGACATCGTGGACGGTGTCCCCGTGGACGTCATGGTCAACGAGTCCAAGACGGCCCGGCTGACCGTGGTCGGCACCCGCGGCCACGGCGGCTTCACCGGTGCCCTGCTGGGCTCGACCTCCCAGGGCGTCATCTCCCACGCCCACGGGCCCGTCATGGTGGTCCCCTACCTCAAGGACAGCCGCCTGGCCCACCGCGCCAGCTTCGGACCCACCTTCTCCTGAGCCTTGCGGGCAGAGAAGAGTGCTGAACTCTGCCCGCGAAGCTCACCGAGCTCACCGAGTACGACGCCGGTCGGTCGCCTTCCCTGCGGAAGGTGACCGACCGGCGTCGTGAGCTGTGGGGGACGGGTTGACCTGACGGTCAGTAGCGTCCGGCGTACGGGTGGATGTTGTACATGCCGCCGTAGTTCAGCGCGGTCACGGAGATACCCATGGTGGGGTTGCGGGCGTGCGCGATCTTGCCGTCACCGATGTAGACGGCCACGTGGTACATGCTGGAGCCGCCGTTGGAGGACCAGAACACCAGGTCGCCGGGCTGCAGCTGGGACAGCGGGACGTACTGCTTGGCAGCCCGGTACTGATCCGTCGACGTGCGCGGCAGGTACTTGCCGGCGGCGTCGAAGGCGTCCCGGGTGAAGCCCGAGCAGTCATAGCCCTTCGGGCCGTTGCCGCCCCACGTGTAGTAGGTGCCTGCCTCGTTGGCCTTGTTGACGGCCCAGGCGGTGGCGGTCGAGGTCCACGAGCCTGACGTCGGCGCCGGGGAGGGCTTCTGGGTAGGCGTTTTGGTGGGCGCCGGCGTCTTCGTGGGCTTCGGGGCGGCCGGCGTGCTCGGCGCCGGAGTCGGGGTGGCCGTCCGGGTGGGAGTCGGCGTCGCCGTCGGGGTCTTCGTGGGGGTCGGCGAGGCAGTGGCGGTGGCGGACGGGGTCGGCGTCGCCGTGGGAGAAGGAGGCGTCGCAGAGGCGGTCGGCGTGGCTGATGCCGTGGGCGTGCTCGCCGGGGCTGCGGGGATCACGGGAACCGTGGTGGCCGGTGCGGTGCTCGCCGGATCAGTGGCAGCGGGTGCGGCGGTCGGTGCCGGAGCGTCCACCGCCGGCTCCTCGGCCAGCTGTTCCGAGGCGGCGATGGCCTCCTGGAGCGCGTTGTCCCGCTCGGACTGCTCCATGGCCTCGACCTGGCTGGTGGCCTCGGCCACGGTGAGGTCCTCGAGCTCGGCCAAGAGGGTGATGAGCTGCTGGCGGTCAGCCTCGTTCTGCTGTTCGGCCTGTTCGGCCGCCTGGGCAGCTGCCTCGAGGCGGCGCTGCTGTTCCTCGGCGGCGGCCGTGGCCTCCGCCTGGGCGGCCTGCGCGGCTTCTGCCTGGCGGGCCAGCTCCTCGGCTTCCGCGGCCTGGCGTGCTGACTCCTCGGCCACGCGGGCCTTGTCCGCGGCGACCTTCTCTGCGGTGGCCTGGCGGGCCAAGGTGTCCTCGTCGCCGAGGAGGACCTCGCCGGCGCTGGTCTGGCCGCCGCGGTACAGATCCGCGGCCACGGTGCCGGACTCGTCACGGGCGGTAGCGGCCGACTCGGTGGTCGCATCGGCGCGTTGCCGGGTGGCGTTGGCGGTCTCGTTACGGTCTGCCAAGGCCTCGTTGGCGGTGCGGACGCCCTCGTTGGCCTGCTGGGCGCGGGCCTCGGCCTGGCGCTCCCGCTCCGCGGACTGGCGGATGGAGACCTGCAGGCGATCAGCCATCGCGGTCTTGGATGAGGACTGCTCCTTGGCGGCCACCACGTCATCGAGGGCGGGGATCTCCGGGCGGTCGATGTCCGGTTCGTTGGCCTTCGTCGCCTGGTCGGCGCGCTGCAGGTTTGCCTGGACGGTGTCCGAGGAGGCGTCGAAGACGGCCGGTAGGGATACGGCGGCCAGGGCGGTGGCGGCGACGGCGGCCACGACGGCGGTCACGCCCACGGTGCGGCGGGTGTTCACGGCAGTTCCTCACTGTGGCACCCGTGCGAGTGGGTTGGCAGGTCCGGTCATCACCAGGATGAGCCGAACCACGGTGCGGGATGGTCACGTCACCGTCACGAGATCACTGCGCGATGGTCACGTGGCCTGCCAAAAGGCGCCACGGTAGTGACAATAGATGCACTATTGTCACAAAAGCAACACGAGTCCCATTGGAATCATAAACAACAGTGGTGTCATTTCCCGGGGCATCGCGGGCGTGTTGCCCTTCCGGGGTGGAACGCTTGCTCAGGGCTGTCATCCCCAGCCCAGCGCATGCAGGGTGTCGTCATCGATCCCGAAGAAGTGCGCGACCTCGTGGACCACGGTCACGGTGATCTCCTCGACGAGTTCCTCGCGGTCGCTGCACATCCGCAACAACGGACCCCGGAAGACCACGATCCGGTCCGGGAGCTGGAACGGCATCTCAGCCCGTTCGGTCAGCGGGATGCCGTCGTAGAGACCCAGCAGCTCCATCCCCGGGTCTTCCCACGGCTCCGGTTCGTACTCCTCCTCCACGAAGACCGCCACGTTGGACAGTCGTTGGGCCAGCGCGGGAGGGATGGCATCCAGGGCATCGGACACGGCCTGGTCAAAGTCTTCCTCGGACATGTCGACGCCGACGGGGTCGGGCCCGGCAGGATCGGCAGGGGTGGGGGTGGGATCGTCATTCACCCCTCCATCCTCCCTCGTGTGCGTGGACACAGTTTGCGGTGGGGGGCCTTGACGGCCTAAACTCCTATGGGTCCACTTCGGGAACCCGAAGTGTTCTGGCCCCCATCGTCTAGAGGCCTAGGACACCGCCCTTTCACGGCGGCGACACGGGTTCGAATCCCGTTGGGGGTACGCAGTACTGACACGACCAGCCTTCCGGTTGGACTGGCCACTCGTGGTCAGAAGCCCGGAATCAGTCTGGTAGAGTTAGTTCTCGCACACTGGCCCTGTAGCGCAGTTGGTTAGCGCGCCGCCCTGTCACGGCGGAGGTCGCGGGTTCAAGTCCCGTCAGGGTCGCTCGGATGTTCCGATCACCGGTTTTCCCGGCTCGGAGGATCTTGGCGATCACCGGTTTCGGCCGGAGATGCCAGGCTCTGTAGCTCAGTTGGTAGAGCGTTCGACTGAAAATCGAAAGGTCACCGGATCGACGCCGGTCGGAGCCACCAGCAAGAGAAGGCCCCCACTCAGCAGAGTGGGGGCCTTCGTCGTCCTCGACCTCTCAGCGTCGGAGGAACCAGGCGGCGGAATCGGGCATCAGCTGCCCGTCCTGCATCGCCTCGTCGTGGCTGAAGATCGCCGCGGCATACTCCTCGGGGACCTCCACCGCCGTCTGACCCATGTTGGCCATGACCAGCGCGACCTTCTCCGGGATGTGGTCACCGGAATCGAGGTCATAACCGCCCTGGCCGCCGCCCGTGGCCACGGTGAACGCCAGCACGCCGAGCTCGGGGCTGTGGAAGCGAGACCACGCGAAGGCCCCGGTGCCCAGGTCCAGCTCCCCGCGGACGCCGAGCAGCTGCCGATACAGCTCGAAGGTCGAACCGACGACGTCGACCTGCCGGTCCGCCGCGTACGTCCCGTAGGACTCCGGCTGGGGCAGCCAGGGTGCCGCGGCAGTGAGAGGTGCCGCGCCGGCGTCGTGCCCGGGGGTGGCGGGGGTGTTCGGGTTGACCGGAGACGGACCGGTATTGACGTGATGACCGACGGCGAAGCCGAACCCGGGTGCGTCGGCGCGCCAGGGCATCGGGACGCGGCAGCCGTCCCGGCCCTTCTCCGCGCCCTCGGTGCGTACGAACGTGGGGTCCTGGCGGAGGGAGTCATCCAGGGTCGTGTGCTCGGGCAGGCCGAGTTCGTCCCCCTGGTAGATGTAGGCCGATCCGGGCAACCCCAGCTCGATCATCGCCGCGGCGCGGCCGCGCTTCCAACCCAGGGCCTCGTCCGGTTGTTCGTCCTCGGCTCCGAGGCCGTTGGGGTAGCGCGTGGGGTCGGCGAGCCCGAAGCGTGAGGCGTGCCGGACCGTGTCGTGGTTGGACAGCACCCAGGTGTTCGGCGCCCCGACCTTCTCGGCCTCCTGGACAGAGACCGTGATCGCATCGGACATGCGCACTGCGTCCCACCCTGCTAGGAGGAAGGTGAAGTTGAAGGCCTGGTGCATCTCGCCCGGCCGGACGTAACGGAACAGTCGCTCCAGCGGGGACACCCAGGCCTCGGCCACGAGCACCGGATCGTGGTCATACTCCGCCAGGACGGCGTTCCACGAACGGTAGATCTCGTGGACCCCCTCCTGATCGTGATAAGGGACGGGGTGGGCATGGTCCTGCGGGTTGGACTCCCGGTGGCCGGCGACGTCCTCACCGGCATCGGCATCCCCTGCGGCGGCGAGGGGCTCGGCATCCGTGACCATGCCGGGGCGGGCATGGTGGTCCGGCAGGCCCTCGGCCTTGACGAGTCCGTGGGCCACATCCACGCGGAAGCCGTCCACGCCGCGGTCCAGCCAGAAGCGCAGGATGTCCTCGAACTCGCCCCGGACCTCGGCGTTGTCCCAGTTCAGGTCCGGTTGGGAGGAATCGAACAGGTGAAGGTACCAGTCTCCGGGCGTGCCGTCTGGATTCGTGGAGCGGGTCCAGGCCGGCCCGCCGAAGGTGGACTGCCAATTGTTCGGAGCCTCCGCGCCGTCCGCGCCGGTCCCCGGCCGGAACATGTAGCGGTCGCGGACGGCGCGCCCGGCCTCGGTGTTCGGGTCCGCGGACAGTGCCTCGACGAACCAGGGATGGGCGGAGGAGGTGTGGTTGGGCACCAGGTCCACGATCACCCGGAGTCCGGCCGCGTGAGCGGCGTCCAGCAGTCGTTCGGCATCCTCGAGACGGCCGAAGAGGGGGTCCACGTCCCGGTAGTCTGCCACGTCATAGCCGCCGTCCCGCTGCGGGGAGACGTAGAACGGCGAGAGCCAGATCGCGTCCACCCCGAGCTCTTCCAGGTAGGGCAACTGGGCGGTCACGCCGGCGAGATCGCCCATGCCGTCCCCGTCCGCGTCCGCGAAGGAACGGGGATAGACCTGGTAGATCACGGCATCAACCCACCAGGGGTTGATGGGGTGGTTGCGTGCCTCGGACGGTGGGGTGCTCAGCGGTCCCGTGGTCATGGGCCCAGCCTAGTGGTCAGGTGGATTCATGCCAGGGGTCGGGCTCAGGGGCTTTCGGCTTCGCGCTCAGCGTCAGGTTCAGGACTGGTGGTTGCGGCGGGCTTGCTTCTGTTGGCGTTTCTCTTCTTTCCACCGGGCACGGTTGGCCCTGATGATCTTGGCGCGTTCGAAGGTGTCCATGTCTGGGGTAATGCCGTGCTTCTCGTCGTGCTTGATTCCCTTTTCCTCGACTTTGTCGAGAATTCCCTCGGGGACCATGCCCTCGACATGCTCCTCACCGGCGACGCGGGCGATGTCTTTGATGGCGCGGTTGCGACGTTTGGAGGGGGGCGCTGCCTTGACGCGCTCGATCTCCTCCAGGGACCACGGGGTGGCGCCAGGGTTGTTCTGCGCGGCCCAGTTGCGGAACCAGCGGGGCGTCCAGGCCAAGGGCCACCAGATGAAGGAGAGGATCACCAGGGCCAGGGGGATGAAGACGACGTTCCACGTGGCCTCACGGGCCTCTTCCATCCGGGCGGCCTCAAAGAACACCGAGGGCAGGGCTGTCAGCAGGGTGAGGCCGATCATCAGGAGCATGAACGGCCAGGTGTTGTGCTTAGATACCTGGAACGGGAAAGGTGGCAGCAGGGCCCACGTGCGGGTGTCCCCGTTGAGGCACCGCCAGGCGATGTAGAACAACAAGGCGGCGGCCCCGCCGATCAGGACGAGCATCCCCAGATACGCCGGGGTGGTCAGGATGGTGCGCAACAGCATGCGGGGCCTTTCGATTCTGGATCCACGTGGACAGTCAGGCTATGCCCTGAGAGTAATGGGCTGCGAAACGGTCCGTGGAACGTGTCAGCGAAGCCGGGCGGGTCGGCCGTAGATGGTAGCGGCGATCAGGTCGTCCAACTGGTCGTACAGATAGACCGACGGAGTGGGCATCAGCCACGTGCGCCCGTCCTCGGACCCGAGGCGGTAGTGCCCCAAGGGGCCTCCGTTGAGGTAGGCGACCGGATCGATCTCACCCTCCGGCCCCTGGGCCGAGAGTTCCCAGGTGAACCAGTCCTGCTCCCAGAGGGCGGCCAGGACCGGATTCGCGGTCCCAGGGATCTCGGTATTGCCGGCCCAGCGCTGCTCGAAGCGTTCCGCGGGTAGGCCTGCGGGCAGCGCCGGCAGCGGCCAGGCCGGGCCCACGCCGAGCCAGGAGGCCATCTCCCGTGCCAACTCGGTGATCGGGAAGATCCGGACGTTGACGTGGTCCCGCGACGGTGCCTCGTCAGCCTGGAGTCCGACCTGGGTGTGATATCCGGTTCCTGCGGTGACCAGGGCCGTGGGGCCGTATAGCCAGGCCTGGTAGTACATCGCGCCACCCGACCCGGCGGCGCTGATCCGGAACGAGGCGTCTGGCTCATCGAGGTGCAGGCGCGCGTACTCGCCGGTGTCCGTCAGCTTGGTGCCCTGGGCCAGTCCGGCGCTCTCCAGCTCGGCCAGTTGGTCCCGGTAGGAATCGGCGTTGATCCGGCCGATCCTGAATCCCTCGGCCATCTCGTCCAAGAGGGCGATCGCCGAGGCGTGGACCCAGGCGCCGGCGTAATCGAAGGTCTGGGTCCGGCCGATGCCGCTGATGGATTCCACCGGAGCTCCCAATTCTCCGCTCGCCAGCTCGTCCAGGGCGCCCTCGGGCAACTCCGTGCGGACCGGGGCACCGGCGGTGCCGGCGTCCTCGGCCAGCACCAGCGAGGAAGCGATCTGCTCCAGCTCGGGACCGAGGGCCATCCAGTCCGGGGCCGCCGTGGTTCCCGTGGCCTGTACGGCCAGCCCGTTCTCGATGAAGAGCCAGTCCGTAGTGCGGAGGACCTCTCCGGACGCGGGGGAGACGTGGGTATACGTCACGGCCCGGCCGTCCAGTGCAGGGGTCTGCCCGGGCAGGGCGCCTCCGGGATTCCATAGGGTGATGTCGATGAAGCGGACCTCGGTCAGGGTCTGGGAAATGTTCCCCACAGCCGAGGACAGAAACTCCGCCATCGACCCGTCGTGGGCGTTGAGAGTGACCACGAGGTTGGGGGCGAAGACCCCGTCCTTACCCTTCAGGACGGACAGCAGCTCGATCTCGTCCCGGATGTCCTCGGCGCTCCAGTGCTCCGGGATGGTCATCTGTGCCCGGTCGGTACGACCGGTGATGGTGACAGTGCTCAAGGATTGGACCTTTCCGTTTCGGCTCACCAGCCGAACAACTTCTTGCCGATACTCGACGCGACGTCCTTGACGCCATCAACTGCGGCCGTGCCCGCATCACCGATCGCTTTCCCGGCGTCCCCGAATGCCTTGTCGGCTCCGCCCTGACGCCAGTCATTGATGAATTCGCCAGCGGCAGCCCCAACCTTGCCCCCAACGTAGTCGCCGACGACGCCGCCGACGAAACCTCCGACGGCCGCACCCACTCCGGGAATGGGAATCAGTGCCTGGCCCACGGCGGCACCGGCAGCACGGCCGACCACGCCGCCGACGACCTTGCCGGCGTTCTCAGCCGTGCCCTCGATGGCCGTCGAGGCGATCGCCTCGTTGCGGACCGCATCGGGAGAGCCATTCGGGTTCTCCCGCAATGCCTCGTTGTAGTTGTTGCCGTAGGACTCGTAGTAGGTGGCCCCCATGTCCAGGGCGCCGAGGACCTTCCCGCCGTTCTTGACGACCGGATTGTCCCCGACCTTTTTGAAGAAGTCGTTGGCCTTGTCGAACTTGCCCATCTGGGATCGGATCTTCTCCGGGACCAGGTAGGAGCGCTTGCCGCCGACGTTGACCTCGACCTTCCACTTGCCGTTGACCTTCTTGACCGAGTTCAGACTGAGGAACTTCCCAGCGCGGCTGTTCTTCAGCTTGTCCAGCTGGTTGAAGACCGGAGCGGGCATGGATGCCATCAGCATGCCTCTGAACCGATCGGAGGCGTGGGACATCTTGGTGATGCCGGACTCATACCAGCTGTCCATGGCCTTGACGGCATTCAGGTCCGTGAAGTTCGCGGGATCAGGAATCCTGTTCTTGAACCACCCGGGGGCATTGTTGAGCCAGGTTCCCTCCGTGTGCACGGCCTTCCAGCCGGGGACGCCGTCCTTGACGAAATCGGAGAGGGTGTTGACATCGGCACGCCATATGAACCGCATGCGGCCCTGGCCGGCGCCGCGGAAGGCCGCGCCACGCTCGGACCAGGTGGCGGCGAGCTCATAGGATTTCTGGATGAGCTTGATGTTCGCCGTGACGTTCGCAGGTTGGTCCTTGACCACCGACGGCGTGGCCGCCTCGATGGCCGAGACACAGGTGTCGATGTAGCCCTCGTACTCCTCTTGGGCCTGGATGAGGTCCGTCTCGAGGACGGCGCGGCGGGTCTCGGTCCTCGTGGTCGGCAGCCACTCGCCGTCCTCGATGGCCACGGACTTCTGCGACGCGGTGTACTCGGTGGCGGGGAGCGCGTTGTACTCGTCCACCCGCTCCTTGAGCCTCTGGTGCGTGGAGGCGAACCCGACGATCGAGTCGCCATACGCGTCCATGGCGGACTTGATGTCATCGATGCCGTCCACGACGGCAGCGCCGAGAGGCTCCACCATGTCTCGCAGGGCTGTGAGGGTGGTCGCCATGTCCGGTTCGGGGATCTGGAAATTCTCGGGCAGGGTGCCCCACGTGGTGTTGGTCTCGACATAGGCATCGTCCATCGTGGTCCCGTGTGTGGTGTACTCCTTGGCTGCCGCCTTAACGGCCTCGCCGTCCGGCAGCGGGTCCGGAAGGAAGGACGTGAACATGATGCCGGCATGAGTGGGTCCTAGGGCCGTGGTCACCAGGAAGTCTCCTCTTTGCCTTGGTCGCCAGTGGAGTCGGTGGCGCTGTAATCCGGGACGTTGTCGTACTTGGTGGCCTCGTAGACCATGTCCTCGACAGCCGTGGCCTTCGCATCGTCCGCCATGGAGGAGTCCGCGTTGTCATAGATGTTGATGACGTTGTCCGTCGTGGAGAAGATGCTGTCCGCGGTGCTGATCATGGTCACCACGAAGGGACGCTGGAAGTTCGTATAGGAGTCCTTCAGCGCCTTGGTGATCTTGTCCTCGTCCGCCGCCGACGCCACGGCATCGCCGGTGGCCTCGAGCTTGTTCTCCATGCCGTCGAGGTCCTGGAAGCGGCCGCGTGCCGACTCTACGATCGCGCGCGCGGGATCCGCGCTGATCTCGTAGTCACTGAATCCCACTGCGAAGTCCTCCCCTGTGGTGGTGGCCCGGGCCGCGGTCGGCCTCGATTCTCCCGCCCACCATTACACCGCGTTCACAAGTCCGGTGCGATGGGGAGAACTCCCCATGTGAACCGCCGGTCAGCGCGCCATGGCTCAGCTTGCGCGCCCCAGCTGCCGCACCGGCAGCCAGCGGCGCACCATCCGGTGGTTCGCGATCACGGCGGCCTCGGTCTCGCCGTCCTCCAGGGCCTCGATCGCGGTGCGGACATCGAAGGGGGAGTCGTCCGGCCACACGAGCCGGGCCAGCCCGCCGTAGTCCAGCTCCACGCGGGAGTCTGGGTGGAAGGACTCCAGCCAGGACACCAGGATGGTCAAGTCGTTCAGCAGGTCCATGTCCGGGGCGTGCAGGGAGAGCACGACGGCGGCGTGCCGGCCCCGCTCCAGGGCCAGTTCCAGCGGCACGGTGCGGCGCACGGACTCGGGGGAGTCCGGGTCCCCGATCACGGTCACCTCGTCGTCCTCGTGGACCAGGGCGAACCATCCGGCGGGCACGCCCCACACCGCGGTGCGGGTGTGGACCTGGTGCAGGGCCTCGGAGTCCTCGAACTCCAGGTGCTCCGCCAGCCGCTCGATGTTGGCCTGCCGGGCCGCTTCTGGGACGAGCAGGGTGAAGATCTGCGGGCGCATCGAGTCAGCCAGCTGCTCGGCCGCCAGTTCGCTCCGCAGGGCCATTTCGTCCGGGCAGAAGTACTCGGAGACCGGGGCCTCGCCGTCTGCCACGGGGACCCGCAGCACGCGGACCAGATCGCGACCGTGCGGGAACGGGTCGGTGACGTCGCGCAGCAGCCGGCGTTGTGCCCGGAGGGCGGCCTCCTGCTCGGCAGCCGCGCGCGTGCGGCGGCTGGCGCGCTGGTACTCGGCCTGGACGGCGTCGGGAAAGGCCGCGAGGGGCTGGTAGACGCGCAGCTCGGACTGGTACTCCATGATGTTCCGGCTCAGGGGCCGAGGTCCACCACCACGGGGGCGTGGTCCGAGGCGCCCTTGCCCTTGCGCTCCTCACGGTCGATCCAGGCGTCCGTGACGGAGCCGGCGAGAGCCGGTGAGGCCAGGACGAAGTCGATGCGCATGCCCTCCTTCTTGGGGAAGCGCAACTGCGTGTAGTCCCAGTAGGTGTAGACCCCGGGGCCCGGGTGGCGCGGGCGGACGACGTCCTGGAACCCGGCCTTCTCGAAGGCGTGGAAGGCGGCACGCTCCGGTGCGGACACGTGGGTCAGGCCCTGGTCCCGGAAGAACTGGATGTCCCAGACATCCTCGTCCTGCGGGGCGATGTTCCAGTCGCCGGTCAGGGCCAGGCGCAGGTTCGGGTCGGCGGCGAGATCCGCGGCTGCCTGCTCTTTGAGCACGTGGAGCCACTGCAGTTTGTAGGGCATGTGCTCGTCATCGAGGGCTCGGCCGTTGGGGACGTAGAGGGACCACAGTCGCACCGCGTCCGCCCCGGTGCCCACGGTCGCGGCGATGGCCCGGGCTTCCTGGACGGGGTCCAGGCCGCCCTTGCCGAAGGCGGGCTGGCCCGCGAAGGTCCGTTCGACGTCTGTCAGGCCCACGCGGGAGGCGATGGCCACACCGTTCCACTGGGAGAAGCCGAAGTGGGCCACCTCGTAGTCCATGCGCTCGAAGAGCTCCCAGGGGAAGTTCTCGTCCTTGCACTTGGTCTCCTGGATGGCCAGGACATCCACGTCGGTGCGTTCGAGCCAGGACTCGACGCGGTCGGCTCGGGCACGGAGGGAGTTCACATTCCAGGTCGCGATCTTCACTTGGCCAGCCTAACGAACCGGAGGCCGGAGATTTTCAGTCGAGTTCGGGTGGGTGTTCGCGTCGAACACCCACCCGAACTCGACTGAAAGCGGGGGTGGACAGGGTGAGGGCAGGTTGCTAGGTTAGTTACACAAGTAATGAACCAACGGACCGGGCCGATCGAGCCTCCCGGCTCTGACCCCCAGGAATGGAGCGCCGCATGGAGATGGACGCCACGCAGCCGATCTTCCGCCAACTGGCGCTCCGGATCGAGCAGGGGATCGTGGACGGAACCTACCCGGAGGAAACGCAGGTGCCCTCCACCACCGAGTTCTCCGCGTTCCTCCGGATCAATCCGGCCACCGCCAACAAGGGGATCAACCTGCTGGTGGACACGGGGATCCTCTACAAGAAACGGGGCATCGGCATGTTCGTGGTGCCCGGTGCCCGGCAGAAGCTGCTGAGCTCCCGCCGCGAGGCCTTCACCCGGCAGTACATCCACCCGTTGCTCACCGAGGCGGCCCGGTTGGAGATCACCCCGGAGGACCTGTCCGAGATGATCCGCAGTACCGCCGCCGATCTCACGACCACCGCAGACACCACCCGATCATCCCTGTAGGGGGAATCATGCACGTCACTCCCAACACCGTTCCCGAGACCGCTCCCGGCGGCATCAACCACACCGCACGCGACGCCCCATCCGGCACCTCGTCCGGCACTGCGGCCGCCGCGCCCTTCGGGGCCGAGCCCGCTTCCGGCAGCAGCACCGGCACCGGCCATGCCGCCGGCGCCCTGAGCCACGAGGCCAGGCCGCTGCCGGCCGGGCGGCCGATCAACCCCGAGGCGGTGATCAGCGTGCGCGGGCTGCGGAAGTCCTTCGGCCGCAAGGAGATTCTGCACGGCCTCGACTTCGACATCCCCGCCAACTCCATCTGCGGCCTGCTCGGACGCAACGGCGCCGGCAAGACCACCGCCCTGTCCATCCTCTCCGGACAGGACCGGGCCACCCAGGGGGACGTCTCGGTGATGGGCCGAGAACCCTTCGAGGACATCGAGACGGCCTCCCACCTGTGCTTCGCCCGGGAGAACCAGAAGTACCCGGAGTCCTTCAAGGCCGGGCACGTGCTGAAGTCCGCCCCCTGGTTCTTCGAGAGCTGGGACCAGGACTTCGCCGAACGGCTGGTGAGGATGTTCCGGCTCCCGGTGGAGACCAAGATCCAGAAGCTCTCCCGCGGGCAGCTGTCCTCGGTGGCGATCGTCGTCGGCCTCGCCTCCCGAGCCCCGTTGACGTTCTTCGACGAGCCCTACCTCGGCCTGGACGCCACGGCCCGCCAGTTGTTCTACGACGTGATGTTGCAGGACTACCTGGAGTACCCCCGCACCATCGTGATGTCCACCCACCTCATCGATGAGGCTGCGGACCTGCTGGAGAAGGTCCTGGTGATCGACGACGGCCGGATCCTCATGGACGCCGACGCGGACTCGGCGCGCAGCGCCGCCTTCTCCCTCTCCGGCCCGGCGGCCGCCGTCGGGCAGCTCACGGAGGGCAGGAGCGTCCTGCACTCCCGCCGGATCGGCGGCCTGTCCTCCGTCACCCTGGCCGGGCAGCCCGACGCCGGCCTGGCCGCCGCCGCGGCCGAGCAACACCTGGAGATCGGTCCAGTCGGGCTCCAGGACCTGGTGGCCGCGATCGGCTCGAGGCCCACCGACACCGTGGGCGAGACCGCCGGAACCCCGAAGGAGTCACGATGAGCACCGCAACCCTGACCCAGGCCGGAACCGCACCGGCCGCCACCGCCCACCGCGGGATGAACCCCGTCCTGCGGATCGTCCGACTGCACTTCGTGGACCGCCTGCAGATGGTCTGGGTGCCGATCATCATGCTGGCCTCCGTGGCCGCCGTGTGCGTGGTCATCTTCCTGCTGCTGGTGGCCCTGACACCTGCCACGGGCGAAGAGATCGCCGAAGGCTTCCGCTACAACCAGGCGGCGCTGTGGTCCTGGCCGGGCTTCATCGTGACGATCGGCGTCTACGCCTACGCCCGGACGATGCCCTTCGCCATCGGCATGATGGGATCCACCCGCCGGCACTACTGGGCCGGGACCGCCCTGTGGATCGTGGTGCAGTCCGCCTACCTGTCCGCCCTGATGGGGGCGTTCCTGCTGCTGGAGCAGGCCACCGGCCACTGGTTCACGGGAGCGCGGATGTTCGACGTCTATGCACTCGGTGACGGTGACCTGGGGGCCACCCTGCTCATCAGCTTCGCGATCACCCTGGCGTGCCTCTCGGTCGGGGCCGGACTGGCCGCCGTCTACCTGAGGTGGGGCCAGTACGGGGTGATGGCCGGGATCGCCGGACTGCTGGTGGTCATCCTCGGGGCGCTGGCCCTGGTGCTGGGCACCGGGATCGACTTCATGACGTTCTTCTCGACGAACCTCATCGCCAAGATCTCCGGCCTGCTGATCGTGATCGCCGCCCTCGCCAACGGGATGTCCTGGCTGGTCATGCGCAAGGTGCCCGTGGGACGTTAGGTCAGTATGAGGCCCGGGCGAACGTCAGCCACGCCACCAGCCGTCCAGGATGGTCACCGGAGTGGTGCGCTTGTGCCGGGAGCGCAGGTAGATCGATTCCAACTTCTGAGCGGCCTCGTCCGGGATGGTCCTGCCCTCCAGGTAGTCGTCGATCGTGTCATAGTCCAGGCCGAGCTCGGCCTCGTCGGTCTGGCCCGGCTTGCCGTCCAGCAGGTCCGCCGTGGGCACCTTGGCCCACAGCCTCTCAGCCGCGCCGAGGTGCTGGAGCAGCTCACGGTTCTGGCGCTTGTTCAAGCCGAACAGCGGCAGCACGTCCGCGCCGCCGTCTCCGTACTTGGTGAAGAATCCGGTCACGGACTCGGCAGCCTGGTCCGTGCCGATCACCAGGAGGCCACGGCCCCCGGCGATCGCATACTGGGCGACCATGCGCACACGCGCCTTGACGTTGCCCTTGTTGAAGTCGGAGATCGGTTCACCGATGGCGGCGGCGAACTCGGACTCGAACCCGTCCACGGCGGCGGCGATGTCATAGGTGACCTCGCGGTCAGCGCCGATGAAATCCAGGGCGGCCCGGGCGTCGTCCTCGTCGTGCTGCACGTTGTAGGGCAGGCGGACCGCGACGAATTCGGCCTGCTCGCCTTCGGCGCGGAGCCCCTCGACGGCCAGCTGCGCCAAACGGCCAGCCAGGGTGGAGTCCAGGCCTCCGGAGATGCCGAGGACGAATCCCTGGGCTCCGGTGGTCCGGAGATAGTCCTGGAGGAAGGCCACGCGTCTGGCCGCCTCGACGGCCGGATCGATCTCGGGGCTGACGCCCATCTCGGCGATGATCTCTCGCTGCAGTTCACGCATGAGTCCAGCCTAGGCGCCTGGATGTTTCAGGCGTGTTCCCAGCCGAGGTTCCTGGCCATGGTCTTCAGCGCCTGGACGACCATCTGGTACTCGCTGTCATCGAACCCCTCGGTGATCTCCGCTCGCAGCTCCTCCACCACGGCGGCCACGCGCTCGCCGGACGTGCGCCCCGTGCTGGTCAGGGTGTACATCCCGCCCTCGGCCACCAGCCAGCCGGACTCGACGAGCTCGTCCAGGTGCTCTTCCACCGTCCGCGGCCCCTCCTCGGTGGTGGCCGCGGCGGGCGCCAGTGACTGGCTGAGTTCCTCGGTGGTCTGGGGCCGGGCCGTCAGGGTGTTCATCAACTGCCACTGCGCGCGCGTGAGCCCGTGTTCGGCAAGGGACTCGTTGACGCGCGTGGTCAGCAGGGTGTCCACCAGGTTGATCCAGTAGCTGAGCATCTGTTCGGTGGGGTTGCCCGACGGGGCGTCCCGGTCAATGGGGTCACTCATGGCACCACCCTAGGAGTGCGCTGCCGGAGAATCCAGAGTCGGGGAATCTAGGATGGAGTCCATGACGACTCAGACTCAGGACCGTGCCCGACTGCTGGAACTCATCAAGGAGCTGGCCGTGGTGCGCGGAAGGGTCACCCTCTCCTCCGGCAAGGAGGCCGACTACTACATCGACCTGCGCCGCATCACCCTCCACCACGAGGCCGCCCCGCTGGTGGGCCGGGTCATGCTGGACCTGCTGGACGAGGCCGGCGTCGAGGCCCAGGCCGTCGGCGGCCTGACCATGGGCGCGGATCCGGTCGGCACCGCCATGCTGCACGAGGCCGGCCGCCAGGGCCGGGCCCTGGACGCCTTCGTGGTCCGCAAGGCGCAGAAGTCCTACGGCATGGGCCGTCAGGTGGAGGGACCGTCCGTGGAAGGGCGCCCCGTCGTCGTCCTCGAGGACACCTCCACCACCGGCGGATCGGCGTTGACCGCCGTCGAGGGAGTCCGCCAGGCCGGCGGCCAGGTGCAGGCTGTTGCCGTGATCGTGGACCGGGACACCGGCGCCGCCGAACGCATCGAGGAGGAGGCCGGCGTGAAGTACCTCTATGCCTTCGGCAAGGACGAACTCGGCCTCGACTGACCCCGGTTGCGAGCACAACACGCGTCGACCGCACCGGCGAGTTTCGACGTCGGGCGTGCTCATGACCCGGGATGTCGGGTCGTGGCGGGGGCCGGCGGGCTACAGCCAGTCGTTCTTGCGGAACAGGACGAACAACGTCAGCGCCACCGCCAGCATCAGCCCCAGGGCGAACGGGTAGCCCCACACCCAGTGCAGTTCGGGCATGAGGTCGAAGTTCATGCCGTAGATCGAGCCCACCAGCTGCGGGGCGAAGATGATGGCCGCCCAGGATGAGATGCGCTTGACCTGCTCGTTCTGCGCCACGGACACCTCGGCAAGCTTCTTCGAGGTCAAGGTGGAGTCCAGTTCCAGGGCATGCTCGAGCATCGTGCGCATGGAGGCGACCCGGTCGTTGAGCAGCACGGTGTGATCGTGCACGTCGCGCAGCTTGCGGACCACCTCGACCTTGTCCGGATGGGCACCCTGGTCCCCGCTGAGGGCCTCGATCATGGTCTCCAGCATGTGCGGCAGGGACCGGATGGCCCGCTGGAAGCCCACTACCTCGCGGGAGAGCTCGTAGATGCGGCGGGTCACGTTGCCGTCCCCGGCGAAGATCTCGTCCTCGATCTCGGCGATGTCGTTCTCCAGGCCCTCGGCCACGGGGAAGTAGTCGTCCACCACGGAGTCGAGGATCCCGTGCACCACGGCGGATGTTCCGGCGGAGAGCAGTTCCGGCCGTTGCTCCTCCAGGTGGCGCCGGACCCGGGAGAGGTCCGGGACCTCCGAATGGCGGACCGTGACCACGAAGTCGCTGCCGACGAACACGTTGAGCTCACCGAACTCCACCGTCTCCGTCTCGTCCAGGTACCGGGCGGGGATGAGCACGAAGAACCGGTCATCGTCATAGCGCTCGAGCTTGGCCCGCTGCCCGCCGACCAGGGCGTCCTCCACGGCCAGCTCGTGCAGGTTGAGCTCGTGCGCCACCTCCTGCAACTCGGCCTCATCCGGCCGGTACAGCCCTACCCACGCCATCCCGCCGAGCCGTTTGCACTGCTCGAAGGTCTCCTGCAGCGAGGTGGGCGCCAGGATGCGCTGGCCGTCCTTGTAGATGGCGTTGTCGACGATGGTCACGGGTCCATTGTGCGCCGTGGACAGCGGCTACCGTGGTGTCCATGAGCGAAACCGGTGTGTTCAAGCCCGCAGAGTCCGTTGTGACCGCCCCCCTGGCCGCCCTCGGGCTCGTCGGCGGCTACCTCACCGCCCGCGAGACCGGCGTCCGCGCCCTCGGCGGCGTGGTCCTGGCCGCGGCCGGTGCCTACGCGGGCCGCACGTGGGCCGCCAAGGGCGGTGCCGCCACCACCGTCGCGCTGTCGGCGCTGTACATCGGCGGTTTCGGCGCCTCCCACCCGCTCGCCAAGAAGATCGGCCCGTGGCCGGCCGTCCTGACCGTGGCGGGGGCCTCGGCGTTCGCCTCCTGGGCGCTCGTCGACCGCCTCAAGTGACGCCCGACGCCGGCCCTGGCACCCCGGGCGCCGGGGTGCGGGACGCACCGGAGAACGGTGGCGCCGACGTCGGGCCCGGGATTGATGCCGCACCCGAGCGTGAGGTGGGGGTGGGCCCCTGGGAGGGTGATTGGCCCACGGGGGAGCAGTGGGACCCTGAACTCCTGCGTGAGGGCGACCGGCGCAACGTGGCAGACCACTACCGGTACTGGGCGCTCGAGGCGATCGTGGCGGACCTGGACACCAAGCGGCACACGTTCCACGTGGCGATCGAGAACTGGCAGCACGACCTGAACATCGGCACCGTGGTGCGCACCGCCAATGCCTTCAATGCCGCTGGCGTGCACATCATCGGCCGGCGCCGCTGGAACCGCCGCGGGGCCATGGTCACGGACCGCTATCTGCACGTGCACCACCACCCCACCGTGGAGGACTTCACGGCCTGGGCGGCGGCCGAAGGGCTGGCCGTGATCGGCATCGACATCTTCCCGGACTCCGTGCCCTTGGAAACGTATGACCTGCCCGAGCGGTGCGTGCTGGTGTTCGGCCAGGAGGGGCCCGGGCTGTCAGAGGAGGTGCACGCTGCGGCCGAGGCCACGCTGTCCATCGCGCAATACGGATCCACCCGGTCGATCAACGCCGGGGTGGCCGCCGGAATCGCCATGCACGCCTGGATCCGGCGTCATGCTGTCCTCTCGTGACGAGAGCCGCCGGTCAGGGCACGCATCGCCATGGGCCTCAGAGCCGCCAGCAGGAGTCGACGGGCGACCAGCCGGCGAACCGGGCCTGCAGGAACGCGGTCATCCGCGGGATCCCGCCGACGTAGCCGCCGATGTGGGTCGGCAGGCCAGTGGTGTCCAGTGACACGGTGGCCCCCTCATCGCACCAACGCCCCGCCAGGCCCCGGCCGGTGGAGTAGGGGATGACGTCATCCAGGACTGAATGCGAGATGACGACCGGGATCTCCGGGGAACGGTCATCGCCGATCCGCTGTTCGGAGATGACCGTCTCCAGGGTGGCGTCACTGCGGATCAGATCCTTGAGGTGCTGGCCGGCGAGGGTGAGGTCGCTCGAATCCAGGAAGGGGTGCTCGAGGAGCCCGTCCACGGTGCAGTTCTCGGAGGCCTCGTCCAGGACCTCCAGGCCGTCCTCGTTGAGGTAGGCGGCGGGGTCGATCCCGGCCGCGGCGAACTGGCCGCCCATGGCGAACTGCAGGAACTCGGAGTATAGGGAGCCGTCGATGAGATCCCCCACGGCGAAGAGGTCGGCCGGGACGGCGCCCGCATACGCACCCTTCAGGTTCAGCTCCGGGGCGTAGCCGGGTGCGAGCTCTGCGGCGGAGGCGGTGGCCCCACCGCCTTGGGAGTACCCGGCGAGGGCCGCCGGCGTCTCGGCGGTGACGCCGGAATCCGGCAGTTGGGCGGCGGCGCGCAGGGAATCGAGCACCGCGTGACCCTGTGATTCGCGGACCATGTAGGTGTGTTGTCCCTCGGTGCCCAGGCCCTCGTAGTCGGTGGCCACCACGGTGTAGCCCTGGGAGAGCAGGGAGGAGACGACCAGGCCCTCGTACTCCTGGCCCGTGGACAGGGCACGGGAGGGAGCGCATCGGTCCGCCAGGCCCTGAGTGCCCACGCCATAGCCGATCACCGGGCGCTCGCCCTTGCCCTTCCACGCCGCATGGGGGACCAATATTGTGCCGCTGACGGGGACAACTTCCCCGGAGGCGTTGGTGGATGAGTAGAGGATCCTGGTGGCGGTGGCCGGATGCCTGATGAGCTTGACCGGGTCCAGATAGAAGTCCATGGCTTCCGAGCGGATCAGGGTACCGGGGCTGTCCGGCAGGGTGGCCGGAGTCGCGTAGAAGTCGGTGTCCGTGGTCTCGGCCAGTTCCTCCATGGCCTCGGCGCGGTCCTGGACCTCGGCGTCCGCCACGTCCTCGACGGCGGCCTCCTGGGACTCGGAGAGGGTCTCGGCCGGCGCGGCGGAGGCCGAGAGTGCCGAGGCGAACAGGCTGGCCGTCAGTCCGAGGGCCACGGCGGGCAGAGCCACGCCGCGATGCAGCGGCCTGGACCGTGAGCTGGGCCGCGAGTGGGCCAGGGGGCGTCTGCCCGTTTGGGTCATTCCGGTCTCCTTGAGATGCGGGTGAGGGCCCATCACCAGAAGTTACTGGTGAGTAGTAAGTGACGTAGCTCACAGTATGCGCTGCGAGGCTTCCCGTAAAGCCCCTCGCGGGCTGGTCCGCCCGAACCACCGATCCACCCGCCCACCAAGCGGCTGCGCGCGGATGGCTAGGATGGACCGTGGATAGGGCCGAATGACGTTGCCCGCTGCCACCCGACGCCCCGACCGCCAAGGAGCCGCAATGCCCATCGCTACCCCGGACAAATACGCCGAGATGATCGACTCCGCCAAGAACGGCGGCTACGCCTATCCGGCCATCAACGTCACGAGCTCCCAGACGCTCAACGCCGCGATCCGGGGCTTCGCGGAGGCCGGTTCAGACGGCATCATCCAGGCCTCCACGGGCGGCGCGGCCTACTTCTCCGGCTCCTCCGTGAAGGACATGGTGACCGGCTCGCTGGCCATGGTGGCCTTCGCCCGCGAGGTGGCCAAGAACTACGGCGTCAACATCGCGCTGCACACGGACCACTGCCCGAAGGACAAGCTGGACGGCTTCGTCATGCCGCTGCTGGACGCCTCCGAAGCTGAGGTCAAAGCCGGCCGTGACCCGTTCTTCAACTCCCACATGTGGGACGGCTCAGCCGAGACCCTTGAGGAGAACCTGCGCATCGGCCGCGAGCTGCTGGCCCGCACCCACGCCAACCGGCAGATCCTCGAGGTGGAGATCGGCGTGGTCGGCGGCGAGGAGGATGGCGTGGCCCATGAGATCAATGACAAGCTCTACACCTCCGTGGCGGACGGCCTGGCCACCATTGAGGCTCTCGGTGCCGGGGAGAACGGCCGCTACATCACGGCCCTGACCTTCGGCAACGTCCACGGCGTGTACAAGCCGGGCAACGTCAAGCTGCGCCCGGAGATCCTGGACGAGATCCAGCGCGAGGTCGGTGCCAGCATCGGCCAGGACCGCCCCTTCGATCTGGTCTTCCACGGCGGTTCCGGCTCCTCAGCCCAGGAGATCTCGGACGCGGTGTCCTACGGCGTCATCAAGATGAACGTGGACACGGACACCCAGTACGCCTTCACCCGCCCCGTGGTGACGCACATGTTCCAGAACTACGACGGCGTCCTGAAGGTCGACGGCGAGGTCGGCAACAAGAAGCTCTACGACCCGCGCACCTGGGGTGCCAAGGCCGAGGAGGCCATGGCCACCCGCGTGGGGCAGGCCTGCCAGGAACTCGGCTCTGCGGGTCAGTCCATCGGATAACCCATCACGACGCCGGCCGGGCGCGTTCCGCAGTGAGCGCCCCGGACGCCGTCCTCGAGAAGGAGAAACCCATGCCCTGGTTCGCATGGATCGCCATCATCGCCATCCTCGTCTGGGGCGGCATCATGGTGTTCAGCATGGTGACCGGCAAGGCCATTCCGGGCTCGGACAGCGAGTCTGACCCGAAGGAGCTTGAGCGACTCAAGAAGCGCATCGAGGCTCTGGAGTCGGGGCAGGTCAGGCCCGAGGTTGAGCGTCGCATCGACCGCCTCGAAGCCCGCGTGGAGAAGCGCGAGGTGCGGGACAACGAGCATGACGCGTGGGAGCGCAAGGCCAAGGAGCTGGGCCTCGGGGACGAGTGACCTCGCCTGGCGGGCTCAGGCCGTCGAGCAGGCGAACAGCTGAGCAGATGAGGTTGGCCCGCTCGGTGGACCCGGTCAGCGCAGGGAGCGCCGCACGGCGGAACTGATCAGGTCGGCCAGGGCCGAGAGCACCACCAGAGCCAGGATGGTCCCGGTCATGCCGCCGTAGTCGAAGGCGACCCGCTGATCCTCCAGGAGCCGGCCCAGGCCCCCTGCACCGACGACGCCGACCACGACCGTCTCCCGCATCGCCACCTCCCAGCGGTACAGCCCATAGGACAGGAATCTGCCCCCGGCCTGAGGGACGATCCCGTAGGTGAAGGCGCTGAGCGGCGGGGCGCCGGCCGCGATGAGGTGGTCATGGGAGCGCCGGTCGAGGTTCTCCACCACCTCGGCGCACAACCGGCCCAGGATCCCGAAGTTGTAGGCGGCCAATGCCAGCGCCCCGGGCAACGGCCCCGGCAGGAACAGGAACAGGGCCAGCAAGGCCCAGACCGGCGGCGGTAGGGACCGGGTGAACAACAGCAGCCAACGGGCCGCCGTCCCGGCTGCCCGTCGAACGGGGCTGACACCGGCGCCCCGGCCGCGGGCCGCCACGAAGGCCACGCCCACAGCCGCCACGCCGGCGATCGACCCGGCCACGAGGGACATCTGCAGCGTCTCGAGTGAGTCCTCGAGCAACCGGGACCACCCGCCGTCGGGCAGGGCCGGCGGCAGCAGGTCATCCACCAGGCCGGCGAACAGGCCGGCGGTCCGGGCTGAGAATACCCGGGACAGGTCTGGTCCCAGGTGCACGAGCGCGGTGATCGCGAGGACCGCCGTGATCAGCACCGTCCCGCCGGTGCGCCAACGCCGCCCGCCAGCACGCCGGAGGCCGGAACCCCACCGGTCCACCACGGCCCCCAGCAGCACCATGGTGTAGATCAGCGTCCAGACCTCACTGTGACGAGATCCGGAGAAGCTCAGGACCAGTTCGAAGCCGAGGCCGCCGGCACCCACCATGCCGAGGATCACGGCGGAGCGGACGGCGCACTCGAACCGGTAGAAGGCATACGAGGCCAGGTCCGGCAGGGCGATCGGTGCCACGGCATAGAGCAGCGCGGGCCCACGCCGGGCGCCGGATGCCCGCAGCGCCTCGAAGGGGCCGCGGGCGGACTCGTCGATGATCTCGGCGTAGACCTTGGCCGTGATAGCCCCGAACGGGATCGCGATCGCCAGCACCCCCACCAGCGGGTCCCGGCCCAGCACGCTGAGCAGCAGCAGGGCCCAGACGGCCTCGTGAATGCCCCGCGGCAGCGCCAGGCTGAGCCGGGTGACCAGCCAACCGGCCCGGCGGGCTGTGCGGCTGGCCCGTGATCGGCCGCGGGCCGGCGAGCCGGCCGCCCACCAGGTCTCCGAGATGAGCACCCCGACCACCAGGCCCCCGGCCACGGCCAGCAGCGTCCCCAAGATCGCGAAGGAGAGCGTCGTCAGGGTCGCCTCGGCGATGCGGGCCAGGAAGTCCGCCGAGAGGTCCGGCGTGAGGGCCGCGGCGAAGAACTCGGCGAACATCGGCCAGCCCCGAGTGTTGACCAGGGGGCCGTCCTCGGCCAGCCAGCTGCCCACGGACCATACGAGGACGAGCGCCCAGACGGTCGCCCAGGTCCGTCCTCTGCCGAGCCGTGGCCACCGGGCGGGCCGGTCGGGTCGCCGGCTGGATCGCTGACCTGACTGCTGGCCAGAGTGCGGACCGGACTGCCAGCTGGGATGCCGGCCGGGCCCCTCCAGCCGGGTCAGGGCCGTCAGGCCGCTGGGGCTCACCGGTCGGGTTCCAGCTCGTAGAGGCGCTCCCGGGCCTGCGCATCCACCTCGGCGGCGGGGAGATCGAGGACGACGCGGCCCTGGCGCAGGCCCACCACGCGGTCGCAGTGGCGCACGGCGAGGTCGAAGTCGTGCAGGCTCACCAGCAGGGTCCGGCCGGGCCGGTCATGGCTCAGTACTCCGCAGAGCAGGCCCATCACCTCGTCGGCGCGGGCCGGGTCCAGGCTGGAGACCGGTTCGTCGGCGAGGACGAGATCTGGGTCCTGCACCAGGACTCGGGCCAGTGCCACGCGCTGCTGCTCCCCGCCGGAGAGCCGGTCGGTGCGCTGGTGCAGGTGGCCGGCGATGCCCACCCGGTCCAGGGCCTCGCGGGCCTCGTCCACGTGCAGTGGGCGGACCAGGGAGCGCAGGGCCCGCCACCGGCCCCAGCTGCCCAGGTGGCCGGCGTTGACGTTGTGCACCACCCGCAGGGGCCCCACGAGGTTGAGGTGCTGGTGCACGGAGCCGATCCTGCTCCGCAACGCCCTCAACCCCCGGGAGGAGGCCCGGGCAGGGTCCGTGCCCAGGACCTGGACCTGGCCGGAGGTGGGGGTGACGGTCCCGTTGCACAGGCCCAGCAGGGTGGACTTGCCCGCGCCGCTGGGCCCCACCAGGGCCACCCGTTCGCCGGGCTGGATCCGGAGGGTGATCCCGTCCAGAGCAGATCGGTCCTCGTGGCCCCGATAGGACACCGTGAGGTCCTGCAGGGACACGGCGGGGGCAGGCTCCGCCTTCGGGTCAGTCATGCGTCATCGGATTAGGCCGAGCGTGCGGCCGATCTCCTCGATCCGCTCATGGTCGGAGGCTTCCGAGGGGATGATCGCCTCCGCCCCGTAGGCCTCGAGGAGCGCCGCCTCCTCCGGGTCGGAGCCGTCGAGGTCGAGCAGGGCCTGCCGGAGATCTGCGGTGAAGCCGTCGCCGAGCTGCTCGTCCACGGCGGGCGAGCCGATCCAGTGGTAGTCGGCATACTCCGGGGTCATGAAGATCTCCTGCACCGTCTCCGTGTCCACCGTTCCGGCCTCGGTCCGGGACCGCCACACCTGTTCGTTGAGGGCCCCGACCTCGTAGCTGCCGGACTCCACCAGGTCGATGGTCAGGTCGTGGGAGCCGGAGAATCCGGGTTCGCCGTCGAGGTCCGCCGCCGGGTCCACCCCGGCCTGATCCAGGAAGTAGGACGGCATGAGGCGCCCGGACGTGGAGGACTCGCTACCGAAGGTGAACCGCGTGTCCGTCAGCTCCGCCAAGCCGGCCACGTCCTCGACCGGTTCCAGGCCGGCGTCGCGATGGGCGATGAAGACGCTGCGGAAGCGCTCGTCGATGTCCCGCTGGGCCAGGACGGTCGCCCCCTCGGTGCGCAACCGTGCCTGGACGCCGGTCAGACCCCCGTAGAAGACCAGGTCGAGGTCCCCGGTGCCGAACAGGCTGACGGAGGCGGCGTAGTCACTGACGGGGACGTACTCCACCTCCACGCCCAGCTCCTCCGCGAGGTAGACGGCCATGGCCTCCTCGCGCTCGGCGAGGTCGGAGGGGTCCATGTCCGGGATGGCGCTGATGCGCAGTGGGCCCGCTTCCTGCTCCTCGGCGGCCGCGGCCCCGCCCGCGCCGGGGGAGTCGGAGGGTGCACCGCCGCAACCGGAAGCCGTCAGTGCCACGGCGAGGCCGAGGCCCACGACTGACCAGGGGAGATGGCGGTGGGGGGTGCGCATGGTGGCATCCTAGCCAACTGGCCTCGCCGGTGGTGACCCGAGCCACGGCCTAGGCGGGGTTCCACGGGTAGGGTCGGAGGTGTCCCGTCCTTCTCCGGCGTGGGCCACCGCGCCACTACCGGTGCCGCCCGCCCCCGGAGCCCCCCGAAACAAGGAGCACCATGTCCTCTGACGCGTCGATCGTCGGCAAGAACCTCATGCAGCCCGCGCCCACGCAGCTTCCGGAGGAGCCGGAGGTCCTGGCGCGGATCGAGGCGGGCGACTTGCCGGAGGACATCGCCACCCGGTTCCCCAAGTCCTCCCTCGCCTGGGCCCTGATGGCCGAGGACGCCTGGGCCGAGGGGCGCACCATCGATGCCTACGCCTTTGCCCGAGTGGGGTACCACCGTGGCTTGGATTCCTTGCGGGGTGCGGGCTGGCGGGGTGCCGGCCCGGTGCCCTACTCCCACGAGCCGAATCGCGGTTTCCTCCGTTCGCTCTACATGCTCGGTCAGGCCGCCGCCGCCATCGGGGAGGGCGAAGAGGTCCATCGCATCGAGGCCTTCCTGGTGGACGCCGATCCCACGGCCACAGAGCAGATCGCCCGGGGCTGAGCCATGATGCCGAACCCCGCCGTCGGCGCAGGAGGCAGCGACGCCCCCGCAGGGGCTGACACCGTCCTCGTGGGCACCTTCAACACCCCGGGTGGCGATACCCCCGCCCTGGCCAACGCCGGCGGGCTCGTGCGTACCACCGGCTGGCCGGAGCACGCGAATGCGGTGGCTGGAGGTGGGCCGGACGCCCCCTCGTGGCTGGTCCGCGGCCGTGCGGGCACGGTCTCGGAGGACAGACTGTATGCCGCCCTGCACCTGCCCGAGGGGGAGATCGCCGTCCTGTCCCCGTCCCCCGGCAACGACGTCGGCTGGTTGACGTCCCAGCGCGTGCCCACCGGTGGCGCGAATACCTGCCATGCGGACCTCAACCCTTCCGGCACCTGGCTGGCCGCGGCCTCCTACGATTCCGGCACCCTGACGGTGGCCCCCGTCCTCGAGGGCGGTCTGCTTGGCCAGCCGGTGGCGGTCCAGGCCCCGGACGGGTCCGGACCGGTGGCATCCCGCCAGGAGGCCCCGCACCTGCACTTCGTGCTGTTCCTGGACGATGACCGCTTGCTCGTCACGGACCTGGGCGCCGACCGCATCCTCGAGTACTCCCTCCAGGACATCGTCCGGAACGGGGTGGGGACCGCTCCCGGGGACACTGCGGGTGTGGACGTGACCGACTGCCCGCCATCCTGGGTACACCTCCTGCCTGCCGGCACCGGTCCCCGCCATCTCGCGTTGTTGCCCCAGTTGCCGGATGCCGGCATCGACGGACAACAGCTGGCTGTGGTGGGCGAACTGGACTCGCGGCTACACGTACTGGACCTGGAAGCCACTGCCGAGGGATTCCGCGAGGTCGCCATCGTCCCGACCCACGGTCAGGACCAGGATCCCGGATCCGCCCAGGACAACCTGCCCTCGCACCTGGTGGTCTCCCCGGACGGAGCGCTGATCTACGTGGCCAACCGTGGCCGCGACACCATCGGCGTGATCCGCCGTGCCGGGACCCCCGAACTCCTCACCGAGGTGCCGTGCGGCGGGAACTGGCCCCGCCACATAGCGCTCGGCCATCCCGGTGGGGCACCCACGCTGCTGGTCGCGCTGGAACGGGACGACGCCGTCGTCGGGCTCCCGCTCGATGCCGACGGCATCCCCGAGATCGCGCAAACCCGGATCACCGTGCGGCGACCTGGGTTCGTGCTGCCCGCTTCCTGAGTTCCAGGAATGTCTCTGGGTGACCCACGCGGGGGCGGGGGTTACGAGGGGTGGGGGAGGAAGCTGTGTCCGTCCAAATACGCCTTGCGCCAGCGGCGCACCACGACCTCCCGGAACAGGTTCCCCTGCGAGAACGGGTCGCGGGCGATGAAGGCCTCCGCGTCCTCCCTCGTCTCAAAGTCCACCAGGTAGATCCCGCCCTCGGCATGAGTGCCGTCGTCCGAGAGCTTGGCGCCGCAGGCCAGGAGCAGTTCCGCATGCTCTGACAGGAACTCCAGGTGTTCGGCGTAGCGGTCCTGGCGGACCTGGGCCCGCTCGGGAGCATCGTAGGTTTCGATCAAGAACGGCACGATGAGTCCTTCCTTCCGGTTCTTCCGGTTCTTGTTCTGCAGGATTTCCGGTTCCGCCGGTCAGACGGCCAGGAATCCCCAGAGGAGCACGGCGGCACCGAAGATGACGCCCAGGAACACCAGGATCAGCACCATGTATCCCATCACGTCCCGCAGCTTCAGGCCGGAGATGGCCAGGACTGGCAGGATCCAGAACGGCTGGACCATGTTCGTCCACTGGTCACCGATCTGCACGGCGACCGCGGTGGCGGCGTTGTTGGCGCCCATCGCCTGGGCGGCCTCCATCATCACCGGGCCCTGAACGGCCCACTGGCCACCACCGGAGGGCGCGAGCAGGTTGATGATGCCGCCGGAGATGAAGGACCAGAACGGCAGGGTCTCAGCGGTGGAGAAGGTGCCGAACCAGTCGGCGAAGGACACCACGAGTCCGGAGCCCACCAGGATGCCCATGATGCCCGCGTAGAACGGGTACTGGATGATGATGCCGGAGACGATCTTGACGCCGTCGTTCACCGCGGCCAGGAAGGCGG
Organism: Citricoccus muralis; assembly: GCF_003386075.1. Lineage (GTDB taxonomy): Bacteria > Actinomycetota > Actinomycetes > Actinomycetales > Micrococcaceae > Citricoccus > Citricoccus muralis. Next base: position 2,823,061 of record NZ_QREH01000001.1, read on the forward strand.
AGGGGCGGGCGAACAGGATGATGCCGAGGAACAGGAACATGAAGTTCACCGCATCCAGGTTCAGGGTGCCGCCCTGGAAGAAGTAGTTGAACGCGTAGACGAGGGCGATCAGGCCGATGCCGATGCCGATGATCGGGCTGTTGTTCAGCTTGGCCGCGAGGGTGGTGCGCTGGTCGAGCTCCTTGATGGGGGCGTCGACAGCGTGGGACGTGCGGTCCATCTCCTTGATCTTGGCCGGGTCCTTCGGGTGCAGGGCCATGTTGAACAGCGGCAGGAAGAGGAGCACGGCGAGGTTGGTCAGCAACAGGTAGGGCGAGAAGATGGTGTCCGCCAGTGGGATGATGCCGACCTGCTCCTGCAGGAAATGACCTTCCGTGGCGATCAGCAGCGGCACGGAGCCGGACAGGCCGATGCCGTAGACGGCGAAGCCGGAGTAACCGGCGGCGATCGCCAGCGGGTAGTGCAGGCCCTTGACGTTCATGGCCAGCTTCTGGGCAATGATGCCGCCCATGACGAGGCCGAAGCCCCAGTTCAGCCAGCTGCCGATGCCGCCCACGAGGGTGGCGACGATGATGGCCGTGCGCGGGGAGGAGATCCGGATGGTCAGGGCGTCCAGCAGGCGATCGACCAGTGGGGTCTTGGCCAGGATGTAGCCGGCCAGCAGCACCACGGTCATCTGCATGGTGAAGGCCAACAGGTCCCAGAATCCGCCGCCCCAGTACTCGACGACCTCCAGGGGCGAGGAGCCCTGGGCCAGGATGGCCAGGACCATGGTGAGGCCGGTCAGCATGATCGCGATGACCAGTGGATCCGGCAGGTACTTGTCCATCAGGTTCGTGAAGAACCCGGCGGTCCGGTCCAGGATGTTGCCCTTCTGGGACCGTTGTGGACGTTCAGTTGTTGCGGTCATGGTCACTCTTTCGGATGCGATGGGGGATATTCGGTGCGGAAAGTGCGGAAAGTTCAGAAGGTTCGATTGTCTGCAGCAGTTCGATGAGCCGCTCGTCGCGCCAGGCCACCCGGTCCTCCCAGTGCTCCAGGGGGAGCAGGGCACGGCGCTGGCGCTCCACTTCGGCCACGAGCTCAGGGGTCCAGGGATCGTGCTGGCCGCGTTCGGCGCCCATGCGCGCATAGGCCGGGCCCATCTTCTCCGCGTGGGAGGAGATGCCGCCGCGGGTGTTGAGGTCCGAGGTCTCGAAGGGCCCCATGAAGGACCAGCGGCGGCCCAGGCCGTCCCGCATGACCGTGTCGATGTCCTCCACGGTGGCCACCCCATCCCGCACGAGCGCATAGGCCTCGCGCAGCACGGCGCCCTGCAGACGGTTGAAGAGGAAGCCCTCGACTTCCTTGGCGACGGTCACCGGGGACATCCCGGCCCCGGCATAGAGGCGGTGGGCGCTGGCGACGACGGCCGACCGGGTGAGCGGGGAGGGCACCAGTTCGATGACGGGCAGCAGGAATGGCGGATTGCCGGGGTGGGCCACGAGGATCCGGTCCGCGGCGGGGAGGCTTTCGGCGGTCTGTGAGGCGGGGATCGCCGAGGAAGAGCTGGCCAGGACGGTCTCCGGGCCGGTGGCCGCACCGAGTTCGGCGAAGATCGAGCGCTTGACCTCGAGCCGTTCGGGCACGCATTCCTGGACGAGGGCGGCACCGGCGACGGCGGTGGCCATTTCAGGCTCGACAGTGACGCGGGTGGTGATGGCCTCGGGGGACTCGGTCAGCAGGCCGGCCTCGGACAGGGCGGTGAGCTTCGCGGCCAGTTCCCCGGGGACGGCCTCCCGGCGGCCGGCCTCGGGCTCACACACGGTGACCGGGTGCCCGGCGCGGGCGAAGACCAGGGCGAAGGCGACGCCGATGGACCCGCCGCCGACGACGGCGATCTTCTCAGGCTGTGCCACCTGCTCAGACATCGGCGCGTCCCACTGTCAGGCCGCCGCAGACGTAGAGGGTCTGGCCGGTGACGAAGCCGCTGCGGGCGTCCAGCAGGTAGGAGGCGGCGTGGGCCACGTCCTCGGCCGAGCCCATGCGCCGCACGGGCACCGACTCGATGATGGCCTTGGTCTTCGGGGAGTCGGCAGGGTTGGCCCGGGTGAACAGGTCTGTGGCGATGGGGCCGGGGCCGATCGCGTTGGCGGTGACGCCGTTGCGGCCCTCCTCCAGGGCAACGACGCGGGTCAGGCCCAGCAGGCCGGCCTTGGTGGCGGCGTAGGCCACGCGGAGCTCTTTGCCCAGGGCGGCTCGGGAGGACATGTTGACGATCCGGCCGAACCCGGCCTCTCGCATCCCGGGCAGCAGGGCCTGGATGCACTGCAGGGCGCTGCGCAGGTTCAGGGCCACGGCTGCGTCGAACTGGTCCAGGGACTGGTCCGTGACGGCGTTGGGGAACACGGCCCCGACGTTGTTCACCAGGCGTGTGATCGGCCCGTCGGCCAGCGCACGTTCGAGGGCTTGGGCGGTGGAGTCCGGATCGGAGAGGTCGCCATGGATGGCGTCCTCACCCTCTCGGTCGAGGATGACCGGCTCGTAGCCGTCCTGGCGGCAGCGTTCCGCGATGGCGGCACCGATGCCGTGGGCCCCGCCGGTCACCAGGACCCGTTCACGGGTGGTGCGGCGCTCGGTGCCCACGGCGTTCATGGTGCTGGTGGTGCTGGGGGTACTTGTGTGACCAGCGGTGAAATCCTCGTTCATACGGTCCTCAGATTGTGGCGATCGGGTTGAGCGGTGAGCCGGAGGCACCCGGCAGGTTCAGCGGAGGTGCCGTGAGCAGGAAGGCCGTGCGGCCGGCCTCCCGCAGGGCCGCGGCGAGGTCGGTGAGGTACCAGAGTTCTCCAAGGGGGACGCCCAGCTTGAACAGGCAGTGCTCGTGCAGCGGCAGGATGGAGGCCGGTGCCGGCGCGGGGGTGGCCGGGTAGAGCTCCACCGCATAGTTGTCCGCCGCGATGGCGGCGATGCCGGTCTCGGTGATCCAGTCCAGCAGCGCCGGGTCGCGACCGTCGAGGACGGCGCCGTAGCGGTGCAGCACGTCCGGATCCGGGTCGCCGGCCATCTCGAGCACTTTGGCCGCGAAACCGGTGTGGAAGGTGACGATGTCCCCGGGGCGGACCTCGATGCCGTCGGCGTCCAAGACGGTGCGGATCTGGTCGAAGCCGACGACCTGGTGGTCCGTGCCGACGTGGTGGGCGAGGTCGATCAGCACAGCACGTCCCTGGACCGGATGTGAGGCCACGGTGCCGATGCCGACCGGGCCGAGGTCCGCCGTCGTGGGCTGGCCAGGGCTGGGGATCCCGCAGTCCGCCGGGTCCGTGGTTCCCCGGACCTCGATCCCGGCGCGGAAGCCGTTGTAGTAGACCGGCTTCGGAACGCCATCGCCATCGGCATCGAACATCGAGCCCACATGGGCGAAGGCGTCCCACTGAGTGGAGTACTGGTTGTGCAGGACCACGAGGTCGTCACTGAGTACGTCCGATGAGCCAGGCGACAGAGGCTCCATGATGCAGTTGGCGCCGGAGCGACCTTGGCGCAGGGTCGGTCGCACCACGGGTGGCAGGCGGTTGGCGTTCAGGGCGTTGCCGCCGGGGAGGGTCAGGGGCAGCCCGAGGGTGAAGGCCCGCCCTTCGTGGACCTCGGCCAGGCCTTCGGCGACCTTGGCGGGCGTGAGCAGGTTGATGCGGCCCAGGGCGTCATCCGGTCCGAAATCACCCCAGGTGGAGGGTTCGGGCCGGTGGCGCCAGCGCGGGGACCGTGGCTCGTCCATGACTGTCTCTCTCGATCAATGGTGCGGGGTGGGCGGCTGACGGCCGTGAAGTATCACACGGCGACTAGTGACGCCACCCACAGGTGTCTATGGTCCACGCGACTCTCACTTCTGTCCAAGATGGATTCGGGATAGTTTTATGCAGGAACACGATGAATACCTCTGACCTGGACGGGGACTCATGGACATCAAGATGCTCCAGGCGTTCGTGATGCTGGCCGAGGAGCTCCATTTCACCCGTGCGGCGGAGCGGCTCGGGGTGGCCCAACCGCTGGTCAGCCAGTGGATCCGGAAGCTGGAGAGGGAGTTGGGCGAGCCGGTGGTGGGGCGGACCACCCGGGCCGTCAAGCTCACCGCCGCCGGGGAGGCCGCCCTGCCGCATGCCCGCCAGGTGGTGGAATCGGCCCGGTTGATGACACGCGCCGTCCACCAGGAGGGTGTCCCCCTACTCGGATCGGTGACCCTGGGGTACGCGGGTGCCTCCTCGCGGCCGTGGCTGCCGGGAATCGCCCGGGCCGTCCGGCGTGACGCACCCGGAGTGGACCTCCGCCTGCGCTCCATGGTCTATGCCGGCGCGGCACCCTCGCTGGTGGCGGCAGGTGACCTGGATATCGCCTTCGGACGACGGCCCCTGACCTACTCCGGCCTCGAGGACCGGGTCTTCGAGTACGAACGGGTGCTGGTGGGGGTGTCCACGGACCATCGGCTGGCCGGTGAGGAGCAGATCGACATCCGTGGGCTGGCCTCGGAGCCGTGGGTCATGTTCCCCGCCCAGCAGGGATCGAGTGTTCGGGACATGGGGCTGCGTCTGGCCAACCGCGCCGGCTTCACACCGCGCCTGGTCCAGGAGGCCCCGGATTCCTACACGATCCTGGGATTGGTGGCGGCCGGCGTCGGTGTCACCCTCACGATCTCCTCCGTGGCCCATGTGGAGACCCCCGGGTTGGCCTTGCGGCCGTTGGCCGGCCCGGCCCGGTATCTGACCGCCACACTGCTCCACCGGAAAAAGCCGAACCGGGCCACCGAGGCCGCCCTGGAGGTGCTCGCCGCGCTTCACCCCGAGCCTGAGCGTCCGGACGGCATCGTCCTGGACTGAACGGGCCGGCGTCGTGCTCGAGGGTTGTGCCGCCGGACGAGTCCGGCGGGCGGTCTATAGTGGCAACGGCCGAGCGCCCTCGGCGGTCTCAGCCCAGCGCAACCACCACATGATGCGCCGTACGAAGGAGTGACGATGCTGTTTCTGGCACGGATGGACGTGACCTTCCCCGAGTCGATGACCGACGAGACCAAGGCGGACTTCCAGGTCAAGGAGAAGGAGTACTCCGGCAACCTGCAGCGCGAGGGCAGGATGCGAGACATCTGGCGCGTGGTCGGCGAATACGCCAACTACTCCGTCTACGACGTGGCGGACAACGACGAGCTGCACGCCATCCTCAGCGGTTTCCCCATGTACCCCTACATGGACATCACGGTCACCCCGCTGGCGAAGCACCCGAATTCGATCAAGTAGCGCACCGGACCGATCGTGGCCAAGCTCTACTTCCGTTACGGGGCGATGAACTCCGGCAAGTCGACCGGACTCCTCCAGGCCGCGTTCAACTACGAGGAACGCGGCCAGCGGGTGCTGCTGGCCAAGCCCCAGGTGGACTCGAAGGGCGAGGACCAGATCGTCTCCCGGCTGGGCGTCACCCGGAATGCCGACTTCCTGATCCCGCCCGGGGCCGACCTGATGGCACTGTTCCGCCAGGAGGCCCGCGGGGATGACCCCACCGCCCTGCTCACGCACGTGGACGCCGAGGTCAAGCCCGTCGCCTGCCTGCTCGTGGACGAGGCGCAGTTCCTCGAGCCCGCCCAGGTGGACGACCTGTTGCGGATCGCCGTGCTCGAGGGCGTGCCCGTGATGGCCTACGGCATCCGCACCGACTTCCGCACGGCCTCCTTCCCCGGCTCGGCCCGGCTGATGGAGGTGGCGCACTCCCTCGAGGAGCTCAAGACCATCTGCCGGTGCGGGCGCAAGGCCATCTTCAACACCCGCAAGGTGGTGGACACGGTGGCGGGGCACGACGCCGGCCCGGCCGCCGGTGCGCGCGAGTCCCGGCGTGAACGCTTCGTCTTCGAAGGCGACCAGGTGGCGATCGATGGCGTGGAGGTCACCTACGAGTCCCTCTGCGGGGTCTGCTACCTCGAGGAATCCGGCGGCCGACTGGGTTGAGACTAGTGCGCGCAACGTGCACACCAATCGTGTCCAGGCACACCGCGAGTTGCCGTGCCGGAACATGATCGGTGTGCGGACTTTCGGGCCCCGGATCTATGGACCGACAGCTTCCCAGCCAGGACCCCGGCCTTGAGCCCTACAGGGAGACGATCAGCAATGTCCCGGCGAACACGAGTCCGGAGGCGATGAGCACCACGGTCGTGTAGCCGAGGATGTCCCGCATCTTCAGCCCGGCGATCGCCAGCAGGGGGAGGGCCCAGAACGGCTGGATCATGTTCGTCCACTGGTCGCCGTAGGACACGGCCATGATGGTGATCGCGGGGTCCACACCGAGGTCGGCGCCGGCCCCGAGCATGATGGGACCCTGCACCGCGAACTGCCCGCCACCGGAGGGGACGAAGAAGTTCACCAGACCGGCGGCCAGGAAGGCGAGCAGCCCGAAGGTCACCGGGTTGGAGATGGACACAACGGCGTCCGAGAACACCTCGATCAGGCCGGTTCCGGACATCATGCCCAGGATCCCCGCATAGAGGGGGAACTGCAGCAGGATCTCTCCCACGTTGGAGGCGGCGTTCTTGGTCAGGTGGATCAGCTCGAAGGGGTTGCGCACCAGCAGCAGGATCAGGGCGAGGAAGGACCAGTTCACGGTGTCCAGGGTGAGCGTGCCGCCCTGGACGAAGTGCAGCACCAGGTAGGCCACCAGCATCAAGCCCAGCAGCAGGGTCGGCAGTCGGCTGGCGTCCACGCGGTCGGCCGGGGTCACGATCTCCTCCTGACCGTCGCTGGCCTGCTCGCGGGCGTCCTGCGCCAGCTCCACGATCTTGTCACCGCGGCGCGGGGCCACCAGGAACAGCGCCAGGGCCACCACGAGGATCGTCACCACGGCGGCGATCATGTTCCAGGAGGAGAACACGGTCTCGCTGATCGGCACGGGCTGTCCGCCCAGGGAGTCCATGAGGAAGGATCCCTCGGTGGCGGCGGTCAGGGGGCCGGAGGCGGAGTAGCCCATGTGCCAGACCACGAAGCCGGCGAAGCCGGCCGCCACCAGCATGGGGAAGTGCAGCTTCAGGCCGCGCACACGACCCTGATAGGCGACCTCCCGGGCCAGCAGTCCGCCGACCACCAGGCCCAGCCCCCAGGTGATGAGGCTGGCCACGGCGGCCACGGCGAAGACGAACACGTAGGAGGCGAGCTCCGTGCGGGGGACCGAGCCCAGGAAGGCCAGCACGCGCCGGACCGGTCCGGTGTTGGCCAGGATGTGCCCGAGCAGCAGGATCAGCGCCATCTGGGTGATGAAGTCGAGCAGCCCGGCCAGTCCGTCGCCCCAGTGGACCACGAGGTCGCCGGGGCCGGTGCCGGTCAGGATCAGCGCCAGGATCGCGACGATGAAGGTCAACACGATCGAGAAGACCAGGGCGGACGGGATGAACCGTTCCACCACGTGGTTGACGGGTCGCATGGCGCGGGAGAGCGGGGTGCCCTCCTTGCGGGGCGGCGTTTCGGTGGTTCCCGGGGTGCTGGACATGCCGATGGCTCCTGACGGTGCGGGGCCGGCGTCGTGCGGTGCGATGGTGACGCCCGGGGCCCTGGGCGAAGGTGACGGGCACCACCATAGGCAGGTGTGGCGGGGGCGCGGCGGAACCCGGCGGCGTTTCACCCTTAACACCGGGGGTGCGCAGGGGTGAGGATCGGACCATGTTGACCATCGCGGCCCTCGAAGACGACATCGTGGTGCACCTGCCTGCCCCGAGGGTGTGGGAGTTGCTCACGGACTGGGCCGCTGCGCCGGCGTGGCTGGCCGATGTCGAGGAGATGCACGTCAACGGTCCGGCGGGTCCGGGCCAGGAGCTCTCCTATGCGACCGGCGGCCACCAGCGGCAGTACACGCTGGCCACCTACGAGCCCGGGCACGGGCTGACCATGGTCTCCGGTGCCGATGACGCGGACGTCCGCGTGGAGTACGGCTACCTCCTGCTGCCCGACGCCGGCGCCACCCGGGTACACCTGCGCATCGCCGTGCGCGCTGCGGAGGACATGCGCGAGGAGGCGCTCGGCCTGGCCGCCGCGCTCGCCGACGCGGATGCGGGTCAGCTGGAGTCGCTGCGAGACTACGCCGAGGCGGCGCCTTAAATCCTGGCGGGCCCTGACTGGTAAACTCCGGTTGTAAGGCCCTCGTGTGATGCACCGCACGGCAGAGAACCGTGGGAGCGGTCACCGGGGGCGTTTTCCATGTCGAGGGCCGGACGGGACCGCCGCAAGAACGGTTGCCGTGGCCTGCTCAGGAGAGATGCATTCATGCCAGCAATCGCGATCGTCGGCGCCCAGTGGGGCGACGAGGGCAAGGGTAAGGCCACCGATCTGCTGGGCGGCCGCGTGGACTACGTGGTCAAGCCCAACGGCGGCAACAATGCCGGACACACCGTCGTCGTCGGCGGTGAGAAGTTCGAACTCAAGCTGCTGCCGGCCGGCATCCTGTCCCCGAACGCCGTCCCGGTGATCGGCAATGGCGTGGTGGTCAACCTCGAGGCCCTGTTCGAGGAGATCGACGGGCTCGAGGCCCGCGGTCAGCGCTGCGACCACCTGAAGATCTCTGCCAATGCGCACCTGGTGGCCCCGTACCACCAGACCATGGACAAGGTCACCGAGCGCTTCCTCGGCAAGCGCGCCATCGGCACCACCGGTCGTGGCATCGGCCCCACCTACATGGACAAGGTCGGCCGCCTTGGCATCCGCGTCCAGGACGTCTTCGACGAGTCGATCCTGCGCCAGAAGATCGAGGGCGCCCTGCGCCAGAAGAACGAGCTGCTGGTCAAGCTCTACAACCGCCGGGCGATCACCGTGGACGAGATCGCCGAGTACTTCCTGTCCTACGCCGAGCGGCTGCGTCCCATGGTCGTGGACTCCACCATCCTGCTCAACGATGCCCTCGACGAGGGCAAGGTGGTCCTGATGGAGGGCGGCCAGGCCACCTACCTGGACGTGGACCACGGCACCTACCCGTTCGTGACGTCCTCCAACCCGACCGCCGGCGGCGCCTCCGTGGGCGCGGGCATCGGCCCCACCCGTTTCACTCGCACGATCGGCATCGTCAAGGCCTACACCACCCGGGTGGGGGCCGGCCCGTTCCCCACCGAGCTGTTCGACGAGGATGGCATGGGCACGCGCCTGCGCACCGTGGGCGGCGAGTTCGGCGTGAACACCGGCCGCCCGCGCCGCACCGGCTGGTATGACGCGGTGATGGCCCGCTACGCGACCCGCATCAACGGCTTCACCGACTACTTCCTCACCAAGCTGGACGTCCTCACCGGCATCGAGCAGATCCCGGTGTGCGTGGCGTATGACGTGGACGGCGTGCGGCATGACGAGATGCCCATGACGCAGACCGCGTTCCACCACGCCAAGCCGATCTTCGAGTACTTCGAGGGCTGGACGGAGGACATCTCCGGCGCACGCACCATGGAGGACCTGCCGGCCAACGCCCGCGACTACGTGCTGGCCCTCGAGAAGATGTCCGGAACCCGGATGTCCGCGATCGGCGTCGGCCCGGGCCGCGACCAGGTGGTCCAGGTCCGCGACCTCATCGAGGACTGACCAGCTCCACCACGAAGCCGTCTGGGCGGATCAGCAGTGCCGTTCCGTCCGGCAGGCCGGCTTCCGGGGCTGCCCGGAATCCGAACACCGGCAGGCCCGACGCCGGCCCGGCGCGTCCCGCGACCCTGTCCTGGTGGCGGTCGGCCAGGTCCCGCGCCAACCTGTCGGCGGCCGGACCGTAGGCGTGCACCTGCCACTCGGCCGTGTTGAGCGCCTCATGGTTGTCTCCGCGCCCGTCCCAGCCGGGCACCGGACCGTCATGGCCGGCGTCGGGCACCCAGGGAAGGCGACGGCCCAGGACCGTGCCGCGGCGCCGCCGCCGTTGGCCGGTGCGGTCCGCCCCCGGCATCCAGTAGTGGATCCGGATTTGGGAGAGATAGCCGAACATCCGGCCGCCCAGGGGAAGCCGAGGGACCACGCGCAGGAGGGCCGGTGCGACCACGGGAAAGACGCGCGTCCGTGCCAGGCGTGCCAGGGGGGAGAGGGAGGTGACGGCGCCGAACACCACGTCGGTGGTTCGGACCAGGTTCAGGGCCACCGGCCGGCGCTCGGCCTCATAGCGGTCGAGGACGTCCTCGGGCTCCCGGCCGGCGAGGACGTCCGCGATCTTGGTGACGATGTTCTGGGCGTCCTGCAGTCCCGTGTTCATCCCCTGCGCGCCCACGGGGGAGTGGATGTGAGCGGCGTCCCCGGCCAGGAACACCCTGCCGGCACGGAAGGCGTCGGCCACGCGGTGATGCACCCGGTAGGTGCTGTACCAGTCCGTGCCGGCATACCGGACGCCGAACTCCTCGGCCAGCGAATCGCGGGCCCGGGCCTCATCGCGAGCCTCGGCGGCGGGGGACGCGGCCACGGGGGCAGCGCCGTCGTCGGGATTCGCCGGGCTCCTGTCCTCGGCGCGCAGGATCCCCAGGAGGCGTGCGCGCCGGCCGCCCCGGCCGTCGTCGCCCAGGGGGAAGGCCAGCATGAAGTGCTCACGGGAGGCGCGCAGGGTGATGCCGGACTCGGTGCCGGTGACTCCGTAGGCGTCCAGCACGTAGAACTCGAACCGGTTGGTGGCACCCTCGAAGGCGATATCCAGGGCGCGCCGGACCGCTGACGAGGCGCCGTCGGCGGCCACCACATACCGGGCGCTGACCTGGACCAGCCCTTCAGGAGAGTCGAGTTCGACGGTGACGGTTCCGCCCGGGCCTGCCGCCCATGGGTGGGTGGTGAAGGACCGGAACGAGGTGCCCCAGGCGACGGGCCGGTGCTGGTCCCGGAGGTGGCCGGCCAGCAATTCCTCGTTGGCGCTCTGCTCGAAGATGGTGATTCCCGGGAAGGGCGTCAACTGCTGGCCCACCCGGTCCAGCCGCACGGTGCCCAGCGTGCGGTGGCCGAACCCGGGACTGACGGACGTCGCGGGGGTCGCGCCGTTCAGTACGGCCTGCGCCAGGCCGAGCTGCCGGTAGACCTCCAGGGAGCGGGCCTGCACGGCCAGGGCTCGGGATTCGCGCGTGGGCCCGGCCTTGCCGTCCACCACGAGGGACTGGAGTCCGAGCTTCGCACACCAGGCGCCCGCCATCAGCCCGGTCGGCCCTGCGCCGACCACCAGGACGTCGGTGGAGACCCGGCGTCCGGGACCGTGGTCAGGGGCGGCGGACATGGCCTCAGGTTAGGCTGGGTGGACGGTTTCACACCATGCGAGTAGGACGGTCACATGAGGATCAGCGTCGGACAATTCCGCCCCACGGGTGTGGTCGCCGAGAACGTGGCCACGCTGCGGCGCCTGGCGGAATCCGCCAAGGACGACGGCGCCGAACTGGTGCTGTTCCCCGAGGAGTCCATGTTCACCGTGCGGCATGTGGACGGCCCCCTGGCTGAGGCCGTCGACGCCGGCTGGTCGGCTTTCGTCTCCGAGGTCACGCGGATCGCCGCGGACCTCTCCATCGCCGTGGTGGCCGGCGGGTACGAGCCCTCGGGCACCGAGCGGCCCTACAACACCGTGGTGGCGGTGGATGCCACGGGCAAGATCCTGGGGACCTACCGCAAGCTGCACCTCTACGACGCCTTCAAGTACAAGGAATCGGACCGCATCACCGCCGGCGACCGGGGCACCCTGATCGTGGAACTCGGCGGCCTGAGGTTCGGCATCATGACCTGCTACGACCTGCGCTTCCCGGAAGTGGCGCGGTCGCTGGCCGTGGCCGGGGCCGACGTCGTGCTGGTGCCGGCCGCCTGGTTCAAGGGCGACTACAAGATCGAGCACTGGCAGCTGCTGCTCAAGGCGCGCGCCGTGGAGAACACCGTGTGGATCGTGGCCGCGGGCACGCGCAGTGACAACACCGTGGGCCACTCGGCCATCATCGACCCGCTCGCCGTGCCCGTGGCCTTCCTCGGCGAGGAGGGAGAGGCGATCGAGACCGCCGATGTCACCCGAGAGCGCATCGACGAGGTGCGCTCCTTCCTGCCCGTGCTGGCCAACCGTCGCACGGACGTGGGCCAGTTGGGGTCCGCCGGTTCCTAGGCGGCTCCGGCATTGCCAGGGACCTCCCAGCTGGCGCCCGGGCGATTCTCACTCCCGGTTCCTAGGGTGGAACCACCTCATCAAGGTGCGAGTGATGACAGAGGGCCCCGGGCCCGGCAGATGGCGTTCCCCTCACGCCGCCGGACAACCCGGGGCCCTGCCATGTCCGCCGGCCCCTAGTAGGAGTCCACGGACCGCTCGCGGCGCCGCATCACGAACATCATGGCCACCGGGATGGCCAACAGCAGCAGCGGGATGAGCAGCAGCAGCCCGGCTGGCTTCGTGACCATCTGGTCCGCGGTAGCGGCTCGGGAGGAGGAGCGCAACTCATCCGTGCCGGAGACGAGCTGCAGGGAGCCGGAGGCCAGCTTTCCGGTGCCCTCGGCGAGGGCACCGTTGCCATCGGCCAGGGCGGTGGCCCCCTGCTGCAGCTGGGCGGCACCCTCGTCCAGGTCGCCGGCGCCGGCGTGCAGTTCCTCCAGGCCGCCTTCCAGCCGACCGGCGCCGCCGGACAGCCTCTTGGCGCCGGTCTCCAGGGCCGCGGACCCCTCGGCCAGGGCGGCATTGCCCTCCTGGAGCTGCACGGCGCCCGCACTCAGTGACTGTGCTCCGGTGGTGAGCCTGCCCGTACCGTCCACCAGGTCCGGAGTCTTGGCGGCCAGTTCTGAGGTTCCGTCACGCAGTGTTCCTGCGCCGGTGGCCAGCGCGCCATTGCCGTCAGCCAGTTCTGAGGCTCCGGAGGACAGCTCCCCGGCCCCGGCGTTCAGCTCCGCGGCACCGGCGCGCAGGCGGCCCGTGCCATCCACCAGTTCGGTGGATCCCTCTGCCAGGGCGGTATTGCCCGCGGCGAGCTCGCCTGCGCCGGCCTCGAGTTGTTCGGCGCCACCCACGAGTCCGGGCGATTTCTTGGTTCCCTTCACGCCGGCCTGGATCTGGTCCAGGCCCTGGCCCAGCGCCTGGGATCCGGCCAGCGCCTCCTTGCCGCCGGCGTCGAGCCGCACGAGCCCGGCGTTCAGGTCCGTGGCACCCGCCGCGGCTTGGTCGGCACCGGTGGACAGGGCGGCTGTGCCGTCCGCCAGCTGCTGGCCTCCGTCGCGCAACTGCAGCGTGCCCGTCTGGAGTTCACCGACGCCGGCGTCGAGTTGCTGCCCGCCCGCGGCGAGCTGTTCCACGGCGAGGCGGAGGTCCGGCGGGGACAGGGGATTCTTCCGGACCTCGTCCCGCAACTGGATCAGACCGGCCGAGAGCTGCGCGGAGCCGTCCTTGAGTTCGGAGGTGCCATCCACGCCCTGCTGCAGCCCGGCGTATAGCTGAGCCGCACCGGCTTCCAGCTCGGAGGCGCCTGCGGCCAGTTCGTCGGTGCCGGACTTCAGGGCGGTGGAACCCGCAGAGGCCTCGGTGAGCCCGGCCGAGAGGGTGCCCAGGCCGGTGGAGAGGTCGGCGGAGCCTGCGGCTGCCTCATCCACGCCCGCACCGAGCTGGCGTGCGCCATCCGCTAGCGTGCCTGCACCGGTGGAGAGTTCTCCGGCACCGGCGGCGGCCTGGCCGGCACCTGACTGGAGGGCCTTCGCCCCGGCATCGAGATCGCCGGCACCCGTTGCCAAGGTGTCCGTGCCACCCTGCAGCTCTCCGGCACCAGCGGACAGGGCCTGGGCGCCCGCCGCTGCTTCCTGGGCACCGGTGGTCAGCCGGCCTGCCCCGGCATCCAGCTTTCGGGCGGCGTTGTCCGCGCGGACGGCGCCGGCCGCCACCTCCTGCGTGCCGGCGAACAACTGACCGGCACCGCCGGCGAGCTCTCCGGCCCCGGCGGAGGCCTGGTCCGAGCCGGTCTTCAGCTCGGTGGTCCCCTTGTGAAGATCGGTGGCCCCGGCGGACAGTTCGGTGGATCCCTCATGGGCATCGGTGGCCCCCTGGGCCAGCTGAGCCGAGCCCTCCTTCAGGACACCCGTGCCGGTGGCCAGCTCCTTGGCCCCGTCTTCGGCCCGGACGGCGCCTTCGTTGAGGTCTGCACTTCCGGTCTGGGCGGTGCGCATGCCGTTGTCCAGCTGGGCGGCGCCGTTGGCGACCTTGGAGCTGTAGAGGGAGTAGAAGGCGAGCCCGGCAATGAGGAAGAGGGCGAGGAGTGCGGCCAGCACCGCCCAGGGCAGGTGGTGGCGAGAGCGGGTGTGCATAGGAGTCCTTGGCGTCAGGCCGCGAGGAATGCGGCTGTGGCGTCAACCGGGTTCACCGGTTGGGGTATCGCCGGACGGCTGGTCCGCAGTGGTTTGCCACGGGTCCAGGGCGGGCCCGTGACAGCACTGGATGTGACGAGTGCCACATGCGATGACACTCATAGTTACCAGCGAGTAGGTGTTGACGCAAGGGGAGTATCGGGTATTTCCGGCAATTGGCTGAGATGGACGCCCATGCCGCCATGGCGCGAGCCGTCACCTCGACCAGCGAACGCACAGGCGCCGTGGGGTTCGTCCCCATGTCGAATCCCTACTCTGGAAGAGCCTCATCAAGGTGCGAGTGATGAAGGTGCGAGTGATGACAGGGACCCCGGGTCCGGTTCGCCTCACGGCGTCCGGTAGCCCGGGGTCTCGTCATGTGGTGGGCCCATCCTGGTGTTGGCCGCCGGACCCTTGCGTCTCTACTACCTAGTGCTACTACCTACCACTAGGTAGTAGAACTAAGTACTGGGGGTGGGATCCATGGCCAACCTGATGACGGAGATGTTGAAGGGAACCCTGGAGGGCATCGTCCTCCAGATCCTGGCGGGGCAGCCGGCCTACGGCTATGAGATCACGGCGCGGCTACGGGCCAACGGCTTGACCGACATCGCCGAGGGCACCGTCTATGCCCTGCTCATCAGGATTGAGAAACGCGGCCTCGTCGATGTGGACAGGCTCCCCTCGGAAAAGGGACCACCCCGCAAGGTGTACTCGCGCAATGCCCTCGGGCGGGACTACCTCAATGAATTCTGGAGCTCAATGAATTCTGGAGGACCTGGAGCTTCCTCTCGGAACATCTCGATCAGCTCCGCAACGGAGGTTCATCATGACTGGTGGGTAGAGAACCCGACTTGGCTCACTCTTCGGTGATTCGGTCGCTTTGGGCTCATAGTTCCGCGTGATTCCGGGGTTCTTGGTCGCGGGGTGGGGCACTAGCCGGGGTGGTTCTAGGCTGTTGAGGGTGTACATCCGGCGGGTGAAGACGAGCTCCGGGGCGACCGCGGTGCAGATCGCGCAGAAGCGCCACGGCAAGCGGGAGATCCTTGAACACCTCGGGTCGGCCCACGACGAGGTGACCCTGGCCTCGCTGGAACAGGTGGCGCGGGAGAAAATCCAGGCCGGGCAGATGGCTTTCGACCTCGACCTGCACACCGATGACACCACCACGGCCCCCGCCAAAGGCGTGGATGCCGGTGGCGGGCTGGTGCTGCACGGGACCCGACCCAGGGTGCTGTGGGAAGTGCTGGAGCAGGCCTACGAGAGGATCGGATTCACCGGCGCCGTGAACGACGAGGTCCTCAAGCAACTGGTGCTGGCCCGGGTGATCGAACCAACCTCGAAGCTGGACTCTCTGCGGGTGTTGGCCGAGCTGAACGTGGAGAACGTGCCTTCCTATGCCACGCTCAAGCGCCATCTGGCCCGCTGCGTTCCTGACAACTGGCGGGACCTGCTCTCCTCGGCGGCCTACCGGTTCGCCGCAGACGGTGGCGCGGTCAGCGTGTGCCTCTACGACGTGACGACCCTGTATTTCGAGGCCGACGAGGAAGACGAACTACGCAAGTCAGGGTTCTCCAAAGAACGCCGGATCGACCCCCAGATCCTCGTCGGACTGCTGGTCGACCGGCACGGGTTCCCGCTGGAGCTGCACTTCTTCGAGGGCAACAAGGCCGAGACCCGGACCATGATCCCCGTGTTGGACGCCTTCCGGGATCGCCACCAGGTGCAGGACATGCTGGTGGTGGCTGATGCCGGCATGCTCTCCTGGGCGAACATCCAGGCCCTGGAGGAGGCCGGATACCAGTACATCGTCGGCTCGAGGAACGCCAAGGCCCCCATGGACCTGGCCAAGACGTTCGCCACGACGGGCAACCACTTCGCCGATGGCCAGGTCATCGAGACCACCACTGAGTTGAAGAAGGGCACCGAGTCCTCACGTCGGCGCGCGGTCTGGCAGTACCGGCTGGCCCGCGAACACCGCGACCGGCTGGCCCGCGAACAC
Organism: Citricoccus muralis; assembly: GCF_003386075.1. Classification (GTDB taxonomy): domain Bacteria; phylum Actinomycetota; class Actinomycetes; order Actinomycetales; family Micrococcaceae; genus Citricoccus; species Citricoccus muralis. The sequence continues at coordinate 2,839,339 of NZ_QREH01000001.1, forward strand.
CGCGACCGGCGCAACCACACGTTGCAGGTCCAGCGGGCCGAGGACATCGCCGCCGGACGCAAGGCCCAGCGCAAGGCCCGGTTCCTAACCACGGGCCAGCGAAAGTCCCTGACCGTGGACTATGAGGCGGCCAAGGCCGCCGAGCAGCTCTTCGGGCTCAAGGGCTACGTGACCAACACCAGCATGAAGGTACTCTCCGGGGCCGAGGTCGTGGCTGCCTATCACTCACTGTTCGAGGTCGAGGCCTCATTCCGGATGGCCAAATCCGACCTGCGGGCCCGCCCGATCTTCCACCACACCCGGGATGCGATCGAGGCCCACCTGACCATCGTGTTCTGCGCCCTGGCCGTAGGCCGACACCTCCAGACGGCCACCGGAATGAGCCTGCGCCGGATCATCAAGACACTCCAACCCCTCCGAGAGGGCCTGGTCGAGATCAACGGGACCATCGCCACCATCCCCGCAGCCCTCACCCCCGAAGCCAAGGAAATCCTCAAGACCCTGCCTGAAAAATCAGGGCACTAGGAATGAGCCAAGTCGGGGGAGGTTCATCATGACTGGTGGGTAGAGAAGGTCGTCGGCAATGCTGGTGACAAGCGGCGGTGGAAGCAGTACAGGGCCCGTGCCGAGGCGCTGCCGGCCGGGTACCGCGAGGCGCAACAGGCACTCGAGCGGTACCTGACCCGGTACGGGGCCATCACCAAGGGGGACACCTTCGTGACGATGCTCGAGGACCTCGTGGAACTCATCGAGCAGGGCGCCGCTGACGGGACGGCCCTCCGGGGGATCGTGGGGGAGGACCCCGTGGCGTTCGCCGAGGACTTTCTGGCCAATTACGCCGAGGACCAGTGGATCAGCAAGGAACGGGCGCGCCTCGCCGAGGCCATCGATCGTGCGGCGGGTGCGCCATGACCGGTGCGACGGCGGTCCGCCGGCCGGTTCCGGCACCCGCGATCCACGTGCAGGGCCTGGAGAAGTCCTACGGGAAGAACCATGTGCTGCGCGGCGTCGACTTCGACGTGGAGCGCGGAAGTGCCTTCGCCCTGCTGGGCTCGAACGGCGCCGGCAAGACCACGGCCGTCCGGATCCTCTCCACGTTGCTGCAGCCCACGGCGGGCAATGCCACCGTCAACGGCTTCGCGGTTGGCGGGCAGCCAGGCCGAGTGCGGGAATCGATCAGCCTGACCGGTCAGTTCTCCGCCGTGGACGAGATACTCACGGGACACGAGAACCTCATCCTGGTGGCCCGGTTGCGGCACCTGCCCCACGCCGGGACCCTGGCGGATGAGCTGCTGGAACGCTTCTCGCTCACCGGTGCCGGAGGGCGCAGGGCTGCGGAGTACTCGGGCGGCATGCGCCGCCGGCTGGACACCGCGATGAGCCTGATCGGGAACCCGCCGGTGCTCTTCCTGGACGAACCCACCACGGGTCTCGATCCGGAGGCGCGCCTTGAGGTGTGGCAGGCCATCCGTGAACTCGCGCAGACGGCACCACGGTCCTGCTCGCCACCCAGTACCTGGATGAGGCTGAGCAACTCGCCGACCGCATCGCCATCCTCCATCACGGGCGCATCATCGCCAATGGCACTCTGGCCGAACTGAAGCTGCTCCTTCCGCCCGCGACGGTCGAGTACGTGGAGTAACCACCCACCCTGGAGGAGATCTTCCTGGCCCTGATCTCGAGTCCGGACCAGCGTGAGGCCGATGGATGATCGCGGCAACGGCCGTCCCGTCGCGAGGGAAAGCGCAGGTGACCTCTCATGAGTGCGGACCTCCTCACTGACACAGGAGTCCTCCTGGGCCGGTCCCTGCGCCACATCGCCCGCAGTCCGGACACCATCATCACCACGGCGGTCATGCCGATCGCCATGATGCTGCTGTTCGTCTACGTCTTCGGCGGGGCCATCGACACCGGAGGCGGTTCCTACGTGGACTACCTGCTGCCCGGGATTCTCACCATCACCATCACCATGGGCATCACCTATACGGCGTACCGGCTCTTCCTGGACCTGCAGGGCGGTATTTTCGAACGCTTCCAATCGATGCCGATCGCGCGGTCAGCGGTGCTGTGGGCGCACGTCCTGACCTCGGTGGTGGCCACGGTCATGTCCCTGACGATCGTGGTGGGCGTGGCCCTGCTCATGGGCTTCCGCTCAGGAGCCGGGGTGCTCGAGTGGCTGGCCGTCGCCGGGATCCTGGTGCTGCTGATCCTGGCACTGACCTGGGTGGCCGTCATCGCGGGCCTGAGCGCCCGGTCCGTGGATGGGGTGAGCGCCTTCTCCTACCCGCTCATCCTGTTGCCCTTCGTCAGCTCGGCCTTCGTGCCGACGGATTCCATGCCCGGCCCGGTGGCGGCCTTCGCCGAGCACCAGCCCGTGACGTCCATCGTCAACACGGTCCGCAACCTGTTCAGCGGTCAACCCGTCGGCACAGAGATCTGGATCGCCCTGGCCTGGTGTGTGGGCATCCTGAGGCTCGGGTATGCCCTCAGTGTGCTGGTCTACCGGCGCCGCGCCGGTTAGGTGGAGTGGGCGGCAAGGCTCAGTGAGGGATCACAGCCTTCTCACAGGCAGTGTGGGGTGCGAGCACAAGTTCGTTTCCTATGCTGAAAGCACCTCATCATGGTGCGAGTGATGAAGGTGCGAGTGATGACAGGGACCCCGGGTCCGGCGGATGCGATTCCCCTCCGCAGCCGGTAGCCCGGGGTCTCGCTCGTACGAGGAGGGGTGCAGCTGTCCATGCCACGGAGAAGAGACCATGAAGTTCAAGGATCTGGCCAACAAGGCCCAATCATTCGCGAACAGCCCGCAGGGCCGGAAGATGATCCATCAGGCCACGAGCGCCCTCAACCGGCGTGGCAGTGGGAAGAGCCCCGGTGCGGGACGGTCGTCCGGCATCGGCCGAGTCATGGATGCCGCGCGCCGATTCACCGGTGGTCACGGTGGTCAGTCCGGCGACGGCGGTGTTGGAGGGACGAACCAGCCACCACGGAACTGAGCCGGCCCGACGGGCACAGCCCGGTAATTGAGTCGGCCGCCACCTCGCCGGTGGCAGTATCCCTTGGGACGGCCTGGCTACGTCCGAGTGAGGAGCCCTTGCTCGCGCACGGCCTCCAGTGACAGCGTCCGGTATCCCTGCTCCTCGAAGAGGACGGTGATCCGATCATCGTTGACGCTCATCACGAGGCCGCGCCCCCACTCCCGGTGCACCACTCCACTCTGGAGGGCGAACTCTGCGTCATCGTGCGTCAGGTCCTCGGCGGTGCCAGCATCACAAGCATCGCAATTGCCGCAGGGGTCGGCCAATTCCTCGCCGAAGTAGCCCAGCAGGTACTGGCGTCGGCAACCGTCGGTCTCCGCGTAGCCGCGCATCATCTCGATGCGTGAGCCGTCGATGCGCTCCATCCGCTCGGCGGTCTCCTCGGCCAGTCGGGCCGCCGTCTTCGGCCCGACTCCCTCCACCAGGGTCAGTCCCTTCCGGGAGGAGGCCACGGCGCCAGCTGCTTGCAGCAGGTTGACCGTGCCGGTGACCCGGCGGGCGCTGACGTCCACGGCGCCCTTCAGGTGGGTCAGGCGCAGGGGACCCTCTGCGCGTTGCAATTCCCGGACGACCGCGACCACCACGTTCTGATCCGCATGGTGGGTGCTGAAGAAGCTGCGCAGGCCGAGGTCCTCGCTGCGGTAGTGCAGCACCACCTGGGCCTCCTGGCCGTCGCGGCCCGCACGGCCGGCCTCCTGGTAATAGGTATCCAGCGAATCAGTGATGTCGGCGTGCACCACGAAGCGCACATCGGCCTTGTCGATGCCCATGCCGAAGGCACTCGTGGCCACCACGACGTCGACGGCGCCGTCCAGGAACCGTTGCAGGGTCTCCTCCCGATCGGCAGTCTTCAGGCCGGCGTGGTAAGCCCTGGCCGCCAGTCCCCGTTCCCTGAGCCCAGCGGCATAGTCCGCGGCGGCGCGGCGAGTCGCCGTGTAGAGCAGCCCCGGGTGTGGCAAGCCGGCGACCTGCTCCAGCACGGATTCACGTTTGCCGCTGTCCTCATGGTGACGCTCCACCGCCAGGTGCAGATTGGGCCGATCGAATCCCAGCGCGATCACGAGCGGATCATCCATGGCCAATCCCTCGACGATCTCCTGCCGGACCGGGGTCGAGGCGGTGGCGGTGAGGGCGATGATCGTCGGCGAGCCCAACCGGTGGCGGGCCGTACCGAGCCGGAGGTAATCCGGGCGGAAGTCGTGTCCCCAAGCCGAGACGCAATGCGCCTCGTCCACGGCGAGGAATGCCGGTCGAACATCACGCACTCTGGCCAGCACGTCGTCCTTGGCCAGCTGCTCCGGGGTGAGGAAGAGGAACGTCGCCTCGCCGTTCTCCACAGACTGCCAGGCCTGCTCCTGCTTCCGCGCGGAGAAAGACGAGTTGATGGCGACGGCGCGCGTGCCTGCTCCTACCGGGAGTTCGTTGAGCCCGTCCCGCTGGTCGGCCTGGAGTGCGATCAGTGGGGAGACGACCACGCAGGGGCCTTCGGCCAGTACGCCGGCAAGCTGATACACGGCCGACTTCCCGTACCCGGTGGGCATCACGGCCAGCACATCACGGCCGGATAGTGCGGCCTCCACGGCCTCCGCCTGCCTGGGGCGCAACTCGTCCCAGCCAAAGACCTCGCGGGCGTGTCGGTGAATGGCGGCATGCGTGGACTTCATGGGAGCACTCTAGAAGATCGACGCGGAAGGGCTCTTTACGGCAGGTTCCGGTCAAGCCCCAAGTAGTGGTGTAACGGTCTGATCCATCGTTGGGTTGTCAGGCGCTGAGTTCGAGTGCGGTATCGGGTTCGGTGGTCACCTCGTTTCCGGTGTCATCGACGCGGGTGAGGCGGCAGCGGTTCAGGACCTCGAGGCCGAGGTAGCGGCGTCCTTCGGCCCATTCGTCGGTCTGCTCGGCCAGTACGGCCCCGACGAGCCGGACGATGGCGTTGCGGTTGGGGAAGATGCCGACGGAGTCGGTGCGGCGTCGGATCTCGCGGTTGAGCCGCTCCTGGGGGTTGTTGGACCAGATCTGGGTCCAGACGTCCTTGGGGAAGGTGGTGAAGGCCAGGATGTCGGCCCGGGCGGCGTCGAGGTGCTCGGCCACCGCGGGCAGCTTCTCGCCCACGTAGTCGATGAGCCGGTCGAACTGGGCGTTCACCGCGGCGGCATCGGGCTGGTCATAGACCGAGTGCAGCATGGCCTTGACGGCCGGCCACATGCTCTTCGGGGTGATGCCCATCAGGTTTGCCGCGTAGTGGGTGCGGCACCGCTGCCACGCGGCGCCGGGCAGGTTGGCGGCGATGGCGTCCTTGAGCCCGGTGTGGGCGTCGGAGGTGACCAGCCGGACCCCTCCCAGGCCGCGGGCGACGAGGTCGGCGAAGAACTCGTTCCACGCCGCCCCGGTCTCCGAGGTGGCCACCCGCAGGCCCAACACCTCGCGGTGGCCGTCGCCGTTGACGCCGGTGGCCAGCAGCACCACGGCGTTGACCACGCGGCCTCCTTCGCGGACCTTCATCGTCAGGGCGTCGGCGGCCACGAAGGTGAACGGCCCGGCCGTATCCAGGGGGCGGTGGCGGAAGGCCTCGACCTGTTCGTCGAGGTCTTTGGCCATCCGCGAGACCTGGGACTTGGACAGCGCGTTGATCCCGAGGGTCTTGACCAGTTTGTCCATCCGGCGGTGGAGACCCCGGCGAGGTAGCAGTCCGCCACCACGGTGATCAACGCCGACTCGGCGCGCTTGCGCCGTTCCAGCAGCCACTCGGGGAAGTACGTCCCAGAGCGCAGCTTGGGGATGGCCACGTCGATGGTCCCGACCCGGGTGTCCAGCTCGCGGTGGCGGTAGCCGTTGCGCTGGGCGGTGCGGGTCGTGGCGGGCTGGCCCCACTCGGCCCCGACCACCGCGTCGGCATCAGCGCAGAGCAGGGAGTTGATCACGGTCTGCAGCAGGTGGCGCATCATGTCCGGGGAGGCCTCGGACAGGGCTTCACTGAGCAGGCCGGCAGGGTCGACAATATGAGGAGCGGTCACCGTGGTGACTCCTTTCGAGGATTCTGTGCAAGGTTGACTCGAAGGATCACACCGGTGGCCGCGTCTACGTCTGGATCGACGTGCCGGACCACCGGGCGTTACACCACTGTGAGGCTCTACTCAGGTTCCGGAGTTGGAACGGTAGGAGAGACCAGAAGGATGACTCATCGGAAGGAAGATACAACATGTCAGGAAACCTTTTCGCCCGATCTATCCACGACCTGACTGCCGGAGCATGGTTCGGTGGTTCCCTGATGGGAGCCGTGGGACTGAATGGTGCCACCGCCGAAGCGGCAGATCCCGCCGAACGCACGCGACTGTCCAGCCTGGGCTGGAAGAAATGGACACCGGTACAGACGGCAGCCTGCACCGCTCATCTGGCGTCTCTGGTGCCCATCCTCTGGGAGAACAAGGGCCGCTACGCGACCCAAGACGGCGTCATGCGATGGACCTGGATCAAGTTCGGCGTGACGGTCGCCGGGGCCGGTGTGACCCTCTATTCCGGGATGCTCGGCAAGAAGGTAGATGAGTTGTCACACCAGGGCTCCGAGGGTGCCACGGAACCGGCTCCGACCGCGTCGCCAGAGCTCAAGCAGGCGCAGAACCAATTGCGCCAACTGCAATGGGCCATACCGGTCCTGGCCGGCACCGTTGTTGTCCTCGGAGCCAAACACGGCGAGATGCAGCGGCCCAAGAACGTGACGCACGGACTCCTGAAGAGGTGAAGGGCAGGCCGACCCGCGTCTCCGGTTCCGACCTGGGGTCCAGAGCCGGAGACGCGTGTCAGTCAACGAGCCGGCAGAGCTTACCGGTCCAGTTGCTGGCGCCGGGAGGAGATCACCCCGGTGTTGAAGCCGGCCAAGTTGAGGCCGCCGTGGAAGCGGGCGTGCTCGATCTTCACGCAACGGTCCATGACCATGTTCATCCCGCCCGATTCGGCCGCGTGAGCGGCGTCCTCGTTCCAGATGCCGAGCTGGAGCCAGACGGTCTTCGCACCGATGGCACGGGCCTCCTCCACGATGCCGGGGGTGTCCTCGGCTTTGCGGAAGACCTCCACCAGGTCCGGCACCACGGGCAGGTCCGCCAGTGAGGCGTAGACCCGGTGGCCGAGGATCTCGGTGCCCTTCTCCGCGAGGATCGGGTTGATGAAGTACAGGTCGAACGTCGTCGAGCTGTTCAGGTAGGTCGCCACGAAGTAGGACGCGCGGGCCGGCTTGTCCGAGGCGCCGACGATGGCGATGGACTTCGCCTCGCGCAGCAGGCGCAGCCTCTCGGGTGCGGACGGGCCGGTCCAGGTGCGGTCAGGCAGTGCGGTGCTCATTCGGAGACCTCCTCGGTGGCGGGGACAGTGCTGGCGGCGCCGTTCACGGCGGCCTCGAGGGCTTGGTCCAGGTCCCAGAGGATGTCCTCCACGTCCTCGATGCCCACGGACAGGCGGATCAGGTCCTCCGGAACGCCCGCGGAGACGAGCTGCTCAGCGCTCAGCTGCTGGTGCGTGGTGGAGGCAGGGTGCAGCACGAGGGTCTTCGCATCGCCGATGTTGGCCAGGTGGCTGGCCAACTGGAGGTGCGAGATGAAGGAGGCGCCGGCGTCGCGCCCTCCCTTGACCCCGAAGCTGAACACGGAGCCCACACCCAGCGGGAGCAATTCCTTGCCGCGCTCGTGGTGCGGGTGGGAGGGCAGGCCGGCGAAGTTCACCCAGGAGATGCGATCGTCGGCCTCGAGCCACTCGGCCACCCGTTGGGCGTTGGCCAGGTGGGCGTCCATGCGCTGAGCGAGGGTCTCGATACCGAGCATGAGCTGCTGGGCGGAGGCCGGCGGAAGGGCGGGCCCGAAATCGCGCAGCTGCTCGGAACGCAGCTTGGTCAGGAAGCCGTACTCGCCGAAGTTGCCCCACCAGGAGACGCCACCGTACGAGGGCACGGGCTCGGTCATGGCCGGGAACTTGCCGTTGTCCCACGGGAACAGCCCGGACTCGACAACGACGCCCCCCAGGGTGGTGCCATGGCCGCCGAGGAACTTGGTGGCGGAGTGGATGACGATGTCCGCACCGTGCTCGAAGGGGCGGATCAGGTACGGCGGGGTCAGGGTGGCATCCACGATCAGGGGCACCCCGGCCGCGTGGGCCACGCGGGCCAGGCCGGGCAGGTCCACGATGTCCCCCGAGGGGTTGGCCACGATCTCCGTGTAGACGGCTTTGGTGTTCGGCTGGATGGCGGCCTCGAAGTCCGCCGCCTCCATCGAGTCCACGAAGGTGGTCTCCACCCCGAAGCGGCGCAGCGAGACGTCCAGCTGCGTGATGGTGCCGCCGTAGAGCTTGGACGAGGCCACGATGTGGTCCCCGGCGCCGGCCAGGGCGGCGAAGGTGACGAACTCGGCAGACATGCCGGACGCCGTCGCGACCGCGCCGATTCCCCCTTCCAGCGCCGCCATGCGCTCCTCGAAGGCGGCGACCGTGGGATTGCCGATGCGGGAGTAGATGTTGCCGTACTTCTGCAGAGCAAACAGGTTCGCGGCGTCCTGCGCGGACTCGAAGACGTAGGAGGTGGTCTGGTGGATCGGCACGGCGCGGGAGCCGTGCACGGCATCAGGGACGGCGCCGGCATGCAGCGCGCGGGTACGGAAGCCGAACTGGTGTTCTGCCACGAAGATCCTTCCAGCGGGTACAGGGTCGGGGTGCGGTGCGCCAAGGCGATGCCGGGTGGTGATGCCTGGCGCAACGGTCCCGTTGCGTTCATTGTTCCCGACGCCGGCCCGTTCCCCTTAACTGGGGGTCGAAAGATGACCTGGGGCCGACCTTGACCTTGACAGTGGTGTGAAGGCTGCAGACTGAAACCGACGGGGGCGGCAGGCGTCACTGTAAACCAAGGAGGATCGCATGACTCGCATGGGCATCATCGGCAGTGGATCAATCGGGGCGGGGCTTGCCCGGCTGGCCGTCGCGGCCGGCCACGACATCATGATCGCGAACTCGCGCGGCCCTGAGACGCTCGCAGCACTCGTGAGCGACCTCGGCACCGGAGCTCAGGCTGGAACCGTGGACGAGGCTGCCCGGTATGGCGACCTCACGATCCTCGCGATCCCGCTGTCGGCCTATGAGTCTCTTCCGGCCGAGGCGCTGTCCGGCCGTACCGTGCTCTCGACGGGCAACTACTACCCCAGCCGCGACGGACGGATCACCGTGCTCGACTCGCTGGATCTCGCGACCGCCGAATATGAGGCGACGCTTCTGCCTGGCGCGGAGATCGTGAAGGCATTCAACAACATCGTCGCCCACCACATCCCCTCGCTCGCTCGCCCGGCAGGGGCGCAGGACCGTTCGGGTATGGCCGTGTCCGGTGACTCCGACGAAGCCACAGCGCTCGTCTCGGAGGTCGTCGACAGCTTCGGGTTCGATCCGGTCGATGCCGGTCCGCTGGCTGAGTCCTGGCGGGTCGAGCCGGAATCGGGCGCGTATACGTTATCTACGCCGCCGATCCCGAGTCGTTCTACTCGAACTTCTCCGCGGACACCGGCGCACCAGTCCCCGCGCCGCGGCTTCGCGAGTTGATCGACTCCTCCACCCGCCCGGCGGTGGCCGAGCGGCAGTTCTGAAGGAGTGTCCATGAGGATCGGTGAGCTGGCCCAGAAGACCGGGGTGCCCGCGCGCATGCTCAGGTACTACGAGGAACAAGGCCTCATCGCGCCGCGTCGTCTCCAGAACGGCTACCGGGAGTACGAGGACTACCTGGTCCACCGGGTTCGCAAGATCCGCGGACTGCTCGACTCCGGGATCCCGACCCGGATCATCGGCGATATGTTGCCCTGCTTGAACAACACCGAGGCCACCGTGGTCGCGGACCCCGACCCGGAACTGCGGGAGATGCTCGTCGAGCAACGAGGCAAGAGGACGGAGCGCATCTCGTTCCTTGAACAGAACCGGGACGCCCTGACCCGCTACATCGAAGCCATGGACCGCGCCGTCCCGGCGTCCGCAGCGTCCTGAAGGACGCCGTCGTCGAGCGTGCCCGTGTCATGCAACACCACGCTGTGATCCAGCGGGACGCGCCCGATGTCGAGGCTGCGCAAAGGTGAATCCGGGTCAGCCGTTCCGAACGCGATGCCGAAGAGCAGCTTCTGGTCGCTAGGCACCCCGAGCGTCCTGCGCACCGTGTCGGCGTACATGCCATGGACCGCCTGAGGGATCCCCTGGTACCCGTGGCCGTGTAGCGATAGCAGGAAGTTCTGCGCGTACATACCCACATCGCTGGCCGCACGCACCCCATCCCCGAGCTGCGGGACGAACATCATTGCTACGTGCGGTGCACCGTAGAAGCGTAAGTTCTCGCGCACGACTTCGTTGCGACCAGCGCGATCGTCGCGCGCGATGCCACGGACCCCATACGTCGCGGCAGCAAGGCGCTGGGAGCGCTCGAGATGCACGCCGTCGCCATAGGTCTCGGTGAAGTCAGGAGAGCGTATGCCGGCATCGTGAGCTTCCAACAACGCCGAACTCAACGTGTCCCGCGCGGCCCCGGAGGCGACATGCGTGGTCCACGGTTGCGTGTTGCTGTGTGATGGCGCCCAGCGAGCGTCCTCGAGCACCTCACGGATCACATCTCCGGGCAAGGGATCAGACAGGAAAGCGCGCGGCGAGCGACGCGAACGGATGGCCTCGGTGATCGTGGACATGCAGGTGGACCTCTCTGACGGGGCGACGGTGAGCGCTCTGGGGAGGAGCAAGGCCATCGTTCAACATTCACACTGATGTGAAGGTCAAGTCGGCACCAAGAGATCTTCGGCACGGACTCGCGAGCCATCCCCAAAAGGCGCCACGCGGTCGCAGCTTTTCTCCGCGAAGCGCGTGCACATAGGTTGTGCGCATGGACATGACCGCCGCTTTCGATGCCTCCGGACCGGTCCGCCTGCTGTTGCTGGCGGACACTCACGTCCCCACCCGGGCGCGCGCCCTGCCTGCGCAGGTGTGGCAGGCCGTGGAGGCGGCCGACGTCGTCTTCCATGCCGGGGACTGGCAGGTCCCCGAGGTGCTGGACGAACTCAAAAGCCGTGCCCATCGCCTGGTGGGCGTGTGGGGCAACAACGACGGCGAGGAGTTGCGCCGGCGACTGCCGGAGATCGCGCGGGTGGAGATCAATGGTGTACGGTTCGCCATGACGCACGAGACCGGGGCGGCCCGTGGCCGGGAGCAGCGGATGGCCACCGCGTTCCCGGAGGACGATGTCCTCATCTTCGGCCACAGCCACATCCCTTGGAACACCGTGGCCGGGGAGGGGACGGCCAACCCCGGGCTGCGGCTGCTGAACCCCGGCTCGCCGACAGACCGGCGACGCCAGCCCGAGTGCACCGTGATGACCGCTACGGTGCAGGACGGGCGGTTGGTGGACGCCCGGCTGGTCCCGGTGGATCGGACACCCTGAGCCCGACCGCCAGATGAGCAGGGTCTGCGGGTTGCGGTTCAGGTCCCGCAATAGGTGCGGTACTGACCGAAGTCCTCCGGCGGGGGTTCGGCGTAGCGCTCGAACCCGGGGCGCTCGCGGAAGGGGTCGCTGACGGCCTCCAGCAGACGGTGCAGAGGCGCCAGGTCATCGGCCGTCGCAGCCTCGAGGGCCTCCTCGACCAGATGGTTGCGGGGGATATAGACCGGATTCGCGCGGCCCATCACCTCGGGATCCGGGGTGAAGGACTGCCAGCGCTCGATCCAGGCGTCGAGGGCGGGCCGGTCGGTGAACACGTCCCGGACCGGACCCAGGTCTCCGCGGGCGGCCTGGCCGAGGCGGCGGAAGAACTGCGTGTAGTCGATGTGGTCCTGGTGCAGCAGGGCGAGTAGGTCATCGATCAGCGGGCTCACGGCCTCGTCTGGAGCGTCCGACAGCAAGCCCAGCTTGCGGCGCATTCCGGCCGAGAAGGCAGTCCCGAACTCCCGGGGGAACTCTCCCAGGGCCTCCGTGGCCAGGGTGACGGCCTGGTCCTGGTCCCCGTGCAGCAGTGGCAGCAGGGCTTCGGCGAAACGAGCCAGGTTCCACTGGGCGACCGCCGGCTGATTTCCGTAGGCGTACCGCCCGCCCGTGTCGATGGAGCTGTAGACGGCGTTGCGGTCGAAAGCGTCTATGAAGGCGCAAGGACCGTAGTCGATGGTCTCACCGGAGATGGTCATGTTGTCCGTATTCATCACCCCGTGCACGAAGCCCACCAGCAGCCACTGGGCCACGAGGCCGGCCTGCGCCGCCATCACGCCGCGGAGCAGGGACAGGTAGGGGTTCTCGTCCTGGGCCGCCGCCGGGTGGTGAAGTTCCACGGCCTGGTCCGCCAGACGGCGGAGGACGGCTGGGTCTTCGTGATGGCGGGCGTACTGGAAGCTGCCCACGCGCAGGTGGCTGGCCGCCACGCGGGTGAGCACGGCCCCCCGCAGCGGGCCCTCCTCGCGCAGGACGGTCTGGCCGGTGGCGACGACGGCCAGCGAGCGGGTGGTGGGGATGCCGAGTCCGTGCATGGCCTCGCTGATGAGGTACTCCCGGAGCATGGGCCCGACGACGGCCCTCCCGTCCCCGCCGCGCGCGAAGGGCGTGCGCCCGGAACCCTTGAGGTGGACGTCCCGCCGGTGGCCGCCGGTGTCCGTGATCTCGCCCAGCAAGAGGGCCCGGCCGTCGCCCAGCCGGGGGACGTAGGAGCCGAACTGGTGCCCCGCGTAGGCCTGGGCCACGGGCGAGGCATCCTCGGGCACGCGGTTGCCGGTCAGGAGTCCGATGCCGTCCTGGCTGCGAAGCCACTCCGGGTTCAGGCCGAGATCGGCGGCCAACGGTTCATTGACCACCAGCAGTCGTGGCTCCGGGGGCTCCTCGGCCTGCCACGGGATGGCCAGTTCGGGCAGATCGGAGGCGAAGTTCGCCTGCAGGGACAGGGTGGGTTGTGGAATACGGCTCACGCTCTCCACGGTATCCGGGCGCCGCGGCAGGAAACGAGGGGCCGTCGTCGTGACGTTTGCCCGATCACCTCCACGACGACTGCACTCACCCGGTCACCGAATCAGGAGCGCCCGTGGCGGCGCGCCTCGGCCACGGCGCCTTCGATGCCCCCGGTCCACTGTTGGCCATGGCCAGTCAGAACCGTGCCGGCCTGCGTCTGTGCCAAGGCGTCCAGGCTCCGTAGAGCCAGGTCGCTGTCTGCGGTGGCCGCCCCGGCGACGATCCGGGGCCCGGCCTCCCCGGTGTACGGGTCCAGCGTCACCAGGGCGTCACCGGTCAGCAGGACGTCCCGGTCGGGCAGGTGGAGCGCGCAGTGGCCGGCAGTGTGGCCAGGGCTGGGGACCACGCGGGGGCGGCCCGGTACCGGCACCGTGGCGGCGGCGCCGAACTCGTCAGTGATCTGCACGCCCTTCACGGCCAGGGCTCCGGCGAAGAGCATGGACGTCAGGATCGGCACGGCCCGGGGATGCTTCAGCGGGTACGTGGCGCGGGGGTTCTCATGGGCGTACCGGTAGGGGTGGGCCGCCAAGGTGCGCTCGTCCCGGTGGCCGTACACCGGTACCCCCAGCCGCTGGACCAGTCGCCGCGCGACGCCCACGTGGTCGAAGTGGGCGTGGGTGAGCACCAAAGCCTTCACGTCCTCCGGCTGTCGACCGACGGCGCGGATCGCCTGGCCCAGTTCGGTCCAGACCCCCGGCAGGCCGGCATCGACGAGGGTCAGTCCCTCCTCATCCTCCACGAGATAGCAGTTGACGTTGGCATGCTCGATCAGGTGCACTCCGGGGGCGATATCTGGGGTGAACATGGTCCCTCCTGGGTCTGGCATCCGTGTCCGCGGTCCACCGTAGTCAGCTGCCCCGGGGTACGGGGAAGGGCCGGTCCGCGCCTTTGAGATCTTCACCCTGCCGCGGCCCCTGCGTCATGATCGGACCACGGTCAACCACCTGTGGAATTCACGCCTGACGAAAGGAACCGTCATGTCCACGTCGTCGCAGCATCCCACCACACCCGCCCGGCCTGCCGCCGGCGAGGACAGGGCTGGTCGCAGCCCCGTCCAGATCGTAGCCATGGTGTACGGCGTGGTTTTCCTGCTGGTCGGCATCGCCGGGTTCATCCCCGGCCTGACCACCAACTACGAGACCCTGCAATTCGCCGGACACCACTCCGAAGCCATGCTGATGGGGGTCTTCCAGGTCTCGATCCTGCACAACATCGTCCACCTGCTCTTCGGCATCGCCGGACTTGCCCTGGCCAGGACGGGCACCATGGCGCGGCACTACCTGTTGTGGGGCGGCGTGATCTACCTGGTGCTGTGGTTGTACGGCCTGTTCATCGGCCACGACTCACCCGGGAACTTCGTGCCTCTCAATGACGCCGACAATTGGCTGCATCTGGGCCTGGGCGTGACGATGGTGGCGTTGTCCTTCCTGCCACGGTTCTCCTCTGATCGGCCTGATCGGATGGAGTCGCGCTGACACAGGGACTGGCGGGGGAGAAGGCGCCGCGTCAGGTGACCGCGAAAACGAGCGCCAACGGGCCGCCCACGAACACCACGAGGAACACGATCACGGTGATCCGGCCGGCCCGGTTGCCCACGTTGATGGTGGCTCCGGTGCCGTAGCCCTCCCGCTTGGGGACCAGGATCAGGGGCTCATCCGGGTTGTTGTAGATGCCCCCGGGCAGCCAGAGCTTCTCCTCGGCCTGCTCCTCGGCGGTGGGAGTGAAGCCGTGCTCGCTGGACTGGGCGTCTGCCCAGCGGCTCCAGCGCCGGTAGGGCAGGAAGATCATCACGAAGATCAGGATGAGGTAGAGGGCCATCGGCCACTGGAAAGAGACCTCTTCCGGCGTGAACCAGCCTTGGACGCCGAGGTACCCGACGAACAGCACGGTCAAGAGGGAGATCCAGCCCAGCACGGAGATGGTGGCGCGCTCGGCACCCTCCAGCCGGTATCGCTTCCAGGCCGAGGGATCCTTCGGCGGGTTCATCAGCGCCGGGATGATCAGCGCCAGGACAGCCATCAGCGCGGTGGTGCCGGCGGCGATCATCTGCGGCATGAACACGGTGCCGAAGGACTTCTCCTCCCAGGCATCGGGCACCCCGCCGGGGCCCCAGTGCGTGGGAATGGTCTCGGGTAGGTCGGGGTAGATCCGGAGTCCCCAGATGACGATGGCGGCCAACGCGATCAGGCTCAGCAGGAACGGGATCCACGCGACTGACCTGCCCTGGCGGAGTCCGGGCAGGGCGGTGCTTTTGTCATCGGTCACGCCCCGATCCTAACCGTGACCCGCCAACCGGCCCGCCGCTGGTCAGGCGCCGGTTGAGGCGCCGTGGACGGCGGCGGGCCGGAGGGTTGGCCGGATGGTGGGGCGGAGCGGGGGCCGGGTCAGGTGGTGGCGAAGCGGCCCGTCGTCGGGAACCGCTCCCAGACCCGGTGCGCCGGCATCAGGTTCAGCAGCTGCTGAACCGCCTCCTCGGCTCCGGACCCGGTGACGACGCCGGCTCCCTCCAGGTACCCGGTCGTGCGCAGCACGTCCTCGCCGGCCCCGTAGGCGCCGATGGCCTTGGCCTGGCGCCACACCTCGCCCAGCAACAGGGAGACCCGGGGATCGATGCCGTCCGGGGTGGAGGCCCCGACCTTGCTGTCGAGCCCATTGGCGGCGTCCGGGGCCGGCGGCGTCGCCGAGGCGACCAGGACGGCGTCGAACTCGATGGACCGGGCGGTGAGATAGGTGCGTTGGGCCACCAGATCCTTGCCCAGTAACCGCGTGGCGGCCTCCCCGCCGCTCGGCGCGATGATCAGCGGCACCAATCCGGCCTGGTGCACCGAGGTGACCGTGCCGGACAGCTCGCCGGCATCGACGTCCGGCCCGACCACGATGCCCACCTGCCGTCCGTCGAGCGGCCATTCCCGGCCCACCTGGGACAGCGCCGGGGACGGCACGACGTCGGCCGGGGACTCCGCCGGCTTCGGCACCGGCAGGCCCAGCCCGTCCGCGACGACCTGCGCCAGGGTCGGGTCGATCGCGGCCAGGGCCTTCAGCTGGCGCTCGCGGATGGCCTGTTCGTAGCACTTGCCGAGCTCGAAGGTGTAGGCCTGCGCCACGTGCTCCTTCTCCACCTCGGACAGGGACTGGAAGAACAGCCGGGCCTGGCTGAAGTGGTCCTCGAAGGAGGCCGGCAGGGCCCGTTCCTTCACGGAGGCCGGCACCGGGGCGGGGTGATCGATGAAGGGCCGGTCGCCGTCGGGCGTCTCGAAGGGGTTGCCGCCGTCCAGCGAGTTCGGCCGATAGGGGGCCACCCCGGCGTGCACGGCGGTCTGGTGCATGCCGTCCCGCAGCATGTCATTCACAGCCGCGTGAGGGCGGTTGATGGGCAGTTGGTTCCAGTTCGGCCCGCCGAGGCGGGTGATCTGGGTGTCCAGGTAGGAGAACAGGCGCCCCTGCAGCAGCGGGTCATTGGTGACATCGATGCCGGGGACGAGGTTGTTCGGATTGAAGGCCACCTGCTCGGTCTCGGCGAAGAAGTTGGTGGTGTTGCGGTTCAGGGTCATCTTCCCGATCGGTTCCACCGGCACCAGTTCCTCCGGCACGATCTTGGTGGGATCGAGCAGGTCGATCCCGGCGAACATCTGGTCCTCGGTGTCCTCGAAGACCTGGACGCCCAGCTCCCACTCCGGGAACGCGCCGGCCTCGATGGCGTCGGCCAGGTCGCGGCGGTGGAAGTCCGGATCGGCTCCGCTGATGATCTGGGCCTCCTCCCAGGTCACCGAGTGCACCCCGAGCTTCGGCTTCCAGTGAAACTTCACCAGCACGGTGGAGCCGTCCTGCGCGATGAGACGGAAGGTGTGGATGCCGAAGCCCTCCATCATCCGGTAGGACCGCGGAATGCCGCGGTCCGCCATGTTCCACATGGTGTGGTGCTGGGCCTCGGTGTGCAGGGAGACGAAGTCCCAGAACGTGTCATGGGCGGACTGGGCCTGGGGGATCTCGCGATCCGGGTGCGGCTTGACGGCGTGGACGACGTCCGGGAACTTGAGGGCGTCCTGGATGAAGAACACCGGGATGTTGTTGCCGACCAGATCCCAGGTGCCCTCGTCCGTGTAGAACTTGGTGGCGAAGCCCCGGGTGTCCCGGGCCAGGTCCGAAGACCCGCGGGAGCCGACCACGGTGGAGAAGCGGACGAAGACCTCCGTCTCCTTGTCCTGGGCGAACACCCCGGCCCGGCTGATCTTCGACGCGGTGCCGTATCCCCGGAACACGCCATGGGCTCCGGAGCCGCGGGCATGGACCACGCGCTCGGGGATCCGCTCGTGGTCGAAGTGGCTGATCTTCTCGCGGAAGTGGTGGTCCTGGAGCAGGATCGGGCCGCGGTTGCCGGCCTTCAGGGAATGGTCTGAGTCTTTGAGGCGGGCACCGTGGGCGGTGGTCAGGAACTTCCCGCCCTGGGCCATCTTGTCCTGCGGTGTGCCCGTCTCCTGGCCGGTGGGGGACACGGTGGCGGGCCCGGACTGGTCCGGGGAGGGCGGCAGCGGTCCGGCCGGGGTGGTCGGTTCCGCGACAGGGGGAGTGGCTGAGCCGGGCGAGCCAGGGATGCGGGGCTGCTTGTCGGGCATGGAAACTGGCCTTTCTTCGGGTCCTGCAGACCGTGACCTGTGACGCGGAGGGCGCCGACGACGTCGTGCGGGACGGGATCCCAGGACTGCAGGACTGGGGTGGGTCCGTGGCCACCCTAGGCACGGTCCCGGGTAGCCTGGCTAGCCCGTGGCGACTGGCGATCTGAGGGCCGTGGCCGACGGCTGTCCGCCACGGGCCGCGAGCACCGCGAAGGGGCCGCTGCCGGCCAGGAGTGCAGCCGGACTGCCCTGCTCCACGATCCGGCCGGCGTCGAGCACCACGACCTGGTCCGCCTGGGTGACCGTGGACAGGCGGTGGGCGATCATCAGCGTGGTGCGGCCCACGGAGAGGCGGTCCAGGGCGGCCTGTACGCGGGCCTCGGTGGTGTTGTCCAGGGCGGAGGTCGCCTCGTCCAGGACCAGCACGGGGGGATCGCGCAGGATGGTCCGGGCGATGGCCAGCCGCTGCTGCTCGCCGCCGGAGAAGCGGTGGCCGCGGGCGCCGACCAGGGTGTCCAGTCCTGTGGGCAGGGCCGCGATGGTGTCCGCCAGCGAGGCGGCGCCGAGGACGTCCCAGAGTCGGGCATCCGTGGCCTCCGGGTCGGCCAGGAGCAGGTTCTCCCGCACGGAGGCGTGGACCAGATAGGTCTCCTGGGAGACCACGCCGACGATCCTCGCCAGGTCCTGAGGGGCGATGTCCCTGACGTCGATCCCGTCGACCGTGACGCGGCCGGTGGTGGAGTCGTAGAGCCGGGGGAGCAGCCCGGCCAGCGTGGACTTGCCGGACCCCGTGGGCCCGACGACGGCCGTGGAGGTTCCAGCCGGGACCACCAGGTCGATGCCCTTGAGCACGTGGCGTGGCTCGGTCACCGGGTTACGCTCCGCGGCAGGTGCGCCGTCCGCGGTGGGGGTGCCGCCGTCGTAGGAGAAGGAGACATTCTCGAAGCGGACCTCGCCGCGGACCTGTGTCGGCTCGATCACGGCGGGCGAGGCCGGCGGCTTCAGCTCGGGATCGAGGTCGAGATATTCGAAGATGCGGGAGAAGAAGGCCAGCGCGGTGACCCACTGGACGCCGATGTTCAGCAGGCCCATGATGGGGCGGAACACGGTGCCCTGCAGGGCGGTGAACGCTACGAGCGTGCCGATGGTCATGCCGCCGGAGGTCGCCGGGAAGCCGGCGGCCAGGTAGATGACGGCGGGGATGGCGGCGAAGATGATCTGCATGGTGGCCATCCGCCAGCGACCGGCCAGCTGGGAGCGCATCTCCAGGCCCACGAGCGCCTCGGAGCGGTCGGTGAAGCGGCCGGCGTCCCGCTCGGTGGTGCCGAGGGTCTTGGCCAGGCGCACGCCGGAGACGGAGAGGCCCTCCTCCACCTGGGTGTGCAGCGCCGCGAGCGTCTGCTGGCGTTCGGCGGTGACGGCGCGGCGGATCAGGGCCACCCGGCGAGAGAGCCAGATGGCCGGCGGCAGCACCACGAGGGAGATCAGCGAGAGCTGCGGGGACAGGGCCACCATGGCGACGGCGGTGGCCACCGTGGTGGTCAGGTTGGTGGCGACGCCCGTGGCGGTGGACGTGACCACGGACTGCATGCCCGCGATGTCATGCGTCAGGCGGGACTGGACCTCGCCGCCGCGGGTCCTGGTGAAGAACCCCAGCGACTGCTGCTGCAGGTGCGTGAAGAGCTTGACGCGCAGGGTGTGCATGACCCGTTGGCCCATCTGCGTGGCCATCCACGTCTGGACCACGCCGATCACGGCGGTCACGGCCGCCACGGCGACCATCGCTCCGGCCAGGAGGGCCAACAGGGAGAGGTCCTGGTGCGGCAGGGCATCATCGATCACCCCGCGGACCAGGAACGGCTGGGCGAGATTGACGACCGAGGAGACGGAGATCAACAGCACGACGACGGCGATGGTCACCTTGTGCGGGGCGAAGAGCGCCGCGATGCGGCGCAGGGACACGGGGTGGCGCTGGATCTGGGCTTGGTCGGCCGGGTTCTTCCGGGCGGGACCACCGCGGCTGGTCGGGTCGGACGGGGTGTGGAGGGCGGGGGTGCTCATGGGTGTGCGCTCCTTCGGTAGGGGCCTCGGGAAAGGAAGTCGTGGGGCTCGGGGTGCCGGCTGTTCGGGCGGGCGTTCCCGGCGAAACGGGTGAGGCTGGCGCTCGAACCCGATATAGAGAGGTTACCTCACTAAGAGGTTGAGCGTCAATAATCGCGTAGGATGAGGGGCATGACTGCTGGCGGCCCCACGGCTGAGACCCCGGATCTGGGCGACCTCATGCACGCCGCCTTCCGCCGGCTGCGTCACCGGTGGAGTCATCAGCTGGCCCCCTTCGACCTGACGCCGTATCAGTTCCGGGCCCTGCAGGCCGTGGCGGGCGGTGCCCACGGGCACGGGCCGGATGGTCACGGTGCGTGTGCTGACCACCGCCGTTGCCAGGAAGCGGGTCGGCATGTTGAGGAGGGGCTGCGCCTGAAGGACATCGCCGACCGCCTGCGGATCGCCCCGCGCTCGGCCACCGAGGTCATCGACCAGCTCGAGGCCAAGGGGCTCGTGGAGCGTCGCCCCGACCCCGCGGACCGCCGGGCCACGCGCATCAGCCTGTCCGAGGCCGGCGTCGGTCTGCGGGAAGAGGTCCGCGAGGCCCGGCGCCGGGAGGCCGGCGACTATTTCTCAGTGCTGTCCCAGCCCGACCAGGCCGAGCTGGCCCGGCTGCTGACCGAGCTGGCGCGCGCCCAGGAATAGCAGGCAGGGTCGGACGGGTTGAGGGGTGTAGATCCCGACCCCTCTCCTGACAGGAGCCCCATGGCCACCGTTGACCTCACCGTAGACACCTTCGGCACCACCGTTGCCGAGAATGACACCGTCCTCGTTGACTTCTGGGCCGCGTGGTGCGGCCCGTGCCGCCAGTTCGCCCCCGTATTCGAGGCCGCCTCCGAGCAGCACCCTGACGTGGTGTTCGCCAAGGTGGACACCGAGGCCGAGCAGCAGCTGGCCGCGATGGCCGGCATTACGTCCATCCCCACGCTGATGGCCTTCCGTGGCGGCGTGCTGGTCTTCTCCCAGGCCGGAGCCCTGCCCGGCTCTGCCCTTGGAGAGCTGCTGGACCAGGTCAAGGGCCTGGAGATCGCCGAGGTGCGCCGCATGGCGGAGGAGCAGGCAGTTTCAAGCCACTGAGGGTCCGGGCCGCTTGCCGGCCCTGCTGACGTGCAGTGAGCTGCATCACTGCAATTTTGCAGTTGCGCAATAAGTGCAGTTATGCAAAAATATAGGCATGCCCCCCACGGATACCCCTGCTTCGACGTCCCTTCGCGAGCGCAAGAAGACCGAGACCTGGCACGCCATTCATGACGCTGCCGCAGAGCTCGCCCTCGATGACGACACCAAGCACGTCACCGTAGAGGCCATTGCCAGCGAGGCTGGAATCTCCCAGCGGACGTTCTTCAACTATTTCTCCACCAAGGAAGATGCCATCCTCGGCGTGATGCCGCCCAGTGCGCCTGAGCTCCCCGAGGACTTCCTCGATGAAGAGGGGCTCATCCACCGCACCACGGAACTCCTGCTGACCGTCGGCCGGAGCACGTACGCGGAGGGGGATGCCGACCGGCGGAGCAAACTCTTCGAGAAGTTCCCGCACCTGCTGTTGCGGCGCCGGGAAATGATGATGCAGGGCGAGGACCTCGTCTATCAGATGATCGCCACGGCTATGGCCGACCATCCGGCCTGGTCCGGCGGACTCAACGGCCACAGCGTGGAGCAGACGGCCCGCATGCTCACCATGGCGGCCGGTGTCCCGCTGCGCTATCTCATCGTGACCCGTGGCGCGGCCGGCGGATATCTCGCACAGTCCTCCGTGGACGACGCCCTTGACCTCTACCAGGACCTCTACAGGAAGCTTTCATGACCCACCGCCCCGAGGATGCTCTCAAGGGGTCCGCATCCGCCCCCGCCGCACCGGTCCAGAAGACTGTGCCCGACGCCGGCCCGGCCACACCCCCGGCCGCGTCCGGCTCCGCGATTCCGAAGGGAACGCTCGTCCCGCTGTTCATCGGCCTGATGCTGGCCATGCTGCTGGCCTCCCTGAACCAGACGGTCTTCTCCACGGCTCTGCCCACCATCGTCGGTGAGCTCAACGGAGTGTCCAGCATGGTCTGGGTCATCACCGCCTTCATCCTGGCCACCACCATCGCCATGCCCATCTATGGCAAGCTCGGTGACCAGATCGGCCGCAAGCCACTGCTGATCTTCGCCATCTCCGTGTTCATGGCCGGTTCGGTGGTCGGCGGCCTGGCCCCGGACATGGGCACTCTGATCGTGGCTCGCGTGATTCAGGGTCTCGGCGGCGGCGGTCTGATGATCCTGTCCCAAGCGGCCATCGCGGACGTGGTTCCGGCCCGCGAGCGCGGCAAGTACATGGGCATCATGGGCGGCGTCTTCGCCCTCTCCTCGGTGATCGGCCCCCTGCTCGGCGGCTGGTTCACGGACGGTCCCGGCTGGCGCTGGGCCTTCTGGATCAACCTCCCGATCGGCGTGGTGGCCCTGTTGGCCGCCATCGTGTTCCTCAAGCTGCCCCGCAACACCCAGGGCCGCCCGACCCTGGACTGGGGCGGCATGGCACTGATCGCCGTGGCCACCACCGCCATGGTCCTGGTGACCACGTGGGGTGGCGGGACCTATGCCTGGACCGACCCGATCATCCTGGGCCTCGCCGCGCTGTTTGTGCTGGCCGCCGTCGGCTTCGTGCTGGTGGAGCGTCGCACCGCGGAGCCGCTGATCCCGATGACCCTGTTCCGGGAGCGCAACTTCGTGCTGACCACCATCTCCGGCCTGTTCATCGGCGTCGCGATGTTCGGTGCCCTGGGCTACATGCCCACCTACCTGCAGATGTCCTTCGGCCTGGAGGCCTCCGTGGCCGGGCTGATGATGATCCCGATGATGGGCGCCATGCTCATCACCTCGACTGTCTCGGGGCAGCTGGTCTCCAAGTACGGCAAGTACAAGTGGTACCCGGTGGTCGGTGCCTTCATCATCGCGATCTCCATGGGGCTGCTGTCCCTGATGGATCCGCATCAGCCGGTGTGGGTGGCCTGCACCTACCTGGGCCTGCTCGGCATCGGCCTGGGCCTGTCCATGCAGATCCTGGTGCTGGTCGTGCAGAACACCTTCCCGATCTCCATGGTCGGGACCGCCACCGCCTCGAACAACTATTTCCGCCAGATCGGGGCCACCCTGGGCTCCTCCCTGGTCGGCAGCCTGTTCGCCGCCCGCCTGGCCAATCTGTTCACCGAGCGCCTCCCCGCTGATGGGGCCGGGCAGATGGGCAGCGCCGAGTCCTTGACCCCAGATGTCATCGCCGGACTGCCGGAACCACTCCATGACACGGTGATCACGGCCTACAGTGACGCCCTGACCCCGATCTTCCTCTGGATCGCGCCCCTGGGTGTCATCGCCGCGGTGCTGCTGATGTTCCTCAAGCAGAAGCCCCTGGCCACCCGGATCGAGCGTTCGGTCGAGGCTGAACCGCTGGCCACGGGCAGCATGTCGATCGTCTCGGCTGAGGCCGCTCGGGCGACCATCCCCGCCCAGGCCGGTGAAGGACGCGGAGTCGACGAGTCCCAGCCAGCGGACCAGATGAAGGACCGGAGCGAAGTGCTCAGCCGCTGACGGGCTCGGCCTTCCCGGTGGAGCGGCAGGTAGGAATTCAGCGTTCTGGTCCTTGCTGACCGCCCCCGGGTCAGGACGGCGGGACGGAACGCAGGTAGCGCCGTTGCGCCACCACCACGAGCCCCACCAGTACCGCGGCCACCGCGGCCGTGGCGCTGAACAGCCAGGCCCACTGGCCGGCGTCGGCGAGGGGACCCGCCACCAGGGTGCCCACCGAACTGCCGGCGAACAGGGAGGCGGCGAACAGGGCGACGGCGGTCCCGCGCAGCCCCGGCAGCACGTCCGTGGCCCAGACTTGCAGCGAGGTGTGCAGCAGGGCCCACGTCCAGCCCAGCGCGGCGGCCGCGAAGGCGACCGTCGGCACCGAGACGTGGACGGCGACGGCGGCGTAGCCGGCCACCATGCCCGCCCCGCCGAGGGCCATGGTCGCCGGGACGGACAGCCGGCGGAGGATGGGCCGGACCAGCCGGCTGCACGCCAGTGTTGACACCCCGTACGCGGCAACGGCCAGACCCGCCACGGACGCGTCCAGTCCCTGGTCCTGCAGTGCCGGGGCCAGCAGGGTCAGCAACCCCAGCACCACGGCCCCCTCCACGAACACCAACCCGATCACCGCAAGCATCCAGCGGTGCCGCAACGCCTCGGCGAAGGCCCCCAGCAGGGGCCGCCGGGCGGGCAGCAGGGGCTCGGCGGTGGTCCACAGGGCCGCGATGCAGCCGACGGCCAGCACCGGCGGGAGGGCGAACATCAGCCGCCAACCCACGGTCTCGCCCACGACGCCGGCCGCGGCCGTCGCGATCGCCGTCCCCACCGCGATGGCCGCCATGTTGTCCGCCAGCGCGGCCTGGCGGCGCAGTGGGGGCACGGTATCCCCGATGAAGGTGATGGCGGTGGGGATGATCCCGCCGAAGCACGCGCCGGTCAGGCAGCGGAAGACCATGAGCAGCGGCAGGGTGGGCGCGATCGCGGAGAGCAGGCCGAACACCACGGAGCCGGCCAGGGCGATCCGCATCATCCGCATCCGCCCGAAGCGGTCCGAGAGGCCGCCCCAGAGCGGCTGCGTGAATCCGTAGGCGAGGAAGTACACCCCGGCCACGGCCACCGCCTCGTCCAGGGAGGCGCCCAGGTCCACGGCCAGGAACACCAGCAGCGGGCTGACCGCGAAACGGTCCACGCTGGAGGTGAAGGAGGCCAGCGCGATGGAGACGGGTACGCGCTGGGGTGCGCCGCCGTCGGGCATCTGGGGGTTCTTCGGGTGCCTCACCAGGACAAGCTACGCCATGGAATAAGGCAAGGGCCGCCGATGTCCGAAGACACCGGCGGCCCTTGATGCTGTCACATCACCGGATCAGTCGAGCATGAACACGTCCAGGACCTCCGGCTGCGCGTCCGGGTTCTTGGTGTCCAGGATGAACGAGGTCACCGAGCCGGCCTGGGCGTCCAGGTTGGTGAAGATGCTGTAGTCGTTGGAGGCCACGTACGGGGCATCCTGGTCCGGGTCCACCAGGGACGCGAACGGACGCTCGGACGGGACGATCGGCTCCAGACCGCCCGGGCTGCCCTGCTCCACGTAATTGTCCGCGTTCCACGGGGCACCCGGCACCGGACGGGAGTCGCCGGAGAGCTCGTGGTAGGCGCCGTAGGAGTTGCCCACGTTGGAGGTCTCCAGGTAGTTCACGCCGTGCTCGGACTCGAAGCGGTTCCACAGGTGGGAGTGGCCGTTGAACACCAGGTCCACGGAGGTGCCCTCGGCGTCGATCAGCGGAGTGAGGTCGGTGAGAAGCTTGTTGTTCTCCGCCTCGTACTCGTAGCGGATGCCGGTGACGTTGCCCTCGGCGTCCTTCTCCTCGATCTTCGTCGGCTCCGCGAAGGCGGGGGTCACGTTGTCACCCAGGCCCTGCGGGCCCTCGTGCATCATGACGACCACGTTCTCGGCCTCGGTGGTGGCGTCCGAGGCCAGCTCGTCCTGCAGCCAGCGGTACTGGTCCGAGTCCACGGCCAGGGTCTCGAAGATGAACGAGCCGTGGCCCTGGGACATCGGGTCGTCCAGCGTGTCCGCGGCCTCCTGGAAGCGCGAGGCGGCCTGACGCGCCGCCGGATCGGACTCGGCGGTGCCGGAGCGCCAGATACGCGTGGAGTAGAGCGAGATCAGGCGGGTGTTGCCCACGGTGGTGGCGTAGTACGTCTCGCCGCCGGACTCGGACTCGGGCAGGGTGAAGAGCTCCTCGTAGGTGGTGGTGGAGAAGGAGTTGTCCTCGATCCACTGCTCCTTGATCTCGGCGTGGCCGTCCGGGTTGACCTCCCCGGCGACCTTCTCGTATTCAGCCTGGGCCACCTCGCGCGGCACCGGGGAGTTGAAGGACTCGTCCAGGGAGGTCATGCCGTCGACCCGGCCCTGGACTTCGTGGTTGCCGATGGCCGTGTAGAGGGGGGCGTACTGCAGGATCTCGCCGCCGTCGTAGGTCTCGCCGTTCGGGGCCTCGAAGCCGGCGTTGCCCTGCAGGCCGCGGAAGAAGGCCAAGCCGTTCTCCGAGTCGAACCACTCGGAGGCGCGATCCGGGACGTTGGCCAGGTCACCGGCCATGAAGACGGCGTCGATGTCACCGATGACCGTCTCGGCCCACTCGAGGTTGGCTGGGGTGTTGTTCTTGGCCTGGTGGTCCGAGGTCAGCAGGATGTTGGCGTCCTCCTCGGCGGTCTTCGCGTCCTCGAGGGAGAACGTGTCCGAGAGGACCGGCTCGCCGTCCAGGAGGGAGACCACGCGATACTCGACCTCGCCGGCATTCTCCAGGCCGGTCACGGTGGCCTCGTGGCGGAAGATGTCCCGGGAGACGATGCCGTCCTCTTCGGCCGGGGCGTCCGAGAGCACGGACTTCGCGTCCTCGGCGGTGCGGGACATCTGCGTGGTCTCGGCCTTGGTGACGGTGAACTGCGTGTTGGCCGCCTCGGACTGGAAGACTCCGGAGCGGGAGTTGGTGGCCTTGTCCACGGTGGGCGCGAGATCTTCGGCGGTCAGGCCGTAGACATCACCGGTGATGACCCAGTGCTGGCTGCCCTCGAGCTCGGTGAACCACGCGACGTTGGTCTGGCCGACGTCGGGGACCTGCAGGAACGGATCGGTCAGCAGGACCGGCTCGCCGGCGGGCATCTCCGGTTCCGGAGCCTCCGGCTCCTCGGGGTTGATGACGCCGTCGAGGCGGCTCATGAGGGCGGCGACCTCGCCGCGGGTGATGGGGTCCTTGGCCTTGAAGGTCCCGTCCTTGTACCCGGTGGAGATGTCCTCGGAGGCGAGCCAGATGATGGCGTCGTGGTGGGTGTTGGACTCGGCCACGTCCGGGAAGCTCACGTCGGTTTCGGGGTCGGTGGTGGGGTCGAGGGCGCGGTAGAGGAAGGAGGCGAACTCGCCACGTTCCACGGGGCGGTGGGGCTGGAAGGTGCCGTCTTCGTAGCCGGTGGTGATCTCCTCGGCGGCGCCCCACTCGATGGCCTCGAAGTGGGTGGAACCGGCCGGGGCATCGGGGAAGGTGGCCTCGCCGGGGGTGAAGTCCTCGTTGAGGTAGCGGTAGACGAAGGCCATGGACTCGCCGCGGTCGATGTCGGCGCCCTTGCGGTAGGTGTTGTCCGCGTAGCCGGTGGTGATGCCGGAGCACTGCATCCAGCGGACGTAGTCGAAGTACTGCGAGCCGGCCTGGTTGTCGGCGAAGTTCGCCGCGGTGCACTCAGCGCCGGGCTGGGTGGGCCCGGCGGGCTCGGGGGTGGTGGTGGCGGTGGCGGTGGCGGGGGTTGCCAGGAAGCCGATGGTCATGAGTCCGGCCAGGGCGGCCGCGGGTAGCTTGCGCTGCATGTTGGGGGCTCCGATGTTCAGGCCTGGGGCGCCTGTCCGTGCGGAGGCCAGGCGCGAGTGATGAGCGGCGGGGTTTCCCCACCGTGACCTGGACAGTTCATCGGTCGCCGTCAACGCGCAGGAGAGCGCCCGGTGAACACCACGCTAAGAACGGTGGACATCGCGCCCACTGGTCAGGGCCGCGTAGTCCCGGGCGATCGCCGCGGCGGCGGTCTGCAGGAGGGTGACGTAGGGCAGGGCGGGAGCGGCATCGTTGGGGACGATGACGGAGAGTGCGCCCAGCAAGTCATCCTGATGCCCACGCAGCGGCACCGCGATGCCGCGTGCGGCGGTGTGCAGGAAGCCATCATTGACGACGTGACCGGTGCGGCGGATCTCGGCGAGGCGGCGGCGGATCTGGGCCGGGTCCGTCACGGTCATCGAGGTGAACTGCTGCAGCCCACCGGCCAGGGCGGCCTCCTGCTCCCGCTCCGGCAGCCACGCGAGCTGGACGAGACCGGACGAGGAGGCCAGTGCGGGCAACCGCTGGCCGATCACCGAGTAATTCACGACGGCGTCCGGCGCGGAGAGGCGTTCGATGAACAGGACGTCGCGGCCCGAGAGGATCCCGATCTGGGCATGCTGCCGGACGGCATGATGGACCTTCTGCAGGTGGGGCAGGGCCGCGGCCCGCAGGCCGGCGGCACCGGGGGAGCGCGCCGACCATTCCCAGATCCTCGCCCCGAGTCGGTACGTCCGGTCCGGGGCGCGTTCGAGCAGGCCCAGCGAGGTGAGTTCTCCCAACAGGCGGTGGGTGGTGGAAACGGGGCTGCCGGTGCGCTGCGCGATGTCCGTGGCGGTGAGGAACACCGAGTTGGAGTCGAAGGCATCCAACAGGTCCACCGCACGGCTCAGTGAGGAGCGGCCCGCGGAC
This sequence comes from Citricoccus muralis, assembly GCF_003386075.1. Classification (GTDB taxonomy): domain Bacteria; phylum Actinomycetota; class Actinomycetes; order Actinomycetales; family Micrococcaceae; genus Citricoccus; species Citricoccus muralis. The sequence continues at coordinate 2,867,390 of NZ_QREH01000001.1, forward strand.
GTTCTGGCCATGCGTTTCCTTTCAGAGGGAGAACTGCGACGGGAACAGTGTGACATGACTCATAGTCGAAGGCACCCCCGTCAACCAAGGAGACCACGATGCCCACACGAAAACTCCTGGCCGCCCGACGCCGCAGCCTGCTGGCCGCCGGCGTCTTGTCCATGGCCGCCCTGACCCTGACCGCCTGTGGTTCCGGCGCACCCAGCAGCGCCGAAGCGGACGCCGCCGGATCGTCCTCCGCCGCTGGGGAGGGCTCGGGCGAGCTGGAGTCCGTCAACATCGGCTACTTCCCCCTCGTGCACACCTCCACCCTGGTTAATGCCGATGAGCAGGGGTACCTCGAGGACGCCGGCATCGATGCCGAGCTGACCCAGACCCAGGGTGGCGCGGCGGCCATCCCGGCCCTGGCCTCCGGCAATGTCGACGTCACCTACGCCAACTACACCTCGGCCCTGCTCGCCGCCCAGCAGGGGCTGCCCATCGTCCTGATCGCCGGCAACGACGTCGGCGCTGACGATCACGGCATCTACGTGGACCCGGAGTCTGGCATCGAGGAGATCGCCGACCTGAAGGGCAAGAGCTTCGCGGTGAACAACCTGCAGAACATCGGCACGGTGGCCCTCTATGCCCAGCTCGAGGAGGCCGGACTCTCGCCGGCCGATGTCGAGGTGATGGAGATGCCGTACCCGGACATGGCCGCCGCCGTGCAGAACGGCAACGTGGATGCCGTCTGGCAGGTCGAGCCGTTCCAGGCCGTCTCCGAGAAGGAGGGGCTGGTGAAGATCGGCAACCTGTTCGCGGGACCGGCCGAGGAGATGCCCGTGGCCGGATGGATCACCACCCGCGAGTACGCCGACGCCCATCCCGAGGTCATCGACGGGCTGCGTTCGGCCCTGTCCTCATCGATGGAGGACCTCGACGGCAACCGTGAGGCCCTCAGTGCGCTGGTGCCGGAGTTCACCACGGTCACCGCTGAGGTGGTGCAGGAGATCGAGCTGCCCGTGTTCTCCGCCGAGCTGGACCTCGAGAAGCTCCAGCAGGGCGCCGACCTGATGCTCGAATACGACCTGATCGACGAGGCCCTGGACGTCCAGGGCACGGCCTACACCAACTGACAGGAGAAGCCCTCATGACTGGCACCGCCGCCATCCAGACCCAGGTGAGCCCCCACGGAGAGCGCCCTGCCCCGCCCCTCGCGACTCCTCCCGCCCCCGCCGGCGTCCCGGTGGTCGACCTCGACCCGTTCTCGGATGAAACGCTGACCGATCCCTATCCCCTGCATGAGGCCCTGCGGGAGGCCGGGCCTGTCGCCTGGCTGCCCCACTACGGCGTCTATGCGGTGGCTCGGTACGACGAGGTGGTCCACGTGCTTCAGAACCACGAGATCTTCGTGTCCGGGCGCGGTGTGGGGCTCTCGGACTACCAGAAGGAGAAGCCCTGGCGGCCGCCGTCGCTGTTGTTGGAGGCGGACCCGCCCCAGCACGCCCAGGCCCGCAAGGTGGCGACCTCGGTGTTCAACCCCAAGACGATGCGCCAGATTCGGGAGGAGTTCCAGGACACCGCCAACCGCATGGTGGACGAGCTCTTCGCCGAGGGCTCGACGGTGGAGATCGACGGGGTGGCCGAGCTGGCCGCCGCCTACCCGCTGTCCGTCTTCCCGGACTTCATCGGCCTGTCCGAGAGCGGGCGGGAGAACCTGCTGCCCTACGGCAACATGGCGTTCAATGCCTTCGGCCCTCAGAACCACCTCTACGACCGGGCCATGGAGACCGGAGGCCAGGCGGCTCCATGGATCGTCGAGCAGTGCGTGGTGGGCACCCCGAAGCCCGGGCGGTTCGGTGCGACCCTGCATGAGAAGGCCGCCGAAGCGGGGTTGGACGAGGACGAGTCGGCGCGGTTGCTGCGGTCCTTCCTGACCGCTGGCGTGGACACGACCGTCCATGGCATCGGTGCCGCGCTGCGTGAGCTGGCCGAGAATCCGGAACAGTGGGCCGCGTTGCGCCAGGATCCGTCCAAGGCCCGGGCGGCCTTCGATGAGACCGTCCGCTACGTGGCTCCCGTCCAGACCTTCTTCCGCACGGTGAATGAGGACACCGAGGTGTCCGGTGTGCATCTGCCTGAGGGATCCAAGATCCTGATGTTCCTGGCCGCCGCGAACCGGGATCCGCGCCACTGGAAGGATCCGGACACCTTTGACATCAGCCGCCAGGCCTCCGGCCACGTGGGCTTCGGCTTCGGCATCCACTCCTGCGTCGGCCAGATCATGGCCCGGCTCGAGGGCGAATGCCTGCTCGGGGCGCTGGCCCGCAAGGTCGCCTCCATCGAGGTCGTCGGAGAGGCCCGACTTCAACTCAACAACACCCTGCGGGGCTGGGACAGCCTGCCGCTGCGGCTGACCGCGGCGTAGGCGCGAACGCACCCCAGGAACGACGGCGGGCCGTCCGATCGGATCGGCAGGATCCGGTCGGGCGGCCCGCCGTGTGGGGGCTGGTGGTGCTCCCGGTCTACTGCAGGACGTCCACCACGAGGCCGTCCAGGCCGGCCTCGGCATCCTCGACGATGCCGGCCTCCTGCGCGGCCTGCGCCCCGCGCTGCATGGCCTGCTCGGGGAAGCCCCAGCCGAACTTCGTGAGGATCATGGTCTTGGCCGTCTCCGGATCGATCTCCGTGAAGTTGGACAGCTCGGTCCGGAACTCCTCCGGGTGCTCAGTGGCGTACTCCTGGGACTTCTTGACGACCTCCACAAAGTCCTGGACGAACTGCGGGTCCTGGGCCCACTTCTGTTCCGAGGTCAGGTAGACGGCCGTGACGAACTCCGGGTCCACGTCGATGTAGGGGTCGGCGATCAGGCGATGTCCGGCCTCCTTGGCATTGCCGAGGAACGGCTCCGAGGTGGAGATGGCGTCCACGGAGCCACGCTCCAGGGCCGGCTGCATGTCCGGCAGGGCCAGCTCGAGGAAATTCACCTCATCCGGGTCTCCGCCGGCCTTCTTCACGGACTGCCGGATGGCCGCCTCGTGGAGCCCCTTGACCGCGTTGACGGCCACGGACTTGCCCTCGAGGTCGCCGGCATCCTGGATCTCCGAACCCTCGGGGACCACGATGCCGCCGTGGTCGGCGCCGGGCTCGCCGGTGGTGCGGCCGCCCTCGGCCACGGCGATCACCGGAAGCCCCTTCTCACGGGCCTGGAAGGCGTTGACGCTACCGGTGTAGACCATGTCGTACTGGTCCTGCAGCAGGGCGGGGATGGAGATCGAGCTTCCGGTGGTGAATTGGATGTCGATCGTCATGCCCTTCTCGGCGAAGAAGCCCTTCTCCTCGCCGAGGTAGATGGCAGCCACGTCCACCACGGGGACGGCCGCCACGCGAACGGTCTGCAGCTCGCCGTCGGCCGCGGGGCCGGAGGCGGTGGAGGCCGCAGCGGAGCCGGCGCCCGCTGTGGCCCCCTCCGAGGTGGCGGCACCGGAGGTGGTGCCGCTGCCGCAGCCGGTCAGCACCAGCATGGAGGCGGCCGCGGTGGCGAGGGTGGCGCGAAGTCTGTTCATGGGTACCTGCCTTGGGTGATCCGGACGGGGTCCGGCGGAACATGACCGGGAGAGTCACTTTCCGAGTTGCAATTGCAACGAGTGTCGCATCTCACATACGATTCGACAAGTACCAAAAAATCTGTGACGTAGCGCTTCAGGAGTTGTCGAGTGAGGGTGGGTTGTTCATCAGGGGAATGTTCTCGTACATCCGCCGCAGGAAGGACTGCAGCACCGCACGTTCTTCCGTGGAGAAGCCCTGCACCATCAGCTCGGCGCGCTCCAGGGCCACGGGCAGCACCGCATCGTGGACCTCGGCGCCCTGGGGAGTCAGGAACAACCGGCGGCGGGAACCCTCCTGCTCCCAGCAGATGAGTCCCTTGTCCCGCAGGCGCTGGAGCCGCCGGCTGACCACCGACTTGTCCAGGGCTACCTGCTCCGAGATGTCCACGGCCTGGCATCCCGGGCGGTTGGACAGCGTGGACAGGATGGCGAAGTCCGGCGAGGTGACCCCGAACCGCTCGTTGTAGAGGCGCGATCCGCCCCACACGTGGGCGTTGTCCACGAGGGACAGGTAGGCCGGGGGGAAGGTCTCCCGGTCGATCGTGTGCTTGAGTCGGGTGCGGATCGGTTCGGCGGCGGACGTCATGAGGCCCATCAAACCATCAGTAGTGACCAATCCAGAGACGAAGGACAGCATGAAGAAGCTCATCAACGACCCGCGCAACGCCGTGGTCGAATCCCTGACTGGACTGGTGCGGATGAACCCGGGCCTGCGGCTGCTGGAGGGCTCCCGCACGGTGGTGGAAGACCGGGCCTCCGAGCGTGGCCGGGTGGCGGTCCTCTCCGGTGGCGGCGCCGGCCATGAGCCCGCGCACGCCGGTTTCGTGGGAGCCGGGATGCTGACCGGAGCGGTCTCGGGTGAGGTCTTCACCTCCCCCTCGGTGGACGACATCCTGGCCGGCATCCGTGCGGTGGACTCCGGGGCCGGGGTGCTGCTGATCGTGAAGAGCTACACGGGTGACCGGCTGAACTTCGGATTGGCTGCGGAATTGGCCCGCGCGGACGGCATCGACGTCCGGATGGTCGTGGTGGCGGATGACGTCGCCCTCGCCGGGTCCAGTGACCACGCAGGGCATCGCGGGATCGCCGGCACGGTGTTGGTGCACAAGATCGCCGGGGCCGCGGCGGCTGCGGGCCAGGACCTGGATGCTGCGGCACGAGCGGCGCAGTCCGCGGCGGATTCCCTCGCCACCATGGGCGTGGCCCTGGGCTCGTGCACGGTACCGGCCGCCGGCAGCCCGAGCTTCGAGCTCGGTGAGGATGAGGTCGAGTGGGGCCTGGGAATCCATGGGGAGCAGGGGGTGCAGCGCTCTGCCCTGGCGTCCGCCCGTGGGACCGTGGACCGGTTGCTGTCAGCCTGCCTGGCCGTGGACCGGATTCCCGACGCCGGCCGGGTCGCCCTGCTGGTCAACAACCTGGGCGGCAGCTCGGTGATGGAGGTCTCCCTGGTGGCCGACGCCGCCCTGACCTGGTTGCAGGAGCGTGGGCTCGACGTGGTGCGGGCGTGGTCCGGCACCTTCTTGACGGCCATGGAGATGGAAGGCGTGTCCGTGTCCCTCCTGGCCGTGGACGACGGCCTGCTGGACCTTCTGGATGCGCCGGCGCAGACGTCGGCGTGGCCTGCCCTCTCCGGCCGGGTGAATACCGAGCCGTTCCTGGCGGCGCCGCCGGCCGAGGCGTTCGGCCTGGAGGGTCCGGCGCTCGCCGGACGTTGGTGGACGGTGCTGGAGGCTGTCCTGCGGGCGTTGCAGGACGCGGAGCCTGAGCTCACGGCCATGGACCAGCAGGTGGGCGACGGCGACCTCGGCCACAGCCTGGACCGCGGCGCCCGCGCGGTGCTCCAGGAACAGGTCAGCCTGCCGTGCCGTCCGGACCTGCTGCTGCGGCGGGTCTCCGCGGTGGTCCGCAAGAGCATCGGGGGCACCTCGGGGCCGCTGTATGCCGTCTTCCTGCTGAAGGCCTCCGAGGCGCTGACCGGCATCGACCGGCCTGCATCCGCTGACTGGGCCAGGGCGCTGGCCGCCGGCCAGCACGGGATCCAGGATCTGGGCGGGGCCTGCCCGGGAGACCGCACCATGCTTGATGCCCTCGCCCCGGCGGCTGAGGCCCTCGCCGGTGCCGGATCAGCACCGCTGCCGGTGGCCCTACGCGCCGCTGCCGACGCGGCCCGGACCGGCGCCGAGGCCACCGCGGACATGGCCCCCCGCCGGGGCCGCTCCAGCTACGCGGGGGACCGCGTCAAGGGACACCTGGACCCGGGAGCCTGGGCTGTCTACCTGTGGCTGGACGCGGCGGCCCGGGCAGTAGAGTGCTCTGATTAGCCTGGGGACATGGCTGCGCGGCTTGCCACTAGTGCCACAGACGTGACGACTCCCGTCAGCAGGAGCACCTCAGTGTGTGCCCGGAACGATACTGACCGAGGGAAAGGTGCGAAGGCTGGCTGGCAGGAGATTCGGCCGCCCCAGCCTCGGTACTGTCCGATCAAGGGTGTGTCAGTCACGGCCGTCCCCCTTCGGATCAGGCCGGACCCTCACACATCGTTTTTCTTACAGTTCCAAACACATCGGCGGGGTCGGTCAGATTTGGTCGGCGGGGCGGAGCAGGATCTCGTTAATGGCCAGGTGCCGGGGGCGGGAGAGGGTGAAAGCAATGACTTCGGCGATGTCTTCGGGGGTGACTGTCGCTTTGTCGTAGAGGTCGGTGATCGCGGTTTTGGTGTGGCTGTGGGTGATGTGGTTGGGGAGTTCGGTTGCTACGACGCCGGGTTCGATGAGGGTGACGCGGACATCGGGAAGAAGCTCTTGTCTGAGGGATTCTGACCATCCGTTGATGCCCCACTTCGTGGCGGCGTAGACGCCGTTGCCTGCGCGGGCGGTGCGGCCGGCGACGGAGGAGATGTTGACGATGTCGCCGCCGGGGGAAGCGGTGAGCTGATCGAGGAAGACCTCAGTGGTGGTGATCGCGCCGAGTAGGTTGATGTCAATCATCTGTCGGTAGTCATCGCGCTGGTCGGGTGAGAAGGGGCCGAGGTGCATGACGCCGGCGTTGTTGATCAGGACGTCGGTGTTGCCGATCTCATCGTGCAGCTGTTGTGCGGCGGCGGTGAGGGAGTCTCGGTCGGTGACGTCGGCGGGGATGGCGAGAGCACCGGTGCCGAGCTCGTTCGCGATCGCCTGGATACGGTCGGTGCGGCGGGCGAGGAGGGCGACGCGGTAGCCGGTGGCGTGGAGGGCTCGGGGGGTTGCCTCACCGATGCCGGAGGAAGCGCCGGTGATGACCGCGACGCGGGGGCTTTGACTGCTCATGTTGGTTTCTTCTGCGAGTGATGATCAGGCGGTGTGTGGTTCTTGGGCGGGAGCGGGGGTGGCCGTCCAGCTGCGGAGCAGATCGATGGCGTCGGCGGATGGCGATCCTGCCTCCGCGAGGTAGGTCGCGAGCCGAATCTTGGGGGCGGACGGGAGGGTGAGTGTCTGGTAGCTGAGGGTCAGCTCGCCGACGACGGGATGGGCGATGCGTTTGGTGCCGGCGGTATGGGTGCGGACGGTGTGGCTGCCCCACCACGTGCGGAACTCGCTGCTTCGAGTCGCGAGTTCCCCGACGAGGGCGGTGAGTTGTCGATCGCTGGGATCATGACCGGCGAGAAGTCGCATCGCCGAGACGGATTCCCGTGCCACATCATCCCAATCGGGGTAGAACGATTGAGATCTCGGATCGAGGAACAGGTAGCGCGCGGTGTTGACTGGCGCGGCGTTCTCGGGGAAGAGATGTGGGAAGAGGGCCCGACCGAGACGGTTGGACCCCACAGGGTCGCCGAGCTTGGACAACGCGACGACAGGGACGTCCCTCATGGTTTCCATGAGCTGGACGACTTGGGGCGACAAGCGCGTGTCCGTTTTGCTGCGGTCTGGTCTGCGGTTCGTGCCCGTGGCGTTGCGTGCCAGGTCGAACAGGTGCTGCGATTCGGCGTCGTTGAGTTGGAGCGCGTTGGCGAGGGCGTACAGGACGCTTTCGGACACGCCGCTGAGATCGCCGCGTTCCATGCGCGTGTAGTAGGCGGTGCTGACTCCAGCGAGCTGCGCGACTTCTTCGCGGCGCAGACCTAGTACCCGCCGCTGTCCACCGAACGCCGTCAGGCCGGCCGTCTCGGGGGTGATGCGTCCGCGCAGTGCGGTGAGGAACTCCTGTACCTCATGTCTGGTGTGCATGCCTCGACGGTAAACCTCGAAGCGGCGGTCCCGGGAGTCACCAGCATTCACCCCTTCAACGAACTCGTGTTTGCGGTGGGGGTGAACACTGGTGACTCCCACGCGGGCGCGGTCGGACGTAGCGTGGCAGACATGACTGCTTCCACCATCACCCTGAATAACGATGTCGTGATCCCCGCGATCGGGCTCGGCGTCTTCCAGACTCCTCCTGAAGAGACGGTCGCCGCCGTTGTCGCCGCATTGCAGACCGGGTACCGACACATCGACACCGCTGCCGCGTACGGCAACGAGCGTGAGGTGGGCCAGGGCATCCGCGAATCGGGCGTTCCCCGCGACGAGATCTTCATCGAGACCAAGGTCTGGATCAGCGACTACGGTTACGACGAGACGCTGCACGCGTTCGAGAAGAGCGCGGCGAAGCTTGGGGTCGATCAGATCGACCTGCTGATCCTGCATCAGGCGCTGCCGTCGGCATTCGACAAAACCGTCGGCGCCTACAAGGCGTTGGAAAAGCTCCTGGCTGATGGGAAGGTGCGCGCGATCGGCGTCAGTAACTTCATGGTCGAGCACCTGACCGACCTTCTCGCGCAGACCGACATCGTGCCCGCCGTCAATCAGATCGAAGTGCATCCCTACTTCCAGCAGCCCGAGGTGCAGGCCTTCGACAGGGAGCACGGCATCCTCACCCAGGCGTGGTCGCCGATCGGAGGCATCACGTCCTACCGCGAGTCGGCCAAGCGCAGCTTCGACGAGCCCGTCATCCTCGCGATAGGCGAGAAGTACGGCAAGTCGGCCGCGCAGGTGATGCTCCGCTGGCACATCCAGAACGGCATCCAGGTGATCCCCAAGTCGACTAAGCCGGAGCGTATCGGCGAGAACTTTGACGTGTTCGACTTTGAGGTCATGGCCGATGACATCGCCCAGATCGACGCGCTGGACACCGGTGAGCGCGGCGGACCAGAGCCCGAGGACATCACGCTGGAAACCTTCGGGCGCCCGATCCCCGAGGCGTAACGTGCAGTGGAGTGCGGCTCCTGCCGCGCTCCACTGCCACCCATGATCACCCTTTCCACCACCTCTTCCCGCACCGTCACCCGCCGCGCCCTCCTCGGCGGGATCGCCGGGCTCGCCCTGGCCGGTCTTGCCGCGTGCACGCGGCCACCCTCATCAACAGCCTCGCCCACGCCTGGGAGCGTCATGCCCGCACCCTTCACCGGCAGCCGCGTACTCGTCGCCTATTTCTCTCGAACAGGAGAGAACTATTGGAACGGAGGCCGCCGGGAGCTGGACACCGGAAACACTGAGGTGCTGACAAGGTTGATCTCTGATCGGATCGACTGCGACGTGTACCGCATTGAGGCGGCCGAACCATACTCTGACCGCTACGATCCCACCGTGGCCCGCAACACCGCCGAACAGGATGACGACGCCCGCCCCGCCCCGCCATCGCCGGTGCCTTGTCCGACCTTTCCGTATACAACACGGTGCTCGTAGGTAGTTCCCTCTGGAACGTGCAGCCGCCGATGATCATGGCGACCTTCGTCGAAGCGGTCAATCTCACCGGAATCCCGATCCACCCGTTCGTGACCTACGCCGTCAGCGGCCTCGGCTCCACCGCAGACTTCTACCGCGACCTGAACACCGGTGCCGATCTCCGGGACGGCCTGGCAATCCGTGGCGAAGAAGTCCGCGACGCCGGTGCGGACGTCGACCAGTGGCTCCTAGCCGCCGGCCTCGTCGAAAGGCAAACCTCACGACCGATCCTCAACTGACCATCCTCGTCGTCGGTTCCACCGGCAGCACCGGCCGACATGTCGTCGGCGAAGCCCTCCGGAGTGGGCACCGCGTCCGCGCGCTCGTCCGCAGCGCCGACCGCGCCGCAGTGTGCTCAACGCGCTGGCCGGCCGACCGGTTCGGATCGCGCTGATGACGACCATCGGCGTGACCGCGCTGCGCGACAGCTCGACATGGAAGCGGCGCGGGGAACGCCTGGTGCGCGCCAGCGGCAACGAATACACGATCGTGCGTCCCGGCTGGTTCGACATGAACGACGACGACCAGCTCGCCATCGCTCGCCGACAGGGCGACAGCCACCAGACGGGCACCCCCGCCGACGGCGTTATCGCTCGCAGCCAGATCGCCCGCGTCCTGGTCGACAGCCTGACCAACCCCGACGCGACCCACAAGACGTTTGAACTCGTCGCCGCCCGGGGCCTCGAACAGGACGATCTCCGGCCGGTGTTCGCCGCGTTGCCGGCCGACCCGGACGGCGCCCTCGACGGCCCCGGCGACGTCGCCAATCTCGCTCTCGAGGATGAACCTGCCTCTGTCCGCGCAGACCTCGACCGCACCCGGACACAGCACTGATCCGACCGCCCACGCATAAGGAGCATTCTCATGACCACCTGGCTGATCACCGGAGCATCCAGCGGCCTCGGTGCCGCCCTCGCGCGCGCCGTCCTCCACCGCGGTGACAACGCCGTCGTCACCGCTCGTAATACCGAACACCTCCATGACCTCACCACCGCCTACCCGGACACGGCCCTCGCCGTGCCGCTGGAAATTGGTGACCATGCTCAGGTCGTCGCCGCCGTCGATGTCGCGACCTCTCGGTTCGGGGGCGTTGACGTACTGGTGAACAACGCCGGTCACGGGTATCGCGCGGCGGTCGAGGAAGCCGCCGTGGACGAGGTCGACGAACTCTTCGCCACGAACTTCTTCGGCCCCATCGACCTGATCAAGCAGGTGCTGCCCCAGATGCGTGGCCGCCGGTCCGGGGCCATCGTCAATGTCTCCTCCATCGGCGCGCCTCGATACAACCCGGCCTCCGGGTACTACACCGCCACCAAGGCCGCCCTCGAAGGTGTCTCTGACGCTTTGCGTCGCGAGGTCGAGCCGCTCGGCATCCGCGTACTGGTGCTGGAGCCCGGCGCGTTCCGAACCGACTTCTCCGGCCGGTCACTGAAGCAGTCCCGCACCGTCATCACCGACTACGCCGACACCGCCGGAAAACGGCGCAGGGAGAACGACACCAGCCACGGCACCCAGCCCGGGGACCCCGACCGCGCCGCCCAGCTCATCATCGACACCGTGTACGCAGGCCAGGCCCCCTTCCGGCTGCTGCTCGGTACCGACGCGATCAGCATCGTCCGCGATGAGCTCCAAGGCCGCATCGATGAGATCGACGCATGGGCCGACATCAGTCGCACCACCGACTTCAACGGAGCCGGCGCGTGAGCACGTGGTTCATCACCGGCGCCTCGAGCGGACTTGGCCGCGCCCTCGCCCAGCATGCCGCCGAAGCAGGGCATCAGGTTATCGCGACCGCCCGCAACACTTCGACCCTCGCCGACCTCGCCGCCGCGCACCCCGATCAGGTCGTCGTCCTCCCCCTCGATGTCACCGACCCTGACTCCCGGCAGGTGGCGATATCCTCGGCCGAGAACCGCTTCGGAGGCATCGACGTCCTCGTCAACAACGCCGGATACGGCTACACCGCCGCCGTCGAGGAAGGCGAGGAGGCCGCCGTCGAGCGCCTTTTCGCGACGAACTTCTTCGGGCCCGCCGCCCTCATCATGGCCGCCCTCCCCGGCATGAGGAGGCGCGCCTCCGGGACCATCGTCAACGTCAGCTCCGTCGGTGCGCGCTTCCCGATCCCAGGCGGGGGCTGGTACTCCGCAGCCAAGGCTGCGCTCGAGGGGCTCTCCGGAGCGCTACGGAAGGAAGTCGCGCCCTTCGGACTGAGCGTCGTGGTCGTCGAGCCGGGATCGTTCCGGACGGACTTCCGCGGCCGGTCCGCCGAACGGTCGTCGACGACGATCGACGCGTACGACGCTGTCCTCGGGCGCACCGGCGACTCGGGCCTCAGCCGTCAGCGGGGCAAGCCGGCCAAGGCCGCCGCCGCGATCGTCGAGGCGGTCGACGCCTCCGAGCAGCCCCAGCTGCTCGTCCTCGGCACCGACGCCCTCGCTGGCTTCCAGCAGGCGGCCGCGGCCGACGCCGACGACGTGTCAGCGTTCGAGCACCTCACCCGCAGCACCGACGCGACCTCGTGAGCAGCCTCAACACGACCACTGGCATCTCCCGCCGCCTGCCACGACGGGCCGTTTGTCGAACCATCTCGGACGCCGGCCCGTCGCGATCCCCGTCGGAGCCCTGCTGTCGGGGACGCTGGTCGAGTTCGAGCCGGCCCCGCGCATCCTGATCTACTCGGTGGTCGCCGCAGTGCTGGTGGTCCTCGCCGTGGGCCTGTTCCTCAGCCCCGTCGCTGGTATCGCGCAGGGTGCCGCGAACGCGGGCGGCATGCGCGCCGGGCTCGCCGGCGTCTCGGCCGGCGACCGAGCGGGACTCTTGGCGACCATCTACCTCATCTCGTATTCTGGTGCGGCCGTCCCCGGTCTTGTGGCCGGCCGAATGGCGGCGTCGGTCGCCCCCGACCACATCGCACTCGGCTACGGCGTACTCATACTCATCGCGTCGATCGTCGCAGTGTCCACGCTGAACCGCCGGCAGCTGTCATGATGCCCGCCGCCTGTTGGCGGAAGGCGCATCGGCTGCACTCATCACCATGGTGGCTGTGGACAACTACTTCAGCGTCACCCGCATCGGCATCGAGGTGTAGCCGCGCAGCCAGTGGTTGAGTTTGCGCACTGGCTCGGCCGTGACCTCGAACGAGTCCACGCGGGTGGCGAAGGCCTTCAGCAGGCATTCGGCCTCCATGCGGGCCATCATCTGGCCCACGCAGGCGTGGATGCCGTAGCCGAAGGCCGAGTGGCCGCGGACGTCGCGGGTGATGTCAAAGGCCTCCGGGTCGGTCCAGCGGCGCGGGTCCCGGTTGGCGGCGGAGAGGCAGTTGATGATCTTCTGCTCTGGTTCCAGCACCACGCCGCCGAGTTCGGTGCGCGTGCCCACGGTCCGGCCGATGTAGGGGCTCGGGGCATGGCAGCGCAGGGTCTCCTCGAAGACCGTGCGGGCCAGGGACGGGTCCTCGCGGAGGGCGGACCAGGCGTCCGGGGTGCGGGACAGGGCCAGCAAGGCGTTGCCGATCCCGAGCATGGTGGTGTCCAACCCGGCAGAGAGGAAGGTCCGCACCAGCAGTCCGGCCGTCTCCTCCGTGATGGCACCCTCGTCCGCCGCGGTGAAGAACTTTCCGGCCAGCTTGGTCTGGTCCAGGTTCTCGCGGCGCATCTGCCATTCCACGTACTCCGTGGCCTCGGCCGCCTGGACCACCGCCTCCTCGTAGAGTGCATCGTCTCGAGGGCCCATGGCCTGGAAGTTCAGGTTGGCGTACTTCAACAGATACTGCCGCCCCTCGGGGGCCAGGCCGACAGCGTCCGGCAGCACCCGCAGTGGGTAGGCCTCGGCGAGGTCTGTCACGGCATCGAATTCGCCCCGGCCGCA